>JBAZYO010000013.1 GCA_041659285.1 Vicinamibacterales bacterium | reverse complement strand
CGCCGGCCAGGTTGCCGCTGTCCACGGTGGAGACGTACTTCGGCAGCAGCGGCTCGAGGGTGCGGGTGTCGTACCAGTTCAGCAGGTGGCCCTCGTGATGCTCGAGGCGGTCGAGCGTGGTGAGGGTGGCCTCGAGCCGCGCGATCAGCGAGCCGGTGTCGATGAAGCCGAGGTCGTGGGCCGACAGCGTGGCGAGCAGGCCCATCGCGATGTTGGTGGGCGAGGTCCGGTGCGCGACCCGCGGTTCCGGATCGAACTGCACGTTGTCGGGCGGCAGGAATCGGTGTTCCTCGGTGACGAACGTGTCGAAGTAGCGCCACGTCCTTTCCGCGACCATTCGCAGGTAGTCGCGATCCTCATCGGCGAGGTCGGGCCGCAGCGAGGGGACCGGCTTGCTGAGCACGAATGCGATCAGCGGCGCCGCCACCCACAGCGCGAGAATCAGCAGGGCGACCGGCAGCGCCGACGGCCTGGCGATGATCACGAGGATGAGGCCGAGGCCGGCGATCACCGGGCTGGCCCGCATCGCCTCGTAGAACTCCGCGGCCTTCAGCTCGCCGTGCTGCTGGGCCACCGCGGCCGCGGTCTCCCATTGCAGCAGCCGGCCGTGTCCGGTCAGCAGCCGCGCCAGCGTGACGCCGACGGCGTGGAGCATGTCCCACGCCTGGTGCGCCAGGAAGGTGAGTTGCAGGCTGACGCGCGCGAGGTCGGCCTCCAGGTCCTCGGCGGCCGCGCGCAGGTGGACGCGGATCCCTTGACCGCGCTGGGGCCCGCCCAGGATCTGCGCCAGCCGCGCCACGAGGGGGAAGCCGATCCCGGCCAGCGCCATCAGCGTCCAGGCCAGCGGCGCGCCCGGCAGGAACGCCCAGCCGGCGATGAACAGCGCGACCAGCGCCGGCGCGACCAGGCTGCGCCGCAGGTTGTCGAGGATCTTCCAGCGCGAGATCAGCGGCAGGCGATTGCGCTCGAGGCCGGTGCGCGTCGGCACCCACGGGAACAGCCACCACAGGATCTGCCAGTCGCCGCGGACCCACCGGTTCTGCCGCTTGGCGTGCACGAGCACGTTGGAGGGGTAGTCGTCCACCAGTTCGACGTCGGTGACCAGTGCGGCGCGGGCGTGAATGCCCTCGAACAGGTCGTGCGACAGCAACGCGTTCTCGGGGACGCGGCCCTCGAGCGCGGCCATGAACGCATCGACGTCGTAGAGGCCCTTGCCGGTGTAGATGCCCTCGCCGAACAGGTCCTGGTAGACGTCCGACACCGCCGTCGTGTAGGGATCGACGCCGGTGTGGCCGGCGTAGGTCCGGGCGAACAGCGACCCCGCCGCGCTGGCCATGGTCACGCTGACGCGCGGCTGGAGCACGGCGTAGCCCTCGACCACGCGCTTCAAGGTCGGATGGACGACGGGCTGATTGAGCGGGTGGAGGATGATGCCGATCAGCTCGCGTGCCGCGTCGCGCGGCAGCTGCGTGTCGGAGTCCAGGGTGATGCAGTAACGCACCCCCGGCAGCAGTTCGAGCGGCCCGACCTGGGTCGAGAAGCTGGTGTCGGTGGCGCCGCGCAGCAGGCGGTTGAACTCCTCGAGCTTGCCGCGCTTGCGTTCCCACCCCATCCACACCTGCTCGCGCGGGTTCCAGAGGCGTTCGCGATGGAACAGGAAGAAGCGCGGCCCGCCGCCGGTGAACTGCGCGTTCAAGGCCTCGATGCCCGCGCGGGCGGCCGCCAGCACCACCTCTTCCCCGGGCATCTCCGCCTGCGGCGCGTCGAGAAAGTCGGTGAGCAGCGCGAAGTGCACCTGGGGGTCGAGGTTGCCGAGCGCCACCACTTCGAGGTGCTCGAGGCGCTGCTGCACGTTGCGCACGCTGGTCAGCAGCGTCGGCACCACCACCATGGTGCGCCCCTCCTCCGGCACGCCGTCAGTCAGGTCGAGCCGCGGCAGCCGCTGCGGCGGCACCCGCCATGTCACCACCCGCTGCACCAGGCTGAGGGCGAGATCGCTGGCCGGGATCAACAGCAGCAGGGCGGCCAGGCCCAGCCACGGCGGCGACGCGCCGGCCGTGCGCGCGTACCACAGCCCGCCGGCGACGAGCAGCAGCGTCAGCAGCGTGATCGATCCGAGGTAGCCGCCGGTGGCGTGCCGCAGGCCAAACCGCCGGATGCGGAGGCGAAGCTTCGGGCGATAGGCGAGGTCAATCTCGAGGCCCTCGCGGCCCTTGCCGACGAGGTGGTAGCCGACGTGCGCCGCGGCACGCGGCACCTTGCGTTCCGCCGCCTGGCGCGCCGACTCGACCGCCTTGAGGGCAACGCGGATCTGCGCTTCACCGCTCGGCTCGGCGAGTTCCTCGACCGCCTGGCGCTGGCGGTCGCGGCTCAGGAAGTCCATGCGCGCGTACATCCCGCCCGGGTCGCGGCGCAGCACGCTGTCGACGAGGCTCACCGATTCGACGTAATTACGCCAGTCGATGGTCGCGCACAGGCGCAAACTGGTGATGGCGTTGGCCACCGACGCCTGGCTGGTCGCCTGGCGCTGGTGCTCCGCGCGCACGATTTCCTCGGCGACCGTGTTGCGGGCGATGAGGTGGGCTTCCAGGGCCGCGCGCAGCGGCGACCGGCGCGCGTCGTACTCGCGTGCGCGGTGGAGCATCTGCACGAGGTAGGCGTCGGGCGAGTCTTCGGGAATGCGGACCGCCGCCTCGGGCGAGCCGGCGTCGATGCGGGCGACGTGGACGTCGGCCGCGTGCCGCGCGGTGCTTGACGCCAGGAGTTCCGACACCAGCCGGCGCAGGTTCTCAATCAGTGCCAGTTTCAGCATGATCGGCCACGCCCACAGCTCGCCGATGGTGAGTGGCGCCACGCGCTGGTAACTGTTGAGGAACTGGGTCAGCTGCGGCACCTCGAGCCGGCTGTCGCTATGGCGCAGCAGTTCGATGGCAATCGCGTAGATGCGGGCGTCGCCGGCTTTCTCGCGCGTCGCCAGCGCCGGCAGCTCCCGGTAGAACCGCCGCGGCATTTGCTCGCGGATCTCGACGATCTCCGCCGAGATGAGGTGATAGTTGTCGAGGAACCACTCGGTGGCCGGCGTGACGAATTCGCCTTCGTGGACGTCTTCCGCCAGCGTCTGGTAGACGTGGCGCAGGACGCGCGCGTTCAGGGTCAGCCGAGGATAGATACTCCGCGTGCGGCGCCGGTTGGGATCGACCGTGAAGCTCGCCGCCAGGGCGAGCGCGCGCTCCTCGAGCCGCTCAGAGCTGAGCAACTCGTCGCGAAATGGCTTGTCGCCGTCCCGAAGTTCAACATCCCATCGATGGAGAAACAGATGCCCTCCGGCAATCCAAGAACCCTGCCCAGATGGCGTGCCCCTAGTGTGTGCACAGGTCGCGCCGGCCGGTGCGGACGGGCTACCAATGTCGGTCCCGAGTAACGGTCTCGCGGTTGCTCACCATAGTACCAGTCGTCTTCGTGCTCCTGACATCATCAAGATCGATGCCACGATTTTGGCTATCCGCCGGCCCTGCCTTCCGCGGAAGTGGCCCGGTGGCTACCCAATCTGGGCAGTCGGGCTGACTATTTGGCACCCTCGGCCGCTGGATCGGTCGTCCCCGGGTTGGACCGCGAATTGCTTTTCAGCCGGGTATGTTAACGATCCTCCTCGTGATTCTCGTCTTGATGGCCCTGGGCGCGCTCCCGGCATGGCCGCACAGCCGTTCGTGGGGATACGCCCCGACCAGCACGCTGACGATCGTCCTCATCGTGCTGTTGGTGCTGGTCTTGACCGGACGGCTCTAGCGCTGTTCGAGTCGCGGCGGCTGGACAGATCGGATGGCCTTCCATAAATTGGGAGGCCATAAGTCCTGATTCCTCGTGGGTGGACCGTGGGGCATACCCCTTTCAGTCCCGCCATGTGTCGCTGTCAGCAGGGGACATGCACTACGTGGACGAGGGCACCGGTCCGCCGGTCCTGCTGGTCCACGGCACGCCGACCTGGTCCTTCGAGTACCGGCACGTGATCGCCGCGCTCTCGAAACGGTATCGGTGCGTCGCGCCGGACCATTTCGGGTTTGGCCTGTCGGAACGCGCGCCGGGCTTTGCCTACACACCCGAGGCGCATGCGGAAGCGCTCCGCGAGTTCGTGGACCAGCTGGGATTGGACGCGTTCACCCTGGTGGTGCACGACTTCGGCGGACCCATCGGCCTGCCGCTTGCCGTGCGCGCGTCATCACCGGTCCGGAAGCTCGTCATCCTCAACACGTTCGCGTGGCCCATCGATGACGACCGGGCCATGGCCGGACCCGCGAAGCTGATCGGCGGCGCGGTGGGGCGCTTCCTCTATCGCTACGCCAACGCCTCACAGCGGCTGATCATGCCGTCGGCCTACGGCGATCGAAAGCTGCTGACCAAGGCCATTCATCGCCAGTATCTCGAGGTGTTCCGCGACCGCGAGGCCCGCGTCCAGGTGCTGCATACGCTGGCCCGGGCGCTGCTTGGATCGCGCGCGCATTACCAGTCACTCCTGGACGCGCTCCCCCGCCTGCGCGTGCCAACGCTGGTGCTCTGGGGCATGAAAGACACCGCCTTCAAGCCTTACCACCTGGCGCGCTGGCAGGCGCTACTGCCGCACGCCTCGGTGGTCCGCCTCGAACACTCGGGCCATTGGCCCCACGAAGAGGAGCCCTCGCGCGTCGTCGCAGAGATCGAACGGTTCCTGAATTAACATTGAGACGTGCCCAACATCCTTCAGAGCCTTCCCGTCGGAGAGAACGTCGGCATCGCCTTTTCGGGCGGCCTCGACACCAGCGCCGCCCTGCACTGGATGCGGGCAAAGGGCGCGGTGCCCTACGCCTATACGGCGAACCTCGGCCAGCCCGACGAAGCCGATTACGACGAGATTCCCCGCAAGGCGATCAGCTACGGCGCCGAGAAGGCGCGGCTGATCGAGTGTCGGGCGCAGCTGGTGGCCGAAGGCATGGCGGCGCTGCAGTGCGGTGCGTTCCACATCACCACGGCGGGCCAGACCTACTTCAACACCACGCCCCTCGGACGCGCGGTCACCGGCACGATGCTGGTCGCCGCCATGCGCGAAGACGCCGTCAACATCTGGGGCGACGGCAGCACCTACAAGGGCAACGACATCGAGCGGTTCTACCGCTACGGCCTGCTCGCCAACCCGAACCTCCGCATCTACAAGCCGTGGCTCGACCAGCAGTTCATCGACGAGCTCGGCGGCCGCAAGGAGATGTCGGAGTACATGATCCGGCACGGCTTCCAGTACAAGATGAGCGTCGAGAAGGCCTACTCGACCGACTCCAACATTCTCGGCGCCACCCACGAAGCCAAGGATCTCGAATTCCTCAACAAGGGCATCACCATCGTCCAGCCGATCATGGGCGTCGCGTTCTGGCGTGAGGATGTCGCGGTCAAGCCGGAGACGGTGACCATCCGGTTCGAAGAGGGACACCCGGTGGCGTTGAACGGCAAGACGTTCGCCACTGCGCTCGACATGTTCATGGCGGCCAACGTCATTGGCGGCCGCCACGGCCTGGGTATGAGCGATCAGATCGAGAACCGCATCATCGAAGCGAAGAGCCGCGGCATCTACGAGGCGCCGGGCCTGGCGCTGCTGTTCATCGCCTACGAGCGCCTGATCACCGGCATCCACAACGAAGACACCATCGAGCAGTACCGCAACAACGGCCGTCGCCTCGGCCGGCTGCTGTATCAGGGGCGCTGGTTCGATCCGCAGACGCTGATGCTGCGCGAGAGCGCCCAGCGCTGGGTCGCGCGCCCCGTGACCGGCGAGGTGACCGTTGAGCTTCGGCGCGGCAACGACTACTCGATTCTCGAGACCTCGAGCCCGAACCTGACCTACAAGCCGGAACGCCTGACGATGGAGAAGGGTGAGGAAGTGTTCTTCACGCCGCAGGATCGCATCGGCCAGCTGACGATGCGCAACCTCGACATCGTCGATACGCGGGAGAAGCTGCTGATTTACTCGCAGGCCGGCTTGATCGCGCCTTCGAGTTCAAGCGGCCTTCCGCAACTGCCGGCGGCCGACGAAAAGAAGAAGTAGGGTGCCTGGCGCCCTTGGCGCACTACTTCAGGTAGAGGACACCCAGGTCGTCGTCGTACCACTCGCGGAGCAGCAGGTAGTTCGAGAGCTGCTCGAAGATGTGGTTGACCGCGTCGATCCCGGATTGTTCCCACTGGGCCCGCACGTCCGCTTCGAGGCGGAGCGTGAGGGGCAGCCACTTGTTGCCGGACTGCGTGCTGCGGCTGATCAAGGCGTAGGCTTCCCAGCCCGAACCCATCAACCGGAACCGCTCCTGCTGGACGTGCGCGGGCGAGCCGTCGGCCCACAGGTACATGCGGCCCGTCAGCGACCAGGCCGGCGGGTCTCGATGCAGTTCGGTGTCCTGATCCCAGATCATGGCTGCTATTCTTCCCGCAAAGCGGCGATCGGGTCGATCCGTGACGCGCGCCGCGCGGGAACCAGGCTGGCCACCACCGCCGCGCCGACTACGCCCGTGAGGGCGACGGTGAGCATCCAGGGGTCGCGCGCGCTGGTCGCGAACAGCAGGCTCTGCAGCAGGCGGCCGCTCGCGAGCGCGCCCGCGAGTCCGATGACGGTGCCGATCGCCAAGACGACCCCGGCTTCGCGCAACACCATTCGCAGAATATCGGCGCGCGCGGCCCCCAGCGCTATGCGCACACCGATCTCTCCGCGGCGCCGCGCCACCGCGTAGGTGAACGTGCCATAGAGGCCTGTCACCGCCATGGTGAGGCCGAGCGCGGCGAACAGGCCCGCTAGCCACGCCATCAATCGTTCTCGGTTCACCGACGCCTCCGCTTCATCCCGCATCGTCCTGAACTCGAGAGTCAGCCGGGGATCGACGTTGCGGACGGCCGCAGCGGCCGGGGCACGCAGGGCGTCGGGATCCTGGCTGCGCATCGCGAAGCGAAGCGAGGGGATGGGGCCAGTAGTAAGCACCTGGCTCACCACGCCGAATGCCAGCGCCATCGGTGCCGTCTCCTTCAGTGTCATGAGGCGCGAATCGGCGGCGACACCGACGATTGCGAGCGTCTTGCCATTGACGGAGAGTGTCCGGCCGATCGGATTGCCGTCGCCAAAGTGACGCGCCGCGAACGCCTGGTTCACGATGGCCACGGGCTGGGATGCCGGCCCGTCGCGGTCATCGAAGTCCCGGCCGTTGATGATCGGCGTGCCGACGACACGAAAGAATCCCGGCAGGACCTGGTTGAAGGGGCCGAAGCCGCTGCCCCGGCCGTTCAGCACGGTCGTGCCGTTACCGCTCGCGGGATTGAAGAGACTCCCGGGGACGTCCACCCGCGACACCGACATGATGCCGCTGAGCGGCGTGAACATGCCCGCCGATACGGCTTCGACTCCCGGCAGCGCCCCCAGCGACTGGCGAATGCGTTCGATGCGATCGAAGCGGGTCGCCGCGTCGGCGCCGGCCAGACCGCCACTTATGCGCATGACAAGCACGCGGTCGGGCTCGACGCCGGTCGCGTTCGCGGTCAGCGCGACAAAGGACCGGACCATCACCGAAGCGCCGGCCACCAGCACCAGCGAGAGCGCGACCTGCGCCGCCACCAGCAGTCGCATGCTGCGCGCCGCGCGCCTGCCGTGAAGACCGCCCCTGGCTGACGCCGCCATCGACAGTTGTGGCGATACCCTCGAGGCGCGCCAGGCCGGTACCACGCCCGAGATGATGCCGCTACCCACAGCCAGCAGAGCCGCGAATGCCATCAGGCGCGCGTCAATGACGACCCGCAGGTCCGCTGGTTGGGTACTGCTGGATGACAGGTAAGGCATCACCGCTACCACCGCGACATCCGCGAACCAGACGCCGATGAGGGCGCCGGCCGCCGACAGCAACAGGCTCTCGGCCACCAGCATGCGCATCAGGCGCGCCCGTCCCGCGCCAAGCGCCAGACGGACACCCAACTCGTGATGGCGATCGGTGAATCGCGCCAGCACCAGGGCCGCGAGGTTGGCGCACGCAATCAGCAGCACCAGAGCGACCGCTGCCAGCAGGACCAGGAGCGGTCGTTCGTATTGCGACCGCAGGAACGAAATGCCCTGCGCGCCGGAAATGGCGTATGGCATGAATGGCTCCGGCTCCGTGCCGACCGGGACAGGACCACGCAGGCCGTCGCGCAATTCAGGCGACCACCCCTGCAACAGCGCGGTCGCATCGTCGGCGGATTGGCCGGGCCGCAGCCGCCCGTACAGTGTCAACCACGGCGTGTCGGCGCGCCGCTCGCCCAGGCCGGCCCCTCTGCGCACCGCCGTTTCCGCGGCCACCGGCACCAACACATCGGCACCCTGGCCGACGACGACGCCAAAGAACCATGGCGGGGCGACGCCGACAATCGAGAACGGCTGGTCGTTGATGAAGATCGTCTGGCCGAGGACGCTCGCCTGGCCGCCGTAGTCGCGCTGCCACAAAGCGTGACTGATCATCGCGGCGGGCGGGGCCTCGGGCCGATCGTCCGCCGGTTGTAGCGTTCGGCCGATCGTCGGCTGCACGCCCAGCGCGTCGAGGCCGCCGCCACTCACGAACAGCGCCGGCACATGGCGCGCCTCGCCGCCGCGCGCGAGGTTCACGCGATCGTTGGCGACGACGAAGACCGATTCGGCAAACGGTTGCTGGTCGCGCACGTGCGCCCACGCCCGCGTGGCAATGGTGAGGTCGGCCGCGCCGCTAAAGTGGCTGTCGTTCCAGGCGAAGCGGATGAGCGATTGCGGATCGCGCACGGGCAGCGACCGCAACAGCAGCGTGTCAACCAATCCGAAGAGCGCGACGTTGGCGCCGATGCCGAGGCCAAGCGACACCAGCGCCACGGCGGTGACGACGGGCGTGCGCCGCCATTGGCGAAGGGCATTCACGAGGTCGTCGAGCACGGCCTCTTTATATCGCGTTTTCGCCCTTGACCTTCAGCAAGTCGAGCGATAACGCGGCTTCGACCAACGCCTTGGCCCATTCAGGCGTGCGCCCGAGGGCGGCCGGGTCGTGCGCAGGAGGGTGCACGAGATGCCCATGTTCCCACTCCATCACGAGCAACGGATCGGGGACCGGGAAGCCGGTCGCCGCTTCCGTGGAGTTGTCGTACACGCGCATATGGGCCACGTGTGGCATCAGGGCGATCACGTTGCGCTGGGCCCGTGGATAGCGGGCCCGGATCTTCGCTTCGGGAATGTCGTGGCCACCCTGAGACACGCGGGCACGCACCCGCTGCAGGTGCCGCTCAGGAGAATCCAGCCCGCAGAACCAGATGATCACGTCGTGCGTGTCGGTGGCCGCCTGAATTCGCGCGGCAACGGTGCGGCCGCCCAGGGTGGTCTCGAACGCGTACGATTGTCCCTGCGCCACCGCTTCGTCGAGCCGGCGCACGCTCTCGGTCCACGCGTGTGCGTTGGCCGACTCCAGGTCGCAGCTGGTGCTCGCCATCAGTTCGCGTGCAAACGTGTCGGGGTTGAACCAGTCCAGACCGGCGCGCGTCAGCAGGTGACCGCCGATTGAGCTCTTGCCCGCACCGTTCACGCCGGCCAGCACGTACAGGACCGGCCGCGCCATCAGTAGCCAGTACCGGCCTTGACCTTGCCGCGAAGTCTCGCCGGGCTCCTGCTGAGTGCGCGCAGCCGATCGCCGGCCCCGGGCTGGCGCAGCCCCGCGAGCCGTTCGTCGAAACGGCGGCGGAGCGATTCCAGCCCCTCCTCCGTTCTCGACTCGGTCTCTTTCACGATCGTGAGGAGGCGTGCATAGTCCTGGGCGGAGAGAATGACCGCCTCGGGCTCCGAGTGATTCGTCACGACCACTGGCCCCTTCGACGCCAGTGCGCGCATGACCCCGCGCCATCCGCGCTTCTTGACGTCGGAGGCTGGAATCCGCGGCAGATCGGTGAGGGTGGAACTCATGGTGGGTATTTTACCCTAATTGGCCATAATGCCCAATTAGTGCCCGGAGCGAATCCGCGCTATCCACGCCGCCGGGCGGCAGCTGTGTCGAAGGCGGCCCGTGCCGTCGCCGGCTCGATGACCAGGAAGCCGAGTGCTGAACCCAAGCCGAAAGCCACGAACAACGCGCCCCATCCGGTGTGGGCGTCGGCGATCACCAGGCCGGTGGCCGTCATGATCAGCGCGAACGCGTAGTCGGCCACCCGGATGCCGCGCCAGACGTTGGCGCGTTGCGCGGCCAGTTCCGACGGGAAGGTGCGCGACGTGAACCACAGGTGTAATCGCAGGTTGCCCGCGACGATGATGGTGACGAGCGTGAGCAGGAAGTTGAGGACGCCGTAACGGCCGGTCCACTTGTGCACCTCCCATGCCGGCCACGCCATGAACCAGTACACCAGCGCGACGACGAGTTGGTGGGTTTGCCACCAGGCACTGGCACCATTCAAGGTGCCTGGGGTG
Organism: Vicinamibacterales bacterium; assembly: GCA_041659285.1. Classification (NCBI taxonomy): domain Bacteria; kingdom Pseudomonadati; phylum Acidobacteriota; class Vicinamibacteria; order Vicinamibacterales; species Vicinamibacterales bacterium. The sequence goes on along the minus strand of JBAZYO010000013.1, from coordinate 163,425 downwards.
TCCGCCTTCGCGGCCGCGGGCCGCTTCGGCGCGACCTCGCCGTAGCTCGCGCCAGGTTCCCGCGCGAGCGAAGGCGGGCCCAGATGCTCCAGTGCGCTGGCGAGTTCTGCGGTGGTTGAAAAGCGATCAGCCGGTTTTTTCTGCAACGTGCGCGCGATGATGGGCCACAGGTCGGGCGGAATGGCGTCCGCGGGTTCGGGCTCCGCCGACAGCACACGGGCGATGATCATGGGCAGCGAACCGTCGCCGAACGGGTGGCGGCCGGTCAGCAGCTCGTACAGCAACACGCCGAAGGCGAACTGATCGGTGCGCGCGCTGGTCGGCTGGCCAAGCAACTGCTCGGGCGCCATGTAGGGCGGCGTCCCCGCCATCACGCCGGGTTCGGTCAGTCGCGTGACCGACGCCAGGTCCTGCGCCGCGGTGTCGAACTGCGCGAGGCCGAAGTCGAGGATCTTCACCGAGCCGTTCGGGCCTCGCACGATGTTCTCGGGCTTGAGGTCGCGATGCACGATGCCGCGGTCGTGCGCGGCGACCAGGGCCTGGGCGATTTCCGTCGTGGTGGCCAAGGCGCGATCGGGCGGCAACGGGCCATCGGCGAGCTCTTCACGCAGCGTGCGGCCTTCCAGGTACTCGGAGGCGATAAACGGCTGTTCGCCGACCTCCTCGAGCGCATAGACCGTGGCGATGGCGGGATGCGACAACGCCGCCGCGGCGCGGGCCTCCTGCCGCAGCCGCGACCGCATGCGATCATCGCGAAACAGGTGCGGCGGCAGCGCCTTGAGCGCCACCGGCCGGTGCAGCCGCGTGTCGTCGGCCAGGTAGACCACGCCCATGCCGCCGCGGCCGAGGATGCGGACAATGCGGTAGGCGCCCACCATGGCGCCGGCTTCGAGCAGGGCGGCCGGCTCGAGAAACCCGTCGCCGGTGTCGTGCGCCGCCAGCAGGGCCAGCACTTCGTCCTGAATGTCCGCGGGTTCGGACGAGGCGCGGACGACAGTCGAGCGCGCGGCCGGTGGTTCGGCAATCGCGCGATCGAACAGCGCGCCCACGCGTTGCCAGCGCTCAGGCGTCAAGCGGGCCCGCCAATTCCTTGCGTAACCAGGCGCGCGCCAGCGTCCAGTGGCGCTTCACCGTGGCAGAGGCGATGTCGAGGGCCTCGCCGACTTCTTCGACCGTCAGCCCGCCGAAGTAGCGCAACTCGACAATCTTCGCCTGCTGCGGTTCCAAGGCGGCCAGGCGTTCGAGCGCCGCGTCGAGGGCGAGTACGTCGACGCCGGCCGGCTGGGTGGCGGGGACCTCGGCGAGCGCCGATTCATCGAGGGTGATGCGCTGGGCGTCGCCGCCGCGCTTCTCGGCGTGGCGGGCGCGGGCGCGCTGCACGAGAATCTGGCGCATCGACAGCGCGGCGATGGCGAGAAAGTGCGTGCGGTTCTTCCAGGGGTGGTTCTTCTCGGCGTTGAGCCGCAAGAACGCTTCGTGCACGAGCGCGGTCGCCTGCAGCGTCTGCCCCGGGCGTTCGTGCCGCAGGTAATTCGCCGCCAGGCGCCGCAACTCGTCGTAGACCTGCGGCATCAGCACATCGGGGCTGGCCGGGCCGACGCGCGGGCGCGAAGGCCGGTCCATCGCCTAGCTCTTCTCGATCTTCACCGACTTGACGACGATCTCCTTCGCCGGGCGATCCTGCGCGGCGGTCTTGACCTTGCCGATGGCGCGGACGATGTCGATGCCCTCGGTGACCTCGCCGAAGATGGCGTGCTTGTTGTCGAGCCACGGCGTCGGCGCGAGCGTGATGAAGAACTGGCTGCCGTTGGTGTTGGGGCCGGAGTTGGCCATCGACAGGAGGCCGTCGCGATCGTGCCGCAGCCCGGGACCAAACTCGTCCGCGAACTTGTAGCCGGGGCCGCCCATGCCGTTGCCCATCGGGCAGCCGCCCTGGATCATGAAGCCGTCGATGACGCGGTGGAAGTTCAGCCCGTCATAGAACGGCCGGGTGACCGGTTTGCCGGTCTTGGGGTCGGTCCATTCCTTGGTGCCGTCGGCGAGGCCGACGAAATTGGCGACGGTCTTCGGCGCCTTGTCGTCGTAGAGCTTGACCTTGAAGGTGCCCTCGGAGGTCTCGAACGTTGCAGTAGTCATGTCTCTATCTTAACCGCGTGGGCGGCCGCATCAACGCGGCCGGGCGGTGACTGCGATCGGGCGGCCGTCCGCGACGAACTCAATCCGGCCCCATGGGTCCCGCTCAGGACCGACCGTAACAACGTAGGGTTGATCCTTCCACAGCTGCATTTCGAACCGACCCTCCGCGTCGGTCTTGGGATGAGGCCAGTCGCTGCTTCGCCTGCCGTTCATCAGCTGAATCCACTGGTCCACTACGACGCCGGCGAGTGGCGCGCCGCTGCCGTCGCGGACAACCCCTGAGACTGCAATCTTCGTCGCGCGCCGAGGTCGCAGTGGCGGTGGAGTAGCGGTCTTGCCATCTTCGATGACGAAGACCGGCGACGACGCCTCCAGGTAAGGCGACCCGGGCGACGGCCCGACGCCAGGGTTGATCGCGATCATGTAGCGGCCCGGTGGAATGTCCGGGACCACGGCTTGGCCTTCTGGCAACGTCAGTCCCCAGCCCGGCCTGCGTCCGTCCCGATCAACATGATCGGCGGACTCCAGATAAACAAAGGCCCCTGGCATCGGCGCGCCATCATCTCCGAGGACGGCAACCGCCACGCGTCCGGTCGCCGGAACCTGGATATTCAACTGGACGCAGGCCGGCGACTCCTCGATCACGAAAGTGCTCCACTGACGATCTGCGCGCAGGGGGGCGCCGTCGACCCGTGCCGACACCGAATACGCGCCAGGAGGGAGGCCGCGCGCGTCGAAACCGCCAGCCTCATCGGTGACGCGCTTGAACTGCCGCGGCCCAGACAACGTGATCTCTGCGCCCTTGACCGGCCTGAACGCGTCCTCATACGGCGGCCATCCTGTGATGCGCGCGACGGTGCCAATCACCCTGACCTCCTTGACTCCGTCGTTGAGCGCCTTGAGATACTCCAGCAGCGGCTGCGCGTGCTGAATTTCGCGTACCAGCGAACACATGCTCACGGCATAGCCGCCTCCGGGCAACCGATTGGTCTCGATCAGATAACGGGTGCCCGCTCGAAAGAACTCGTATCCGCAATCGCCGCCGCCGGCTCCAGTCACGAGCATCGTTGGCGCTTCACCGCGCCACGCTTTCACATCTCTCAGCCGCACGATCTTCGAACCCACGCCCAAAGACGACGCGCTGGCCGCGTTCGCGGGCATCGCTGGCGAGCCCGGCACGGCCTCGATCGATTCCACCGTCGCTTCGATTACCGATGCGGCGCGGGTCAGATTGCCACACGTCGCCGGCTGGCACATGCACGCTTCAGCGAGCCCGTCTCCAAACAGTCCGACCGATGCGATGGTGGTCCAGACAAACACGAGACGATGAAGGATGTCGCGCATACAATGCTCCGATGCAACGATGGTGCCTAAGCGTACTGTTTGCGGTTGCTGTGACCAGCGGCGCATTCGCGCAATCTCACTTCACATTAGACACCGAGACGTCCATAAAAGACGGTCGCCAATTCAAAGGTTTGGTTTCGGGCAGCCTTGGTGGCAAATCTGTCAGTAAGCGCGCTGTCATTCGAACGCCTCTGAAATGGAATGGCGCCCTGGTGATCGGCGCGCACGGCGGCTCCGGCGGCAACAGCGTCGATCGCGCCGGCAAGGTGTTCGGGACGAGCGAGACGGCGTTGGACGACGTGATCGGGCAGTACGCGTTGGCCCGCGGGTTCGCCTATGCCAGCGTCGATCGTGACGGCGCCATGTCGTCGCCGGGTGGCCTGCAGCTCACCTATGAGTTCACCCACCTGGTGAAAGGCGAGGTCGCCCGCCTCGGCGGCCGCGCGCCGGTGCGCGTGTACCTGGTTGGCCTGTCCATGGGCGGCGGCATTGCCCGCCTCGCGGCGGAAGATCCGCAAAAAGTGTTTGCCGGCACGCTGATCATCGCCGGCGCCGGCGGCGACCTGGTCACGCGGCTCGATCGCATGACGCGCATGGCGGCGCTGTGGCCGTTGATCGATCCGCGCGCGCATGCCGGAGTCCCGGCGACCGATCCCAAGATTCGTTCTTACGCCGAGGCCATTGGCACGCCGGTCGAGGCGCGGCGCCTGTGGCCGTACACCGGGTCCGGCGCGGTGGTGGCGGCGGCGCGGCCGCAGACGGCGGTCGAAGACACCACCGGCCGCATCCAGGTGCCCACCATCGAAGTAGTGGGGACGTGGGATGACCTCGTGATCCGCGAGCTCCGAGCCTATGCCGAACGCGCGGAGCCGCGCGCCTCGCACCGGCTGTACCAGGTGGCAGGTGTCTGGCACATGTCGAGCGACGATGACGGTGTGATGTCGTTTCAATACATCGCGACATCGCGCATGAAGCTCGATGCGGACGTGGCGAACGCGATGGGGGAGGGGCCGTCGTACCTGCCGACGGTGCGCGAGGCGTTCGACCACCTGGTGCGCTGGGTTGAAACGGGCACTCCGGCGCCGGCGAGCCAGACGCTCAAGCCCGGCCAACACCTGCGGTAGCCGTCAGGAATGGCGGCACCCCATAAAGGGGTGCCCTACCGTGGTCTATATGGTCGGGTGCTTGCGGTGCCAGTCGGTCGCCTGTTCGTAGGCGAGCGCGACGCGGCAGACCGTGGCCTCGTCGTAGAGCCGCCCGGTGATCATGATCGATGCCGGCATGTTGTCGATGAACCCGCACTTGAGCACGAGCGCGGGATGGCCGGTCAGGTTGGTGACTTGCAGGCTGGCACTGCCGGGCGCGGGGCTCAGGAAGACATCGTACTGCGACATCACCTTGTCCATCTCCTGCATCAACAACCGCCGCGCCCGCATGGCGCGGATGTACTCCACGGCGGGAATGAACCGCGAGCTGCGGAAGGTGTTGGGCCAGTCGCCGGGTGATTGCGCCGTCAGCGTGGCCAGTTGCTCCTTGTTGCGGGTGAGGTCGTCGAACGCCGCCGCCGCCTCGGCGCTCAGCACGAAGCCGATCGCGCCGGTCGGGAAGTCCGGCAGGGCGAGGGGTTCCAGCTTCGCCCCGGCCTTGCGGAACACCTCGAGGGCCTGCGCGTACATCGCCTTGCGGGCCTCCGCGGCCTGCCGCTGCGCATCGCTCGGGTTGGGGTTGTTCGGGCCCGACTCGAATTCCTTCTGGAGGTAGCCGATTCGCAGCGACCCGATCGGACGGTCCGGGTTCCACTCGAACGGCGCGTCGGTCACGGTGTCGTCGCGGCCGTCGGCTCCGTAGATCGCATTCAAGACCAGCGCGCAGTCTTCGACCGATCGGCACATCGGCCCGATCTTGTCCATGGTCCAACTGAGCGCCATCGCGCCGTGGCGGCTGACGCGGCCGTAGGTCGGCCGCAGGCCGGTGACGCCGTTGGTGACCGACGGCGAGATGATCGACCCCAGGGTCTCGGTGCCGATCGAGAAGCCGACCAGGCCGGCGGCCGTGGCCGCGCCCGGGCCGGCGGACGAGCCGCTCGAGCTGCGTTCCGTGTTCCACGGATTGCGCGTCGAGCCGCCGAACCAGACGCCGCCCTGCGCCAGCGCGCCCATCGACAGCTTGGCGACCAGCACGGCGCCGGCGTCGCGCAACCGCTCGACCACGGTGGCGTCGAGATCGATGACCTGGTCCTTGTACGGCGTCGCGCCCCAGGTGGTCTTGTAGCCCCTGGCGGCCAGCAGATCCTTGGCGCCCCAGGGAATGCCGTGCAGCGGCCCGCGGTACTTGCCGGCCTTGATCTCCGCATCGGCGTCGGCGGCCTGCGTGAGCGCGAGGTCTTCGGTCAGCGTGACCACGCACTTGAGCGTGTCGCCGTGCTTCTTCAGCCGATCGAGATAGATCTTCGTGAGCTCGGTTGACGTGATGCGCTTGCTCTCGATCAACGCCGCCAGGGCGGTCACCGGAAGAAACGCGATCTGTTCGGAGGTGAGGCTGGTGGGCACCGTGGTCCTGGTCACGCGCAGACGAGCCCCCGGAGTGGCCTTGCCGGTGGGCCGCTTCCCGGGCAGGTACGGCCTGAACGTGATGGCGGGCTCGGTGTCGAGCGGCACGGTGAGCTTGCGCAACTGCTCGAAGCTGTCGAGATTGCGGTTGACGCTGTTGAGCGCCATCTGCTCTTCGGCCTCGGTGAAGTCCACGCCGAAAATGCTCTCGGCGGCGTCGAGGCGGAGGCGATCGATGCGGGCGGGCGCGGCCGCGGATTGCTGGGCCAGCGCGGGCGCGGCGGCGCCGGCGGCAAAGGCGCTGGTCACGGCCGAGAAGAAGCGTCGTCTGTTCATGGCGGCTGGCAGAGTAGCATACGGATATGCCCTCGAAGTTGGCGCGCACCGAGATCGACGCCCTCGTGCGAGGCATGCATCCCGATCCCTTTGCCATCCTCGGTCCGCATGACGCGGACACGGGTGTCGCCATCCGCGTCTTCCGTCCGCACGTGCGTGGCCTCGAGGTGGTGGCCTTTGGCCAGCCCGACGTCATCGCCTGCACGCGCCTCCATCCGGAAGGCCTGTTCGAGGTGGTGGTGCCCAACGAGTGCCGGGCCGATTTCGATTACCGCCTCCGGCTGGTGTGGCCCGATGGGTCGTCCACCGAGATGGATGATCCGTATCGCTATGGGCCGGTGCTGACCGATTTCGATCTCCACCTGCTCGGCGAGGGCACGCACTACCGCGTCTACGAGCGGCTGGGCGCCCGTGCCATCACCCATGGCATTCGCCGCGGCGTTCACTTCGCGGTGTGGGCGCCCAACGCGCAGCGGGTCAGCGTGGTCGGCGACTTCAACGGCTGGGACGGCCGCGTCCACCCGATGCGCGCCATCCGTCCGTCCGGCTACTGGGAGATCTTCCTGCCCGACCTCGGCCAGGGCGACCGCTACAAGTTCGAGGTGATTGGCGCCGACGGGCACGCCGTGCTCAAGGCCGACCCGTGCGGGCGCCGCTTCGAGCCGCCCCCGCAAACCGCGTCGATCGTGTGGCACGACGAGCCCTACCCGTGGAAAGACGACCACTGGATGGCGTCGCGCGCGGCCAGCGGGCAGTGGCTGAAGAGGCCGATGTCGGTGTACGAGGTCCACCTCGGAAGCTGGCAGCGGTCGGCCGATGGCCGGCTGCTGACCTACCGCGAAATGATCGAGCGGCTCGTCCCCTACGTGAAGGAGATGGGCTACACCCACGTCGAGCTGCTGCCCATCATGGAGCATCCGTTCACCGGCTCCTGGGGCTACCAGGTGATTGGCTTCTTCGCGCCGACCAGCCGCTTCGGCACGCCCGACGACTTCAAGGCGCTGGTCGAGGCGTTTCACCAGGCCGGCATCGGCGTGCTGCTCGACTGGGTGCCGGGGCATTTCCCGAAGGACCAGCACGGACTCGCGCGCTTCGACGGCACCGCGCTCTACGAGCACGCCGACCCGCGGCAGGGCGAGCACCAGGACTGGGGCACGCTCGTCTTCAACTACGGGCGCCATGAGGTCCGCTCGTTTCTCCTGAGCAACGCGCTGTTCTGGCTCCGCGAGTTCCACATCGACGGGCTGCGCGTCGATGCCGTGGCGTCGATGTTGTATCTCGACTACTCGCGGGAACAGGGGCAGTGGGTCCCCAATCGGTTCGGCGGCCGCGAAAACCTCGAGGCCGTGGAGTTCGTCAAGCACCTCAACCAACTGGTCGAGCACGAATGCCCGGGCGCCGTGGTCTGCGCCGAAGAATCCACCTCGTGGCCCGGCGTCACGCACGCGATCGCCGCCGGCGGCCTCGGATTCACCTACAAGTGGAACATGGGCTGGATGCACGACATGCTCGACTACGCGAAGGAGGATCCGGTCCACCGCAAATGGCACCACAACAAGATCACCTTCTCGATGGTCTACGCCTATAGCGAGCGCTTCATCCAGCCGTTCTCGCACGACGAAGTGGTCTACGGCAAGAAATCGATGCTCGGCAAGATGCCCGGCGACGTGTGGCAGAAGCACGCGGGCCTGCGCGCGCTCTATGGCTACATGTACGTGCACCCCGGCAAGAAGCTGCTGTTCATGGGCGGCGAGATTGGCCAGTGGCGCGAATGGGACCACGACTGGCAGCTTGACTGGGAAGTGCTCGGCGACCCTCGCCACGCCGGCCTGCAACGGTGGGTGCGCGACCTCAATCGCGTTTACCGCGAGGAGCCCTCGCTGTGGGAGGCCGACAACGACCCGGCCGGATTCTCGTGGATCGACTGCGACGATGCGGAGCGGAGCGTGATTGCGTTGATGAGACGGGCTCACGAGGGGGCCTTCACCATCGCCCTCGTCAACTTCACGCCCGTGCCTCGCCGCGACTATCGCCTGGGCGTCCCCGCGCCTGGCGCGTACCGAGAGCTCCTCAACAGCGACGCCGAGGCGTACGGCGGCAGCAACGTGGGGAACGCGGGACACGTGAACGCGGAGGCGGAACCGGCGCACGGGCATCCGTGGTCGCTCCGCCTGACCGTCCCACCTTTGGGATTCTTGATTTTGAAACCGAACAACTGAACCGCGCGGTTCTTCAATTCACCGGATCTCATCCGCGCTGTCACGCGGCCTATCCCTGAAAACACGCGACAAATCCCATTGACCGGATGCGGCACGCTCTTCGCTATAGCGCCGTTGAGATGCGGCGACCTGGGACGAATGGTGTGACGAGTGGCAACCTGCTTGACCGCAGGCCGCGGCAAGTCGATAGTGCCGTCATGGCTCCCACTCCCGGACGTGTGCCCGTTCGTGTGATCTTCAGCGTTGCCACCGCGCTCGGGTTCTTCTCGGCCTTCGCAGCGTTCTACTTCATCTCGACCTTTACCGCGAAGCCGGCGGCCTTCAGCCTGTTGCTCGCGCTCAACCTCACCTACTGGTACTCGTGGGCGGTGCTCACGCCAGGCATCATCTGGCTGTCGAACAGGTTTCCCTTCGAGCGGGCGACGTTCAAGTCGGCGATCCCCATTCACATCGCCGGCGTGTTCGCGGCGACGCTGCTGCACGTGGCCATGGCCGTGGCCTCGCGCATGGCCACCTACTGGGTGGTGGGCGAATCCCTCGACTCGTGGCTGATGGAAGCGCAGCGGATGTTCTTCCTGAATTTCGACTGGGAGATGATGACCTACTGGACGATCGTCGGCGTCAGCCACGCCCTCCGGTACAGCCACCAGGCGCGCGCCAGGGAATTGAGCGCGGCGCAAATGGAAACCCGCCTCGTCGAGGCGCAGCTCCACACGCTCCAGCGGCAGATGCAGCCGCACTTCCTGTTCAACACGCTGAACACCATTTCGGCGTTGATGCACCGGGACGTGGACGCCGCCGACGCGATGATCGCGCGGCTGAGCGACCTGCTCCGCATGTCGCTCCACCGGGTCGGGGTCCAGCAGGTGGAGCTGAAAGAGGAGCTGGACTTCCTCTCCAAGTATCTGGAGATCGAACAAACTCGCTTCCGCGACCGTCTCTCTGTTGTATTCGACATCCAGGCGGACACCCTGGACGCCCTGGTGCCCAACCTTTTGCTCCAGCCGCTCGTCGAAAATGCCATCAAGCACGGTATTGGTCCCAGGCCCACACCTGGCCAAATCGTGGTCCGGTCCCGCCGTGTCGGGGCCATGCTCGAACTGGACGTGCAAGACAACGGTGTGGGGCTCTCGGCGGCGCGGTTGACTGACTTCAACCGCGGCGTGGGGCTTTCGAATACCCGGTCGCGCCTCGGTCACTTGTACGGGTCGCTGCACCGGTTTGAATTTCGGCAGCCTGCCGAGGGCGGGTTGCTTGTGCTCATCGCCATTCCGATGGCTGAGCTTGCAGTTGAGGTGAGAGACGACAGGGCCGTGGAGGGTGTGGCGTGACCAAGATTCGCACGGTGGTAGTGGACGACGAGCCGATGGCGCGCGAGCGCATCATCGGGATGCTCAACCAGGAGAAAGACATCGAGGTGGTCGGGGAATATTCCGACGGCACCCAGGCCGTCTCGGCCATCCAATCGCAACATCCCGACCTGGTGTTCCTGGACGTGCAGATGCCGGCGTGCGATGGCTTCGGCGTGATCCAGCAACTGGGCGCCGAGCAGCCGCCGGCGGTGGTGTTCGTGACGGCCTACGACGAGTACGCGCTCAAGGCCTTCGAAGTGCATGCGATCGACTACCTGCTCAAGCCGTTCGGCCGCGACCGCTTCGCGCAAACGCTGCAGCACGCCCGCGAGCACCTCGAACGGCGCCGCGCCGGCGACCTCGGCAAGCGGCTGATGGCGCTGGTGCAGGACATCAAACCGGAGCCGCAGCGCCTCGACCGCCTCGTGGTCAAGTCGGCCGGCCGTGTGTTCTTCCTGCGCACGCAGGAAATCGACTGGATCGAGGCGGCCGGCAACTACGTGCGCCTGCACCTCAGCGGCGAGTCGCACCTGTTCCGCGAGACCATGAACAACATGGAAGGGCGGCTCGATACCCAGCGCTTCGTCCGCATCCACCGCTCGCGCATCGTCAACACCGACCGCATCAAGGAGATGCAGCCGTGGTTCAACGGTGAGTATGTGGTGGTGCTGCAGAACGGCACGCGGCTGACACTGAGCCGCGGTTATCGCGAGAAACTGCAAGAGCGGTTGGGCAAGGGATTCTGATCTGGCGATCTCGTGATTTGGCGATCTCGTGATTTCGATCTCGTGATTTGGCGACTTGGTGATTGACGGAGGCCGTATCGCTGACGAGCATCACGGCGTGGTGCACCTGAACGACGAGCACCGCTGGTCGCGGGAACAGATTGCGGGCTGGCTCGACGGGTTGACGCCACATCACGAAGCGGAGTACAGGAAAAAGGGCCGGTGGGATTCGCTCCCACCGGCCCTTCGTTTGTTACGACGCCGCTGCTACCAGCGGACGCTGACGCCGAAGCGGGCAACCCGCGGCGCGATGATGCCGCTGATGTTGTTCGCCACGCTCGACGCCTGCAGGCGGCGACGGGCCAGCTCGGTGTTGGCGTTGGTCAGGTTGAACACGTCAACCGTCGGACGCAGGGTGATGCGGCCGAACTTGAAGTTGCGGTCGATGCGGAAGTCCACCGAGGTCAGCGAGGGGAGGCGCACGTCGCCGAACGGATCCAGGTTGACGTCCGCCTGGCCGCCCGAGTTGGCGCGGTTGGGGGTGCGGATGGCGGCCGGGAAGGGGTAGCCCTGGCGCGAGTTGACCGAACCGGCGACGTTGATGCCGTAGGGCAGGGCATACGTGCCCGACACCTTGACCAGCGACTTGGCATTGACGAACACGTTGTCGATGCCGCTGCCGCCCGCTTCCGGCGCGTAGACCTGCTCGCCGGGGCAGCTGGCCACGGTGCAGGTCGGGTCTTCATACGAGGCGGGCGAATCCCACACGTCCACCGCGTCGTTGTAGGCGTAGCTGGCGTTCATCGACCAGCGGTTCGACATGCGCTTGGCGAAGGTCAGCTCAAAGCCGTTGAAGTCGCGCCAGCGGTCCGGCACGTTGGTGTACTGGAACGGCGCGGGCAGCGCGCTCGAGGGCTCGTAGTAGGTGATCGGCTCGCAGCGGCCGTCGGCCGGGCAGCCCGTCGGGGTGTAGGCGACGGAGCGGTAGTTTGCGCTGGTCCAGTTGGTGCGATCGTTCCACAAGAACCGATCGTACTTGCGCCAGATGTAGCTGGCGCCCACGGCCATCACGTTGCCGATCTGGCGATCGATGCCGACGATGAACTCGCGGGTCTGGTCGTTCTTGACGTTGGGGTCCACCGTGCCGGCGGTGCGGAAGTTGCCGGGGTTCGCCGGATCGTAGGCCGCGCTGCGGCTCAGGATGGTGTTGAAGTCGAGCTCGTTGGCCGAGACGAACTTGTCGCCGTTGGCGTCGGTCCACGGGTAGCGCACGAAGATCGCGCCGGTCGCGGCGAGCACGCTCGACAGCTGGCCGGGCGCCATCTGGCCGTAGTAGGCCGCGTAGGACGCCGAACCCACCGTCTTGCCGTCGCCGGTGAAGTCGTAGGTCATACCCACGCGCGGCGAGAAGTCATTCCACGTCACGTCGGCATCGGCGCCGGGGAAGCTGATGGCCGGCAGCTGCGTGGGCGCGAGCGGGTTATTGGGCACGTCGGCGGCAATCGCCGTGTCGTCCTGCCGGTCGAACCGGAAGCCGAGGTTCAGCGTCACGCGACCCTTCGTGAAGGTGTCCTGCAGGTAGACCGCGTGGGTATCCAGGTGGGCGATGGCGTTGCCGTCGCGCCACAGGTCGGCGGAGTTGGCGACGCCGTTGGTGAAGCGCGCATCGACGAAGCCGCCGCGGTGGTTCAGGCTCTTGGTGTGGGCCGAGCGCCAGCGGTAGCCGATCTTGAACGCGTGATCGCCGCCCATCGAATTCGGCAGGAAGTAGCTGCTGGTGACGTCGAAGCTGTTGGTCGGGCGCAGGAATGACGACGACTGGTACGAACGCGACCAGCCGCCCGTGGAGGTCTCGAAGGCCGCCTGCACGTCGCGCAGCGAGTCTTCGTGGAAGTCGAGGGCGAAGTTGTTGCCCAGGTGCGACCACATCACGTCCATCAGCAGGCGATCGCTGAACACGTGCTGATCGCTGGCCTTCCAGAACGGCGAGGGACCGGTGATCCAGCCGAAGGCACCGAAGTCGCTCGACACCGCCTTCTGGCGGAAGGTGGTCTCGACCGGGCGCGTGACCGAACCGTCGCGCGCGTTGCGGACTTTTTCCGCCCAGGTGTTCTGGAACGTCAGCTTGTTGTTGGTGAACGGCACGTACTGGAGCTTCCAGTTGTAGTTGTTCAGCTCCGTCAGGTCGGTCTGGAGACAGGCGCGCACCGCGTCGGTCTCGGTCGGCCGGGGAGGACCGCAGGCCGGGTCGTTCTTGTAGAAGCCGACCACGCCGACCTTGATGTTCTGGGCGCCGTAGCTGCCCCAATACCACGCCTTGCCGGCCTTGATCGGGCCGCCCACTTCGAAGCCGCGATCCTGGATGTTCTGGATCGGCGCGCCCGAGCCGGCGCCGTCGGCGCGGATCTCGTCATCGACGTTGTCGGCCTGGAACTTCTCGTCGGTGTTGTAGTAGCGGGCCGAGCCCTTGAACTTGTCGGTGCCGCTCTTCATCACCAGGTTGATGCCGACGCCGCCGGTCTGCTGGGTGACGTCGGCGCCGCCCGTCGTGATTTGCATTTCCTCGAGCATGTCGAAGTCGTAGTAAATCGGGGACGCGCCGGTCGCCGACATGTCGGTGATGTCAACGCCGTCGATCGACCACTTGTTGTTGCCGGTGCTGGCGCCGCGCGAGATGTAGCCGGACTGCTGGCCCGACTGGCTGCCGCCGACGTTGGAGCGGTCCATGGTGATGCCGGGCGTGCGCTCGAGCATGACCCACGGGTCGCGCGCCGACGGGATGTTCTGCATCGTCTCGAGGTCGAAGCTGGTCTTGGTGCCGGTTTCACGCGTGTCGACCAGCGGGCTTTCGCCGGTCACGGTCACGGTTTCCTGCACCGACGACAGCTCGAGCGAGCCGTTGACCTGGGCGCGGAAGCCGATGGTGACGCGAATGTCCTGCATGACCATGGTGCGGAAGCCGGGCAGCTCGAACGTCACCGTGTAGGTGCCGATCGGCAGCTCGGGCACGCGGTAGCTGCCGGTCTCCGAGGTTACCGAGACGCGGGGCTGGATCAGGGCCGAGCCCGCCACGGTAACGGTCACGCCCGGGAGCACGGCTCCCGAACGATCGGCAGCACGACCGAAGATTTCGCCGGTCTGCTGGGCAGCGGCGGTACTGATGCCCACGATGAGCAGCAGCGCCGACGCGACTAGCGCGGTTCTAAACGTCATTCCCATTCCTCCAAAACGCCGGGGCGTATTTCAACGAACACATGAGCCGTCCCGTCTTATCGGCAGTTCGACCCAACCTGAGAGGTTCACGTCCCAAAGAGCAGCATTTGTGCCACTCGCCACAATCGCGCAGGGTCGATTTTGGGCCTGAATTCGTCGCCAAAGAGCCAAATCCAGCGACCAATGGCGACTTATCCAAATAATTGAATGGATCCACTCCAATGGACTGAATGATCGTTCAGTCGGGAGCCGTTCACTTTGTAGACTCGTATCGGGTTAACAGCATGGGACGTGCATTTTTGGGCGAGTTCGAACAGCGGGTGATGCTCGCCATCCTGCGGTGCGATGCCAAGGCGCAGCCGATCGAGATCCGCCGCGAAGTGCTGCGCGCGTCGGGTCACGAGCCGTCGCGCGGCGCGTTCTACACCACCCTCGACCGGCTCGAGTCGAAGGGCCTGGTGCGGTGGACCACCCCTCCTGTATTTACTGGAAGTACGGCAGTGCCGTGATGACCGACGCGACGATGGCGATGAACGTGACGAGCAGGCAGACCACCGCGACGGCGAGATGATCGACGCGTTCCGGCTTGAGGGGATCGAGAATCATCGATGCGAGGTAGCCGCCGGCAAAGCCACCCAGATGGGCGCTGTTGTCGATGCCCGGCATGATGAACCCCATCACGCCCATGAACAGCGCGTACTGCAGGCCCGACTGGCCGATGTGGCTGCTGCCCGTGCGCTTGCCGTAGTGCACCAGCGCGCCCAGCAGTCCGAAGATGGCGGCCGATGCGCCCACGGTCACGTTGGCGCCACCTAGAAACGGGATCCGGACGGGCAGGAGGAACAAGGCCGTGCTCAACCCGAAGCCGGTGATGCCCGAGACGGTGTAGATGATGATCATCCGTCCAGGGCCATACAGGTTCGCAATCTCGGGTGCGAGGTTGCGGATCCACAGCACGTTGAAAAAGATGTGGAGGATGCCGCCGTGCAGCCAGCCCGCCGTGAGGAAGGTCCACCAGCGCCCGAGCGCGACCACTGGGAAGGCGCCGCTCGCGCCGAGCAGGATGAGCATCTGCGTGGAGGGTGACAGCCCCACCTGGATGCCATCCCGCGAGAGGACCAGCGACAGCACGTAAAGGATGATCGTGCCGCCGGTGACAATGTGGACGAAGCCGAGGTCGTTGCCGAGGCTGCGGAGCGCGGGGCCGAAACCCCAGAGGCCGGGGTTGCGCCGCCCGCAGTTGTAGCAAGTGCCGTCGTTGACGCCCACCAGCACGCCGCACGACGAGCAGATGACGGACCCCTCGGTTTTCCGCTTGAACATTCCCAGCGAGTATAAGGGGTCTGACCCTCGCTGGGATGCAGGGGAGGGTCTGACCCTTTCGCGCCGCTAGCTTTCCCGCAGGCCCCGCGTGCCCACGGCGAAGCACGCGATCCCCACAAAAATCAGGACCGCGCACGGCAGCGCCATCTCGTTCAGCGTGAACTGCCGCCACACCCCGCCTTCAATCGCGAGAATCGCCCACCGGATCGGGCTGATCACGCCGATCGCCTGCATCCACTGCGGCATCACGAATTGCGGCACCATGGCGCCGCCGAACACCGACAGCGGCATCAGGATCGCCCAGGCCGCGCCCGACGCCGTCTGCTCGGTCTTGCCGAGGCTCGCGATCAGCATCATGAAGCCCACGAAGCAGATGGCCGCCGACACCCCGGCCAGACCCAGCATGGCCATGGACGAGGGCCGCACGCCGAGGGCGAGGGCCACGCCGAGCAGCACCAGCTCCACGGCCATGATCGAGACGAAGCAGGCGAGCGCCTTGCCGCCGAGGATTTGCGCGCGTGTCAGGGGCGCCATCCGCAGCCGCACCAGCGTGCCGTGCGTGCGCTCGGTGACCAGGCTGATGCCGAACGTCATGACGCAGCCGATCAGGCCCCAGATCACGCCTTGCGGGAACGTCACGTCGAACGCGTTCGCGGGCCCGCGCCGTTCGCGCGCGATCGGCTTCGACGTGACCTTGAGCGGCTGCCACTGGTCCCGCGGCGCGCCAGGGTCGCCCGGCGCCGCCGGCGTGTTCACGAACGTCTTGACCTCGCCGAGAAAGCGCTCGACCGGCGCCGCCCGGCCGGCCGCGGCGGGGGCCGCCTTCAAGTCGGCCAGCGCCCGGTCCACCATTTGCGTCGAGGCAGCGGGATCGGTGAACACCTTCTGCATGCCCTCGGCGCCGTGCTTCATCAGCAGCCCTTCGATCATCCCGGCTTCCGCCTTCCGCGCCGGGTCGACGCCGATCTCCACTTCCCTCGGCGTGCCGTAGAACATCCGCTCCGAGGCGCGCCCGAAGCCCGCCTTCACGGCGACGTAGCCGGTCCGCTGACCCAGGCGCACGGCAGTTTCGGCCTCGGCCCGCGCCATCGGCGTGAGCTCGAACGACTGTTCGATCTCCTTCAGGAACTGGCGCGAGCCATCGCTGTTGTCTTCATCGACCACGGCGATGCGCACCCGCGATTGTTCGCCGCTGCTGTTGCCGCCGAAGGCGAAGCCAAACAGCACGGTCACGATGATCGGCCACGCGAACGTGAAGAACATGCCGCCCTTGCTGCGCGGCATGAGGCGAAGATCCTTGAGGGCGAGCGAAATGATCTTGGACATGGCTCAGTCTCGGAGGCTGCGGCCGGTCAGGTGCAGGAACACCTGCTCGAGCGTGGGGCGTTCCATCTGGAAGGCGTCGATCGGCGCCTTCGCCGCGAGGCGATTGAGTTCCGCCAGCGGATCTGCTGTTTGCACGCGATGCTCGGCGCCGTTGGTGGTGACGACGAGCGTGGCGGGGCCACCCTGCGTGGCGAGCAGTTCCGGCAGCGTGCCGAGTCCGAGCAGCTTGCCGGCATCGACGATCGCGATGCGCTGGCACAGCCGCTCGGCTTCCTCCATGTAGTGCGTCGTGTAGATCACGGTGCGGCCTTCGCCGTGCAGCGCCTCGATGTTCTCGAAGATCTTGTTGCGCGACTGCGGATCGACGCCCACCGTCGGCTCATCCAGCAACAGCAATTCCGGGTCGTGCACGAGCGCCGCCGCCAGGTTCAGGCGCCGCTTCATGCCGCCCGAGTAGGTGCCGACGCCGTCGTTCTTGCGCTCGGTGAGGCCGACGAAGTCCAGGCACCACGCCACCCGCTTCGACAGCGCCGCGCCGGAGAGGCCGTAGACCTCGCCGAAGAAGCGCAGGTTCTCTTGCGCGCTCATCAGGTCGTAGAGCGCGAGCGCCTGCGGGGCGACGCCAATGTGCTGGCGCACCGCGGGGTCGGCCGGGTTGCCGAGCCCGTCGATGACGACGGTGCCGCTGTCGGGGGTGAGCAGGCCCACGGCCAGGCTGACGCTGGTGCTCTTGCCGGCGCCGTTGGGGCCCAGCAGGCCGAACAACTCGCCCTTGCGAACCGAGAGCGAAAGGCCATCGACCGCCACGGTGGTTCCAAAGGTCTTACGGACGTTGGTCAGGGTGAGCATGGCTACCTGACTATACGGGCGGCTCCGGGGGTGGTTCGCCGGCCCCGGTCGAGCGGCGGGAATCAGGGGCCGAACGGGTAGAATTGGTCATCGCCACCGAACTCATCGTCATCTTCATCCTGATCCTCGCCAACGGCGTGTTCGCCATGTCTGAAATCGCCGTCGTGGCGGCCAAGAAGGTGCGGCTGCAGCAACGCGCCGAAGACGGCGACGAGCGCGCCAAGTCGGCGCTCGCGCTGGCCCACGATCCCAACCAGTTCCTCGCCACCGTGCAGGTCGGGATCACCATGGTCGGCGTGCTCGCCGGCGCCTACGGCGGCGCGACCCTGGCTGAAAAGCTCGCCGTGCCGATCGCGCAGGTCGCGGTGCTCGCGCCCTATGCCGAGATCATCGCCCTTGGCCTGGTCGTCGCGGCCATCACCTACCTGTCGCTGATCATCGGCGAGCTGGTGCCCAAGCGCATCGGCCTGAACAATCCCGAGGCGATTGCCTCGTGGGTGGCCGGGCCGATGATCGCGCTGTCGCGCATTGGCGCGCCGGCGGTGGCGCTGCTGACGGCGTCCACCAACCTGGTGCTGCGCATCTTCGGCATCAAGGGCAACGCCGAGCCGAACCTCACCGAAGACGAGATCAAGGCGCTGATCAGCCAGGGCGCGGAGACCGGCGCGGTCGGCGCCGCCGAAGAGAACATCGTCCAGCGGGTGTTCCAGCTCGGCGACCAGCGGGTGGCCGCGATCATGACGCCGCGCCCCGACATCGAATGGATCGACGTCGATGCCAGCGAGGAGGAACTGCGCGAGTTCCTGGCCTCCCACTCGCACACGCAGTTCGTGGTGTGCCACGGCGGCCTCGACGAAGTGCTCGGCATCGTCCGCTCCGCCGACCTGCTGCCGATGGCGTTCCGGGGCGTGAACATCGACCTGCGCACGCTGACGCGCGAGGCGCTGTTCGTGCCCGATTCGATGCCGGCGGTGCAGCTGCTCGAGTCGTTTCGCGGATCGCACAAGCACGTGGCGCTGGTGATGGATGAGTACGGCGCCGTCGAAGGCCTGGTTACCGTCACCGACCTGTTGACGGCCATCGTCGGCGAGCTGCCCGGGGACGCGGCCGAGGCGGTGGGGGAGTTCGTGGCTCGCGCCGACGGCTCGTGGCTGGTCGATGGGTCCGCCTCGATGGAGACGGTCTCGACCCATTTCGCGCTCGACCCCCTTCCCGAAGAAGAAGCCGGCGCGTATCACACCATCGGCGGCTTCGTGATGGCGCGCCTTGGCCGCGTGCCGAAGGCCGCCGACCACTTCGAGTGGGGCGGGATGCAGTTCGAGGTGATCGACATGGACGGCCGCCGCATCGACAAGGTGCTGGTCATGAAGGCGCGGCGGGAGGGCATGGCTTGACGACAGGGACGTCCAAGCCGAGCCCGGTACTCGAACGCTTTCTCCGCTACGTCACCTACGACACGCAGTCTCGAGAAGGCGCGAGCACCTACCCCAGCACGCCCGGTCAGCTCGTCCTGCTTCGCGACCTGGTCGCCGAGTTGCGGGCGATGGGGGTCGCCGACGCCGAGCTCGACGAGCACGGCTACGTGACGGCCACCATCCCCGCGACCACGAGAAAGCCGGACGTGCCGGTCATCGGGTTCATCGCCCATGTCGACACCTCGCCCGAGATGAGCGGCGCCGGCGTGAAGCCGGTGGTTCACCGCGCCTACGACGGGCGCGACCTGGTGCTTCCCGACGACGCCTCGGCGGTGCTGCGGGTGGCCGACACGCCGTATCTCGGCGAGTGCCTGGACCACGACATCGTCACCGCATCCGGCACGACGCTGCTCGGGGCGGACAACAAGAGCGGCGTCGCCGAGATCATGACCGCGGCCGAACGGCTGATGACGCACCCGGAGATTCCGCATGGCGCCATCCGCATCGCCTTCACGCCGGACGAGGAAGTGGGGCAGGGGACGAAGTACTTCGACGTCGCCCGCTTCGGCGCGCGCTACGCCTACACCATGGACGGCGGCCCGCGTGGCGAGCTGGAGTTCGAGAGCTTCTCGGCCGACGCCATCACCATCACGTTCCGCGGCTTCAACACGCACCCGGGCTACGCCAAGGGGCACATGGTGAATGCCATCAAGCTGGCGGCGCGGTTCATCGAGCGGTTGCCCGCCGACCGGCTGTCGCCGGAAACGACCGACGGCCGCGCCGGGTTCGTTCACCCGTATGTCGTCGAGGCCGGCGTTGATCGCACGTCCGTCAAGCTGCTGGTCCGCGACTTCGTGACGGCGGGCCTGGCCGAGAAGGAGGCGTGGCTTCGCGCGCTGGCCGCGGACGTGGCCGGCGGCGTGGCGGGCGCCACGTTCGAGGCGGTGGTCGAGGAGTCATATCGCAACATGCGCGAGGTGATTGACCAGCACCCGCTGGTGGTCGCGCATGCGCGCGAAGCGATTGCGCGGGCCGGCCTCGCCGTCCGCGAGCGCCCCATTCGCGGCGGCACCGACGGATCACGGTTGTCGTTCATGGGGCTGCCGACGCCGAACCTCTTCGCCGGTGAGCAGAACTTCCATTCCCGTCTCGAGTGGGTCTCGGTGCAGGACATGGAGAAGGCGGTTGACGTGATCGTGGAGGTGGCGAAGGTGTGGGAGGAGCACGCAGGGTGACGCTGTTCTCGGGCCGCGAGCCAGTGCTGGCGCTGGCGCCGATGCAGGACGTCACCGACGGCGCGTTCTGGACGCTCGTCCATCGTTACGGTGGCGCCGATGTCTACTGGACGGAGTACTTCCGTGTGCACTCGACGTCGACGCCGGAGAAGCGGATTCTCGACGACATCACCACGAACACCACTGGCCGGCCGGTGATTGCCCAGCTGATCGGCAACGACATCCCGGCGCTCATCCGCACGGCGAAGGTCCTCCAGCAGTTGCCGGTGGCCGCCATCGACCTGAACCTCGGCTGCCCGGCGCCCATCGTCTACCGGAAATGCGCCGGGGGCGGGCTGCTGCGCGAGCCCGACCGCATCGATGCCATCCTGGGCGCCCTGCGGGATGCGATCCACATCAAATTCACGGTGAAGACGCGGCTGGGCTTTTCGGCGGTGGAGGAGTTCGATCGGCTGCTGCCCATCTTCGCCCGGCACTCGCTCGATGCCCTGACGGTGCACGCGCGAACGGTGGCGCAGTCGTACCGGCTGCCCGTGCATTACGACCGCATCCGGCAGGCCGCCGAGGCCATGTCGTGTCCGGTGATTGCGAACGGGCACGTCTACTCGGCGGCCCAGGCGCAGGACCTGCTGACGCGCACCGGCGCTCGCGGCCTGATGATTGGGCGCGGCGTGATCCGCAGCCCATGGCTGTTCAACCAGATCCGCCAGCAGCTGCGCGGCGAGACCGTGACCGTGCCGACGGGGCGCGAGGTCGGGGACTACATTCGCGCCCTGTGGGACTCGCAGGCCGGTTTCGACAGGCCCGAACAGGTGCAATGCGAGCGGATGAAGAAGTTCCTCAACTATCTCGGCGAAGGCGTGCCGGGGTCCTTCCTGCATCAGATCCGCCGCACGCAGACCGCCGGCGAGTTCCACCGGATCTGCAGGGAATTCCTCGACCACGACGAGCCGATGGCCATGTTGCCGGCGGAGCTGACGACGGCCCCCGATCGTCAACTATCGGTGATCGACCCCTACTCACGGCCATAAGACAGGGACCCGCAACATATTGATTTGAAATGGTTTTGCTTCTGAGTTGCCTTGGTATATATCATTGATATATACTTGCGGTCTGAGGTGTCATGCCGTGAGTAAACTCGCCAAGCTCTTTCTGAACGGTCGCAGTCAGGCGGTGCGCCTGCCGCTGGAATTCCGCTTCCCTGGCACTGAAGTACGGGTCACGCGGCAAGGCCGCGGGGTGTTGCTCGAGCCGGTGGTGTCGAACGTGGACGACTGGTTTGCCGATCTCGACCGCTACGCCGTTGAGCCCTTCATGCCCGAGGGCCGCAATCAGCCGGCGGCGCCGCCGCGCACCGACTTCCCGTGATCGAATACACGCTCGACACCAACGCCTGCATCGCATTGATCAACGGGTCGTCCGTGCCCGTTCGACGCCGGTTCAAAGAGACCCTGGCCGAAGGATCGGTGGTGTGTATCTCGACGGTGGCCATCCACGAGCTGTGGTACGGCGTCGCCAAGAGCGCGAGGCGCGACTACAACACCGAGCGGGTGCAGGCGTTTCTCGCGGGTCCCATCCAGGTGCTGCCGTTCGATGATGCCGACGCCCGTGCCGCCGGAGAGGTGCGCGCGTTGCTGGAACAGGAACGCCGTGCCATCGGTGCGTACGACTCGCTTCTCGCCGGACAGGCAGCGCGGCGTGGGATCACCCTGGTCACCGCTAACGTCCGCGAGTTCGAGCGGGTGGACGGTCTGCTGTGGGAAGACTGGTCGCAATCGCGGCCCTGAAAGGGCCGCCGCCATGCCGGCTTCGCCCGTAACACGCTGAGCTGCATCAGCATGCTCGAGCAATCGCTGCCTCCCGACCAGTAGTGCCCTCCCGGCCAGTAACCTACTTCCCGGGCTTCTTCAACGCCTTGTAATACGCGTCGATTTCCGGGAACGGTCCGTACTTGTGCTGGTCCTGCGGAAACGGATCGGCGTAGGGCCCGTAGCCGTTGTCGATGGGCTTCGCGGCGGGGTCCGGATAGTCCTTCTCGAGGTTCGGCATCTCGGGACGCGGCTTGCTGTTGATGAACGCCGCCACGTCGAACGCCTCGTCGTCGGCCAAGTCGGCCTTGCCAAGCGGCATGCGGGCCTTGATGAAGCGGGCGGCCGTGAGCACGCGGCCCATGCCGGCGCCGTCGTTGTAGCTGTCGGGCCCCCAGAGCGGCGGGAACAGGTAGCCCTTGCGCAGGTCGCCCGTGGCGAGCAGCCCGGCGCCGTCGTTGCCGTGGCAGGTGGCGCATTTCGTGCTGAACACGACCTGGCCCATCAGGATGTCGGCCCGGCGATTGGGTGTCTTGAAGGTGGAAGGCTCCTGCGCCTTCTTCGAGCCGGCACCCATCGCCGCGTACTGCGCCCCCAGCGACCGCAGGTACGACGCCATCGCGATCATCTCGGGATTGTCCATGGGCAGCGGCTTGCCGTTCATGCTGCGCTGCATGCACTCGTTGATGCGATCTTCGATGTCGGTCATCGCGCCCTGGCGGCCCGAGAAGCGCGGGTAGTGCTCGGTGGTCTGCAGCAGCGTCAGCGTGCCGGGCTCGGTGCCGATGTCGATGTGGCACGACGCGCACGCCAGGCGGTTGCCGATCATGCGCCGCTCGGGATCGGGATGGTCCTGTCCCAGCAACTCGGGCGTCTCACGCAACAGGCGGCGGCCGTACTCCTCGGTGGCCATGGCCGGCGGTGCGGCGCTCGCCTCGGCGGACCGCCCGTCGCCGAAATAGAGGGTGGCGGCGATGGCCGCGGCGCCAATCGCCGCGCACACCACCACGGCGGCGGCAAGGCCGCTACGGTCGGGACGCGTGTCGTCGGTGCTCACGCGGAGTGGCTCCTCTTGATGTCGCCGTCCGGGCGCTGGGCGCGATCATACCCCTGCACGGCACGCTGAAAATCAAACTTGGGCCGCTCGATCCAGGCCCGAAAATCCGGTCGTCGCCACCACGCGGCGGTGAACGCCACCGTGAACACGACCGACGAGACCACGATGAGGTCGGTGATCATCGGGATCCCCCATCGTAGAAGCCCCTGACGTGATGGGCAACGGCCAGCATCTCGTCGGCGCCCAGGCGCGAGTTCCACGGTGCCATCGGCGTCCCATCCACGCCGTTACGCAGCGCGCGAAGGCTGAGGTCGAGCGAGGGCCGCTGCTGCCGGAAATTAGCCGGCGCCATCGCCAGCGCCGCGGCCGCCGTGCCGCGGCCGTCGCCTTGCTGGCCGTGGCACTGCGCGCAACTGGAGGCGTAGACGCGCGCGCCGATCTCGGCCAGGTGCTCGGGCAGTGCCGGCTCCGCGCGGGCGGCGGCAAAGCTTTTCACCACCGCGGCCAGCGCGGCCAGGTCCGCGAGTGGATGGTCGCGCCACGCCGGCATGGCGGTGCCCGCCACGCCGTTCCACAGCACCTCCGCCAGCTGCGCGTCGCTGTATTCGTGCTCGGCCAGGTTGCCGGGCCGCGGCTTGAGCGCCGTCGCGCCGGGTCCGTCGCCCTGGCCCGAGCTGCCGTGGCAGCTGGCGCAATGGTCGCCGTACAGCTGCCGCCCGCGGGCGAGGTCGGCGGCAGGCGGCAGCGCCGGCACCTCGCCGCCGCGCCGCGTCTTCGCCGGGTTGGCGTTGACGGGCCCGTCAAACGCCATCTGCAACATCTCGTCGTCGGCGCAGTTGCACGCCTCGCGCGCGTGGGCCTCGCCCTCGGGGCCGGCAATCTCGCGGGCGCGGCCCAGGGTCTCGAGATACGACAGCAGGTCGCGTGCCGCCTGGCGCGGGCGGTCGGGCGCGCCGTCGAAGAGCGACGGGTATGCCGGCATCACCGACGCGGTCACCACCGACCGTGGCGCGAACAGGTGGGCGAAGTGCCAATCCGCCGATCGGGTGCCTGCCGCGCGCGACAGGTCGGGGCCGATGCGCCGCGTGCCCCACAGGTGCGGATAATCGAATCGCGTTTCCCACGCCAGCGTCGGCGCGCCAAACCGCGACATGTCGGTGTGGAGATAGCGAATCTGCTGCGTGTGGCAGTAGGCGCACCCTTCGCGGCCGTAGATGGCGCGGCCGCGCAGCGCGCTCGCGCTCATGCCCAGCGGGTGCTCGGGCGACATCGCCGCCGTCTGCGCCTCGATCACGCGCCTGGGCCACACGCCGAGCAGTCCCACCGACATCACGAAGAACAACACCCCGGCCACGCTGGCCACGAGATAGGCCTTGCGCACGGCCCGTCCCGGCGTGGTGCTCATGACGCGCCTCCCGCGACCGGCACCAGCTTCGGCGCGATCTGCTCAACCGGCGCAACGCCGACGCTGTCTTCCACCGCCGTCAATCCGCCGCCCCTTGGGCCGGTGGTGAGTCCCACCAGCAGCGAGATGAAGCCGCCAGCCAGCAGCCACGAGGAACCGTGCGCGCGAATCACCCAGAACACCCTCGATGCCCGCACCGACTCGATCCACGGCGCGCCGTCGGACCACAGGCGCCCCTGCACCAGTCCCGCAATCGTCAGGTCCACCACCATCAACAGCAATCCCGCCACCAGCAACCAGTAGGCGTGATTGATGGCGCGCGCGTTGTAGCGCGCCCATGGGATGCGCTGCCACGCGTGCACCAGGCCGCCGGCCGCGGCAAACGACGCGAACCCGAGCATGGCCAGGTGCGAGTGGCCCACCACCCAGTCGGTGAAGTGCACGGCCTGGTTGATCGACATCTGCGCCTGCATCGATCCCTGGAGGCTGACGATCAGGTAGAAGTAGGTGCCGGTGGCCACGAAGCGCAGGCCCGGATCCCTCGGAATCACCCCCGCGCCCCGGAGCGACAACAGCAGGTTGGCCACCACGATAATCACGTCCACGCCGAGCAGCGCCGAAGCCGTGATGGCAGCGAGCTGCGCCGACATCGGGATCACCGAGAACACGTAGTGGTGCGTGCCGTTCAGCGGATACAGGAAGAACAACAGCCAGAAGCCGAGCATCGACAGGAAGTGGCTGTAGATGGGCCGCCGCGTCGCGGCGGGGATCACGAAGTAAATGATGGCCAGCGCCAGCGGCGTCACGAACAGCCCCACCGCGTCGTGAATCCACAGGCCGCTGAAGGCGGCGCCGCTCGCCCCGGGCACGAACTCCGGCACGATGTTGCCCATCGGATAGGCCAGCAGCGTGAAGACCAGGCCGCCGATGATGTACCAGCTCGACACGTAGAGGTATTCGAGCCCGCGCGTGAAGAACGGCGGCAGGAACTGCACCGCCGCCATCAGCAGGGAGACGACCACGACGGCGTCAACGACGAGCGGGAACTCGGCCCACTCGAGCGGCTGGCTCACGCCCGCCAGCACCAGCACCCAGCCTGGCAGCATGACCGCAAAATTCCACAGCGCGAACAACCAGCGGCCCAGCCGCGGGCTCGTCACCGGGCGGCCGCTCAGGATCGGCACGGCGTGGTACAGGAACGCCAAGAAGGCGTTCCCCAGCCAGCCGAGCATGATGCCCTGGGTGTGGGAATAGCGCAGGCGTCCCCAACTGAGCCAGGGCGTGCCCGCGCCGAGATCCGGATAGAGCAACTGGAACGCGACGATGATGCCGAAGGTGACCGAGAGAAGCAGGGTCACCAGGGCGGCGATCCCGTGCGCGTGCACCAGGGTGGTATCGACCCTGGGCACGGCGCGGGTTTCAGCGATATCGGCCACGCTACTTGTTGATCGGGATCATGATGTGGGCCCCCGGGGTGCCGGGCAGCATCAGCCACGGCACGCCCTGGCCCTTGAGGGCTTCGTCGCGCTGGCTGCCTTCCGAGACGGCGATCGACTCCGGCGTGGCGCCGGGCACCGACAGCACCCACAGCAACTGGATGCGATCCTTCTTGCCGTAGAGCCGGTATGACATGGTGCCGAAGGGTGTCGGCTTGAGCGTGCCGGCCTTGGTGGCCGCGTCCACCGCCTCGGTCACTTCCTTGTCGGACTTGCCCTGCGCGCGCAGCTTCGCCGAGAAGTCGCGCCGCGCCGCGCCAACGACGTTGTAGCACCACGTGAAGCCGTCGGCGCCGCGCGGCGTGCACTCCACCTGGTTGGTGCCTTTCTTCAGCGTGATGCGCTCGCCGGTCTTGGGGTCGTACTTATAGACGGTGGCGCCGGCCTTCAGGTCGTCGGGCAGCGGCAGCACGGCCTGCTCGACTTCAGTGGGGGCGACGTCGGTGATGGCCGAGACCTTCACCGCGGGGTTGATCGGGATCATCACGTGCGCGCCGGGCGTGCCCGGCAGCATCATCCAGGGCAGCCCGTAGCCCTCGAGCGCCTCGTCGCGCTGGCTGTCGATCGACACGCCCACCGATTCGGGCGTGCGGTTGGGCAGCGAGATCACCCACAGGTTCTGGATGCGGTCGCGCTTGTCGTAGCCGCGGTACGACATCATGGCGGGCGCGCTGGGCGGCACCGTGCCGGCCTTCACCGCTTCGGCGACGGCCGCCGCGATCTGCTCGTCGGTCTTCTTCCCGGCGCGCAGCTTCGCCTCGAGGTCGCGGCGCGGGCCGAGCGACTTGTGATAGCAGCGCGTGAAGCCGTCGGCCATCGTCGGCTGGCACTCGATGAAATTGGTGCCCTGGCGGAGCACCGTGCGGGCGCCCGTCGCCGCGTCGTAGGTGACCACGGTCGCGCCGGCGCGCAGGTCCTGCGGCAGCACGCGCACGGCGTCGGCAATCCGCGGGTCCTGCGCCAGCGCTGCGGCAGGGGCCAGCAACAACACGGCGGCAGCGGCCGTGCGCATCAGTATCTTCATGTGAGCCTCCATCATTTCGTCGTTCCCGTCGCCAACCTCATTGGCGGTTGTAGGCGATGCCGGCGGCCTGCGCCTGTTCGATCGCAATCACCATGGCCGGCACGATGGTCACGCCCGGCAGCATGTTGGCGCGGAGTTCCTTGTCGAGATCCGCCGACTTGCCCTTGCCCCGCGCCTCGAGTTCTCCGCACCACGCCCCGAGCGCGTTGGCGCAGATCAGGAACTTGGTGCCCATCTTCTGCAGGCTCTCGATGCCGAGGGCGGGCATGGCGCCGGCGAACATCGGAATCGTGGGCGTCTGCATGGCCTGCATCAAGAGATGCAACTCGCTGGCGGTCGGGCGGTGAAATGGATTGCGCGCGTAGGGCTTGCCCGCGGCGTCCTTGAGTCCGGCGTACTCACCAAGCCCGTACTTCGCCCACATCGCGTCGTTGAACGCCAGCGAGATGCTGGCCCCCGGGCCGATGCCGTAAAAGGTCCCGACGGCGCCCACTGAACCCGGCGCCGCCTTGTAGGCCGCCGCATAGGTGCTCAGGTAGTTGAGGATGTGCAGGAGCCCGACGCCGTTCATGTGCTTCGAAAAATCGAAGACGCACCGGTGCGTGCCCTTCACCTCCGCGAGCCACGTCTCGGCCGCCGGTGCCTGGGCCGACGCGGCGAGTGGCGTGGCCAGCGACACGCCGAACGCCGACGCCGCGCCAATCAGCCGCCCGAGAAATCCACGACGCTGAATCGAATCCATTGGGCCCCCTTGCGCAGACGGGTTTGACGAACGGACACGAACCCGACGAACGGAACTTACCCGACGAACAACAGGCTGTAGCCGTACTCTTGCGCGCGCGTGGTCCCGACGACGCCCGCCGGCATGAAGCGGCTGCTCGGGATCATGTTCGCGGCCATCTCCTTGTAGACGGCTTCGCCGTCGCCGCTGCCCGCCAGCATGCGGGCAAAGCGATGGCTGGCGGTGTCGCACACCATGAACTGCACGCCACGCTTGGCCAGGCCATCGAACGCACTGCGCGGTGCCGCGTTGTAAGGATTGGTGGTGGGCGGCTCACCGGTGCGCGACGTGTATTTCACCGCGTCGGCCATCGCCTTGCCGTATTTCGCCCAGAGGGGATCGGTGAACGCGAAGACGGTGGCGGAGTGCCGCAGGCAGATCACCATGGCCAGGTCGGCATCGTCCAGGTTGTAGCCGGTCTTGTTGCCGGTGAAGAGGTTGTTGGCAAAGCCAAGGGCCTCGCCGACGCCGGTGGCCGAGGTGACGTCGAGCACCATGCGGTGTTTGCCGGGGATCTTGTCCAACCAGGCGTCCTTGTCGTGACGCACCGGCTTGAAGGCGGTGGCCGGCGGTGGCGCCGGCGGCGGCGCCTGAGCTTGAGCGCCCACCCGCGTGCCTGCCAGGGCCACGGCGGCCGCGGCCGCTCCCATGCCCGTCACCAACGATCGCCGCGCTCGCTTGTGCTGATCCATCAAAAGTCCTCCGCCCGGCGCCCCGGCATGACGCGCCAGCACGGCATTATACGGTGCGGCTGGACCTCCCACCTGCCCGAATCAGGCACCGGATGGGACAACTTGAGTGCTCCCAGTGTGGATTGCCTGCGCCCGCGACGGCAGCCCTCTTGCAATCTCTTCATGCAGAGCCCACGGCCCGGCTGGGTCGGGGGTATCGACCGGCGGTAGCGGACGCGCCGCAGTGGTTCCGCCACCGCCGGAAAAACTATTGTCGTGCGCCGAGGGCCTTGGCGCAGCGACTCGAAGGATGGCGTTATGTACGGAAAAAGCTCAAGTGTAATCAGACGTGTCACCATCGGCGCCGGGCTTGCGGCCGTTGTTTCGCTGCTGTCGGTCTCGGTCGCCACCGCCCAGCCGCCGCGTGACGCGGACGGCTACCGAAATGCGACGCGGCTGGGCGGCTCGACGTCGTTCCACAAGCCGGAGCTGACCAACCCGGCGAGCCTCAAGCGCATGGCGGAGACCAAAGGCATGGCGGACGACGTCCGCAAGGTCCTGGGTGACGCGGGCGTGAGCGGAACCGCCGATGCCGTGCTGGCCGTGTTGTCGAGCGGCGCGCCCGCTGCCGTGATCGCGTCATGCAGCGATGCGACGCCCGTGGATGGCGTGCTGGTCGAATGCGAATTTCAGCGCGGCGCCACCATCGAGTGGATGGCCTACCGGCCGAACATGGGACGGCGCGATCGCACGCCGAGCCGGCTCGAAAAGCTCCGCTGGTCCGGACGCCAGCCGTTCAAGACCTACCTGTTCCGGGTGACCGCCGACAATCGCATCCATACATTCATCGTCCCGAAGGAATGCGGCAACCTGTCGCTGGTGTCGGTGCAGGAGATCCGTCGCGAGGCGCCGCCCGCACCGGCTCCGCCGCCGCCCGCGCCGGTGGTGACCCCACCGCCGCCCGCGCCGCCGGTGGTGGTCGAGCCCCCGCCGCCCGCGCCGCCCGTCATCGTGGAGACGGCCCCGGCCGTGGCCAGCGTTAAGGCGTCGCCGTTCTTCTTCGACGTGCTCGGCGGCAAGGATCGCCGGGTCCGCCCGATCGACGGCCGCTCGACCGTTGACGGTTCGCCGGTTCTCGCCAACGCGGGCGCGACCGACTTCGCCCAGTGCTCACCGCTGGTCGGCTTCAAGTTCGGCGCCGCCAAGCGCTTCGACAACGACTGGGAACTGGCCGGTGGCCTCGGCGTGGCCTTGAGCCTCGTCACCGACGACAAGAAGGTGCGCGAGCACGAAGTCTTCGCCGACGTGGAACTGAACAAGTATGTCGGCGGCGGCTCGTTCATCGGGACCGGCGTGTCGCTTTGGGACGTGACCCGCAGTGACACCGTTACCCCCGCGTGGATGCTGCACTTCGGCATCCCGCTCGGGACCCACCCGTCGCATCCCGTCTACTTCATCGGCGAAGGGCGGATGTTCCTCGATCACGCCGACGACATCAAGAACAACTACCTGGTGTGGGGCGGCGTGCGCGTGCACTTCTAGCCGCTAAGGCATCGGTCGCGTGACTCAGCGTTCGAATCGAGCGAACAGCTGGGTCACGCGCACCTCGGACGCGGTCAGGGCGACGCCAATGCCGAGGTGGTCGTAGCGGCGGTTCAGGATGTTGGCCCGATGGCTGCGGCTGGCCATCAGTTGCCTGATCGCCTCGTCCACAATGCCCGTCAGGTTCGCCGGTGTCACCGGACCCGAACGCATCCAGAGATTCTCCGCCGTTTCGCCCGACGTCCATTGCAGGACCGCGTTGATGCGATCCGCATGCGTTTTTCTGTCGGGGTTGACGTGCGCGAAGAAACGCCGGCGCAGCATGTCTTCGCTGTGGCGCCTCGCGGCGAGCGACAAGGTGGCGGCTTCGACCAGCGGACGGAGCCCGCCGCGGCGGCGTTGCCCGTTGGTCAGGTCGAAGAGCCGTTGTTCGACTTCGTTCACGCGCTTCACCTCGCGCGGTCGCCGCTCGGGCTAGGAATGAATGCCGGGCGCTTCGTGGCCGGTGCGCTCGACGTATTCCACGTAGGAGCCCGGATACGCGTGCGGGTGCGTGTCGGTGCCGGTCTCGCCGCCGAGCTCCAGCACGCGGTTGCTGATGCCGCGCAGGAAGGCGCGATCGTGGGACACGAAGATCATCGTCCCCTCGAAGGCCTTGAGCGAATCCACCAGCATTTCCTTGGTCGCCAGGTCGAGGTGGTTGGTCGGCTCGTCCAGGATCAGGAAGTTGGGCGGGTCGAAGAGCATGCGCGCCATCACCAGGCGTGACTTCTCGCCGCCCGACAGCGCCCGGATCTTCTTGTCGACATCGTCGCCCGAGAACTGGAAGGCGCCGGCCAGCGAGCGCAGCGCGCCAACGCCTTCCCGCGAGAAGTCCTTCTGCAGTTGCTCGAACACCGTGAGATCGCCGTCCAGCAGGTCGAGCGACTGCTGCGCGAAGTAGCCCATCTTCAGGCTGGCGCCCAGCCGCACCTCGCCGTCGTCGGGCGCCAGCGCGCCGGCGAGCATCTTGAGCAGCGTGGTCTTGCCGGCGCCGTTGCGGCCCATCACCGCCCAGCGCTCACCGCGGCGGATGGTGAGGTTGAAGCCCTCGTAGATCACGCGCTCGCCGTAGGCCTTGGCGAGTCCCTCGATCACCGCCACCTGGTCGCCGGAGCGGGGCGGATCCTTGAAGGTGAACTTCACCACCACGCGCTGCTTGGGCAGCTCGAGCTTCTCGATCTTGTCGGGCGCCTTGATGCGGCTCTGCACCTGCGAGGCCTTGGCGGCGTGGGTCTTGAAGCGATCGATGAAGCGCTGTTCCTTGGCGAGCATCGACTGCTGGCGCGCGTAGGCGGCTTCCTTGTTGGCCTCGCGCAAGGCGCGCTCGCGCTCGTAGAAGTCGTAGTCGCCCGAGTAGAGCGTGATCTCGCCGCTGTCGATTTCGGCGATCTTCGAGACGATGCGGTTCATGAATTCGCGGTCGTGCGAAGTCATGAGCAGGGCGCCGTCGTGCGACTTCAGGAAGCTTTCGAGCCAGATGATCGACTTGAGGTCGAGGTGGTTGGTCGGCTCGTCCATCAGCAGCACGTCGGGCTTGCCGAGCAGCACGCGGGCCATGGCGACGCGCATCTTCCAGCCGCCCGACAGCGCGCCGACGTCGCCGTCAACGCGGTCGTCGTCGAAGCCGAGGCCATGGAGCACTTCGCGGGCCTGGCTTTCGAGGGCGTAGCCGCCGAGGTGGTCGTACTCTTCCTGCACCTCGCCGAAGCGCGCGAGGATCCTGTCCATGTCGTGCGCGCGCGCCGGATCGGCCATGGCGTGCTGCAGCTCTTCGAGTTCGTGATGGAGGTCGCCGGCGCGGCCGCTGCCGGCAATGGCCTCGTCGAGCACCGAGCGGCCCGACATCTCTTCGACGTCCTGGCGGAAGTAGCCGATGGTCAGCTTTTTCGGGACGGTGACGTCGCCCTCGTCCGGGCCTTCTTCGCCCATGATCATCCGGAAGATCGTGGTCTTGCCGGCGCCGTTGGGCCCCACCAGCCCCATCTTCTCGCCGGGGTTCAGCTGGAACGAGGCGTCGACGAACAGGAGCTGCTTGCCGTACTGCTTGTTGATATTGGCGAAGGAAATCAAGGGAAGTTCGGGATCCAGTATAGCGTGGAGCGCCCCGCCGGGCCTCAAGGTATGATCGGGCTACCCTGTCATGGATGAACTGTTCACGCCCGCCTTCCTGACCGGCTTTTTCACGATCATCGGCATCGACGTGATCCTGTCGGGGGACAACGCCGTGGTCATCGCCCTGGCGGCGCGCTCGCTGCCAGAGCGGCAGCAGAAACGCGCCGTGTTCTGGGGCGCCGGCGCGGCCGTGGCCCTGCGCGTGCTGCTGGCGGCGGTCGCCGTGCAGATGCTGCGCTTTCCCTATCTGAAGCTGGCCGGCGGCGCCATGTTGCTGTGGATCGCCGTGAAGCTGCTGCTCCCCGAATCGGACGAGGCCGACGTGGCCCCGGCGGACCACCTGTGGGCGGCGGTGAAGACGATCGTGGTGGCCGACTTCGTGATGAGCCTCGACAACGTCGTGGCGGTGGCGGCGGCGGCGAAGGGCAGCGTGCTGCTGCTGGCCCTCGGGCTGCTGATCAGCATTCCACTGGTGGTATTCGGCGCCAGCATGTTGATGAAGCTGATGGAACGCTGGCCGATCATCATCACCCTTGGCGCCGGCATTCTCGGCTGGACCGCGCTCGACATGGCGATCACCGACCCGATGGTGGCGCCGCTCCTGCACGGGACCTCGCGAGCGCTCCACCTGGCCATTCCCGCGGCCGGCGCGATCTTCGTGATTGCGGTCGGCAAGCTGATCGCGATGCGTCACCGGCGCGAGCCGGCCATGGCCGGCAACGCCGGCCTGGTTCGCGACTGACGCGCGACCGCGTGATATAACTGACCTTGCTCGGGTGCCCACGAGGGCCTAACAGGGAAGTCCGGTGTAACACCGGCGCGGTCCCGCCACTGTAAGGACGGAACGCTCGCTTCGAATGCCACTCGGCGTGTTGCCGGGGAAGGTGAAGCGAGCCGCAGCCACTACTGCATCCTCCAAGCCAGGAGACCTGCCCAAGCAGCAACCATTCGACTGGCCCGAGGAGGCTGCGGTCATGTACCTGCCGTTTCGTTCTGTACTCGTTTTCCTGTTCATTCTTCAGGTCGCTGCCGGTCCGGCTAACGCCGGACGCCGCATCGATCAGGCGGCGCCGGCCGGCATCGCCATGCAAGGCGTCGTGTCCGATACGTCGGGCGCCGTCGTTGCCGGAGCCACGGTCGAGGCCCTCGCCGCCGGCCGTTCAATTGCCAGCGCCGCGACCGGCGCCGACGGGCACTACCGCCTCGACCTCCCGGCCGGCGTGCCGGTCGAAGTGCGCGTGCACCGCGACGGTTTCGCCGATCAAGTGATCGCGGTGGCCGGCGGGTGGCAGACGGTGACGAAGCACGTGACGTTGCAGCTGGGCGGCGTCGCCGACGCGCTGGTCGTGACGGCAGCGCGCGGGGCCGAGAGTCGCGCCCATGTCACCGAGTCGGTGACCGCATTCACGCGCGCCGACATCGAGGCGCTCGGCGGCGCCTCGCTCGCCGACGTGGTCCGCTACGTGCCGGGCGTGAACATCGAGAGCAACGGGCGCGACGGCGCGCTGGCGTCGATGTTCTCGCGCGGCGGCGAGTCGGACTACAACCTGGTCCTGATCGACGGCGTGCGCGTCAACCAGAGTGGCGGCGGATTCGACTTCAGCCGCATCAACGCCGCCGAGATCGATCGCGTGGAGGTGGTGCGCGGCGCGCAGTCCTCCCTGTGGGGATCCGACGCGATGGGCGCCGTGGTGCAGATCTTTACCAGGCGCGCCGGCGCCGGCGATGGCGCGCAGGCGACCGGGTCGGCCGAAGGCGGCTCGTTCGGCGCCCTCCGCAGCGACCTGCGCCTCAATGGCGGCGCGTCCCGTTCGGTGGACTACTCCGCGGGTATCTCGCATCGCCGGTCCAGCGGCGCGTTTGCGGACCTGTTGCCGGAAGACGATCGGTTCGAGCAGACGGCGTTTGACGCGGGCCTGGGCGCCACGCTCGGCCGCCGCGCCGGCGTGCGCGGCGCGGTGCGCTACACCAAGGGCTCCGGCAAGGCCGTCGGGCCGATCAGCTACGGCGCCCGGGACAGCGGCGGCGCCTACGAGACGCGCGACCTCTCGGGCCACGTCGACCTGTCGCACTCGCTGGGATCGCGGCTGACCGGCACGGCGACGTTCAACTACTTCCGCTACAAGAGCGTGTCGGCCGACACGGTGAGCGACCCCGGCGTCGTCACCTACGCCGTGCTCGCCGGCACGCCCAACGCGATCTTCCCGAACGGCACGCGGCTGGTGCGCCTGGTTGACGCCGCGGAGTTCAACGCCCTGGTGGCCGCCGGCGCGACGCCGGCGCCGGGACAGTTCCTGGCCTCCGGGCAGTCGTACGACTTTCCGTTCACCAGCACGTCGCAGTTCCGCCGGCCGGCCGTCCGGTATCAAGCCGACTACGCCTGGTCCGGCCACCGCTTGAGCGCCGGGTACGAGTGGGAGCGCGAGAGCGACCCGCTCAGCGCCGGCAGGGGGCTCACCAACCACTCGGCGTTCGTCCAGCAGCAATTCACGGCCCGCGATCGCTGGTTCGCCACCGTGGGCGGCCGCTTCGACCGCAAGGAGGGCTTCGACACCTTCTTCAGCCCGAAGCTGTCGGTGGGCGGCTTCGTCGTGCCCTTCCGTCGCGGCGCGGTGTCGTCGGTGAAGGTGTTCGGCAACCTCGGCAAGGGCATCAAGTCGCCGTCGCTTGGCGATCGGTTTGGCGGTCCCTACGCCGATCCGGCGCCGGACCTCGCCGTGGAGCGCGCGCGCACCGGTGATGTCGGCGTCGAAGCCACGTTCGCCGACCAGCGGTTCCATACCTTGGTGACCTACTTCAACAACGACTACACGGATCAGATCGCCTACCGCGGCGGCCGCGTCGGTGACGGCGTGGCCGAGCTCATCAACATCGACGGCTCGAAGGCGGATGGGTGGGAAGTGGAGTGGGCGCTGCAGCGTCCGGTGGCCGGCTTCACCGCGGCGGCGAGCTATGCCCTGGTGGACAACCGCGTGGTCACCAACATCAGCACCAGCCAGCAGTTCCAGCCGGGACAGCCGCTGCTGCGCCGGCCGAAGCACTCGGGCGCCGTCCGCGCGTCGTGGGTCCGCGGCCGCGCCTCGGTGTCCTTCCATGCGCGGCTCGTCGGCGAACGGCACGACAACAGCTTTCTCTTCCTCCGAACCGTGCCGAACGCTGCGCGACCGGCGGCCATCACCACCGACATCACGGTCAACCCCGGCTACACGGTGATGGGGCTCGGGCTCGATCTCCGCGTCCACGACACGCTGACGCTCTTCGTTCGCGGCGACAACCTCGGCGACCAGGCCTACGACAGCGTGCTCGGCTATCCGGCGATGCCGCGCGCCGTCGTCGCCGGCGCGCGCTTCAATCTCGGCGCCCGCCGCTGACAACGCGGCTGGCAGTGAGACAGCGATGAGACGTCTCCTCTTCCACATTCACGTCGTCGTGGGAGTCGCGACGGGCCTGTACGTGTTCGTCATCGGCATCAGCGGGGCAGCGCTCGTCTTTCGCATCGACATGCAGCGGGCGCTGCACCCCCACCTGTTCACCGCTCGCGCCACCGGCCCATTGGCCGAACCCGTGGCGGTGATGGCGAGCGTCAGCCGCGCCTATCCCCGGCACCGATTGTCGGGAGTGGAGGCGCCCACCACGTCACGGCCCACCTATCTCGCCTATGTCACGAGCGGCGTCGAGTTCAGGACCGTCCTGGTCGATCCGGTCAGCACCGACGTGCTGGGCGAACTGCCGGACCACACGCCGATCCAGGCGTTGCAGGAACTGCACTTCAACCTGTTGGGTGGGCGCGCCGGGCGGCTGGTCAACGGCGCCGGCGCGTTCGCCATCCTGATCCTGTGCGCCACGGGTCTCGTGATCTGGTGGCCGGGCGCCAGGGCCTGGCGCCGGGGATTCATGGTGGACACCAGCCGCGACGGCCCGCCGTCGCCAAGGCTATGGCGGCCAAGCCGCCGCGTGCTGTGGGAGTTGCATCGCGCGATCGGCATCTGGACCGTGGCGTTCACCGTCATGTTTGCCGTCACCGGCCTGTCGTTCGTGTTCCCGTCAGGATTGCGAGCGGTCGTGGACAGCGTGTCAACGATTACGGTGGCGCGGTCGCCGCAGTCGGGCGCGCCGGCGGCGGGCAACACCCCGCCGTCGTGGGCCCAGATGCTCGATCGGGCGAGGGGATTCGCGGCGGGACAGCACGTCGCTCGAGTGGTGATGCCGTTCGGCGATCGCGGTGCGTTCCTCGTGATGTTCGCCAACGAGAGCCCAACGCCGGCCGGGTCGGAACTCACGTCGATCTACCTGGATCAATACACCGGGGATCGCCTGGCCACGACCTCGTCCGGGCGAACGATGGGGGATGCGGCGATGGCCGCGATGGCGCCGCTGCACGTCGGCGGCGTCGGCGGCCAGACCGGGAAGGTCATCTGGTTCCTGTTCGGACTTGGGCCGCCGATCCTGTTCGTGTCCGGTTTCATCCTGTGGTGGATCCGCAAGGTCCGCCCGCGCCTGTCTTAACGGGCCGCAGATTGCGCAGATTAGACGCAGAGGCACGAGGACCCACGTCGCCGGGCTTTGCCCGGCGACGGCGGTGAGGCCCCGGCCACGAACCTCGAGAGACGTCCAAGAGGGCTCCGATGTCTCTCGGGTTCGTAGCCCGGGGCCTCACCTGCCGGCCGAAGGCCGGCGTGGGTCCTCCGGCATCCTTGTTCGCGTGGGATTGCCGTGGATGAATCTGCGTAATCTGTGTAATCTGCGGCAGTCTTCCTTGGACAAGCAACAGGAGCCAGCATGAAGTCCCATTCGACTCGTCGCGCATTTCTCGCCACATCGGCGGCCACGGCGGCCCACGTGTGGATCCCCAGGCCCGTGAAGGGCTACACCGCGGAAGAGATTCTCGCGCCGGTCAAGCCGATGACCACCGGCATCTCGAAGTGGGATCTCGACACGCCGGCGCTGTGCGTCGACCTCGACAAGCTCGAGCGGAACATCGCGAAGATGCAGCGCTCGCTGGCCGCCAACAAGATCGGCAGCCGGCCGCATGCCAAGACCCACAAGTGCGCGCCCATCGCGAAACTGCAGATGGCCGCCGGCGCGCTCGGCATCTGCGCCGCCAAGCTGAGCGAGGCGGAGGCGCTGGCCGGGCAGGGCCTCGATCGTATCTGCATGACCACCGGCAACCTGTCGGCCAACAAGATCCGCCGTGCTATGCAATTGCGCCAGCGCACGCCGCAATTCATCCAGGCGGTGGACTACGAGCCGAACGCGCATGACCTGAACGCCGCCGCCAAAGAAGCGGGCGTGACGGCCGACGTGGTGGTCGACATGGCGGTGGGCACTCGCAGCGGCATTCCGCCTGGCGACGATGCCCTCGCCCTGGCCAAGCTTGTGGACCGGCTGCCGAACCTGAAGCTCCGCGGCGTGCTGTCGTACGACGGCGGCGCCCAGCACATCACCGGCTTCGCCGAGCGCAAGGAGCGCGCGCTCAAGAACATCGACGACAACGCGCGCACCTTCGAGGCCATGAAGCGAGCCGGCCTCAACACCGAAATCTTCAGCGGCGGCGGCACCGGCACCTACAACATCCAGCACCTCGTGCCGGGGTTCACCGACGTGCAGGTCGGCAGCTACATCTTCATGGACATGCAGTACCTGGCGATTGGTGGCGAAGACGGTAACCCGGTCTACTCGGATTTCGCATCATCGCTGACCGTGCTCGCCACCATCGTCAACAACCGCTTCCCGGGCCGGCTCACCACCGACGCCGGCGCCAAGGCCCTCACGCTCAACGTGCCGCGACCCGGCGTGATCGGCGAGCCGGGCATGGACTACAACCCCGGCTCGGACGAGTTCGGCACCATCACGTTCAAGGAAGCCAGCAAGAGCTACAAGATGGGCGATCGCCTCGAGCTGATCGTGCCGCACTGCGATCCGGTGGTGAACCTGTACGACTACATCTACGGCATTCGCAAGGATCGCGTGGAGGTGGTCTGGCCGGTGACCGCTCGCGGTCATTCGCAGTAGCAGCCTCGTTCGCCCGCGCCCGGCGACGCGGGTCCTCCGGCATGCGGTTCGCGCGGGCGGGCCGTCGCTGAATCTGTGTAATCTGCGTAATCTGCGGCTGCATTGAGACAAGCGACACGCGCCCGCGAGCGTATCTGCGGCTGTCTTCCCGGTCAGTAACGGTCGTCGTCACTCTGCGGCAGCAATGGCCACATCTGCGACGGCGTGCCGTTGATGGTGGTGCCGCCCTGCCCGAACATGGCCGCCATCGGCCCGAAGCCGGCGGGGAAGGCGAGGGTCGGTGCCGACACGGTGTTCAACGCGGCGAGGTGCGCCTCGGTGAGCACGATGTCGAGCGCGGCCAGGTTCTGGTCGAGTTGATCGAGCCGGCGCGCGCCGATGATGGTGGAGGCGACGCCCGGCCGCGACTGCACCCAGGCCAGCGCCACGGCCGCCGCCGTCGAGTTGAGCTCGCCGGCAATGCGAATCAGTTCGTCGATGATGGTGTAGGTGCGCTCGGTCAGGAAGTTGGTGACCCGCTCACCGCGGTCGGCCTTCAGTTGGCCCTGGTTCTGGCGCGTGTACTTCCCCGACAGCACGCCGCCACGGAGCGGTGACCACGGCGTCACGCCGAGACCCAGCTCCAGCGCCATCGGCGTCAGTTCGCCTTCCACCGTGCGCTCGATGAGTGAGTACTCGATTTGCAGCGCGATGATTGGCGCCCAGCCGCGGAAGTGGGCCTGGGTCTGCGCCTGGGCGACTTTCCACGCCGGTGTGTCGGAAATGCCGATGTAGCGGACCTTGCCCGCCCGAACCAGGTCGTCGAGCGCGCGCATCGTCTCTTCGATTGGCGTGAAGCGGTCCCAGAAGTGCATCCAGTAGAGATCGATGTAGTCGGTGCGGAGCCGGCGCAGCGATTGCTCACAGGCCGCGATGATCGACTTGCGGCCCGCGCCGCCGCCGTTCGGGTCGCCGCGATAGAGGTTGGTGAGGAACTTGGTGGCAATCACCGCCCGGTCGCGGCGCCCGGGCGACTTGGCGAAGTAGTCGCCGATGATCACTTCGGAGTGGCCCTTGGTGTAGCCGTTCGCGGTGTCGATGAAGTTGCCGCCGCGTTCCAGGAAGCGATCGAGGATGGCTTCAGACTCGGCCACGGTGGAGCCCCAGCCCCAGTCTTCGCCAAACGTCATGGTCCCCAGGCACAGCGGGCTGACCCGGAGCCCGGAGTGGCCAAGCGTGATGTAGTGGTTGAGCGGCATGGCGTCTCGATTCTAGTGGGAGCGGACCAGGGATGCC
Source organism: Vicinamibacterales bacterium (assembly GCA_041659285.1). Classification (NCBI taxonomy): domain Bacteria; kingdom Pseudomonadati; phylum Acidobacteriota; class Vicinamibacteria; order Vicinamibacterales; species Vicinamibacterales bacterium. Next base: position 124,178 of record JBAZYO010000013.1, on the reverse strand, counting down.
TCGGCCGTGGTGCGGAGCGCGGCCGGCGGCGGTGCGTGCAAGTGTAGCGCGTGCCCCGTGATCGGGTGCGCGAAGCGCAAGTGCTCGGCATGCAGCAGGTAGCCGCCGTCACCGGGGAGTCCAGGGTCGATCTTGATCGTGCCGCCCTCGCCGTAAGCGGATCGCCCACCAGTGGATGCCCCGCATAGGCGAGGTGAATCCGGATCTGGTGCGATCGGCCGGTCGTGATGTCCACGCTGAACAGCGTGCGATCCGTTCCGCGTTCGAGGACCGTCGCGACGCTGTGTGACGGCTTGCCGGTCGCCGAGGCGGCCTCCACCTCGCCCAGCAGTGGATGCGGTACCGGGCCAATGGCGGCATCGATCTCGAACCTGTCCGTGTGCGCGACGCCGGTGCCGAGCGCGCGGTAGGTCTTCGTCACCGCGTGGTCGCGCCAGGCCCTCGCGAGCGCCGATCCCGCCTCGTGGGTCCGCGAGAACAACACCACGCCTGAGGTGCAGCGGCCCAGCCGGTGCATGGGGCTCGCCTCGGGATACCGCTCGCGCACCAGGTGGAGCAGCGTGTGCTGCAAGAACCCGCCCGCGGGCATGGTGGGCAGGCCGCTGGGCTTGTCTACCGCCACCATCGACTCGTCTTCGTAGATCACCTCGAACCGCGACGGCACGTCCGGCTCGTCCCAGGGCGGACGATGCCACACCACGATCTGGCCGGGGCGAAGGACCGCGGCGCCGCGGGCGCGCACGCCTTCGATCTCGATCTCGCCACGGCCCAGCCGCTCCGCCCATGCCGCGGCGGTCGAGTGGGTGCGGGTGGCGGCCAGGTAGTCGAGCACGGTGCGACCGGCGCCTTCGGGCCCGACTTGCTCCCGATACGACCACCCGCGATTCATCGCCATCGAGGCATCATGCCTCAGTTTCTGATGCACTAGTGGTCCGTCCGGGGAGTGAGTGGGTAGTCGGACCCCCGAGGCGGGGGCCCGACGCGCACATTAGAAGCCGTACCTGATGTTGAATTGCACGGTCCGGGTCGGCCCGCCGTTGAAGATCGTGGTCAACCTCAGAAAGGTCGCCGCCGCTCTCCGGTCGCCGGACGGGTTGGCGAAGTTCGGTTCGTTAGTCATGTTGAAGACGTCGACGAACAAGTTGAGGCTGCGCACGCCGGCCATCCGGATCTGGTATCCAGCCCGGAAATCCACACTCAGGAAATTAGGCCCTCGCGCCCCGTTGCGTCCCCCCTTGTAGTCGACCGTGATCGCATCCTCGCCGGTGCCACGATAAGTGCCGGCCGGAAGGTACTCGTTCGCGGTGAGGCCGTTCTGGTCGGCATCGAACGTCGTGTCGATTAGCGAGAACGGCGTGCCGGCGCGCGCCTGCACGACGCCGCTCACCTTGAGCCCGCCCGTGCGCGGCACGTCATAAGAGGCCGCCAACGAGACGATGTGCGGACGATCGACATTGGTCGGGCCGATTTCGTTGCCCGTCAGACGCAGGTCGTCAAGGAACTGCGAGTTGATCGTGTCCCCCTGGCCGGTGGCGGTGTTGCCGCGGCCGCGCGAGTAGGCGTACGAGAAACGCGCCATCAGGCCGTTGGTGGGCCGCTTGGTCGCCGAGACCTGAATCGTGTTGTAGTTGATCCAGCCTTCGTTGACGAGCGTGTCCACGCGCGCGGCGAACTCTCCGACACTGCCGACAAGAGGGTTGGTGCGCGTCACGCTGCCGGTGGCAAGGCCCGTTGACCGACGGCCGGGGTTCAGATCCTTCAGCATGTACTGCGCGCGCTGTTCGGACCGGATGAAATCGATTCCCACGCCCAGGCTGGCGCCGATCTGCCGTTCGTATCCGAGACTGTACTGTCTCGACCAGGCGACCTGCCGATCGGGATTGTCGAATCGGACCGTGCCGACATTCCGCTGGGTCGTCCCCGGTGGAAACAGCGCATCGATCGCCGCGTGATTGACGACCGGTCCGTTGCGCAGCATCGGGTCGGTCGGAATGGTGCCGGCGCGCGGCCCCGGATCGATGTTATTGGTCGGGAATTGCACCGTAAACGAACTCGAATTACGGCCGTTCGAAAACATGTTGGTCAGGAACGTGTACGACGTGCGTTGATAGAACAGGCCGACGCCGCCGCGCAGGGCCGACCGTCCCTCGGCGTCCATGGTGTAGTTGAAACCGAGACGGGGCGCGATGTTGTTCGAGTCCATTGGGTAACTGTCCGGATCGCCGGAAGACAGCGGGTTGTCCCGGTTGGGCGTGGGCAGCACCTCGATGTCGTAGCGTGCGCCGGCGCTGATCGTGAGCCGGTCCTTCACCTTCCACTTGTCCTGCGCGAACATGCCGATGAAGTGGCCCTTCATCAGGAAGTTAACGGGGTTGGCGACGCGCACCGACAGCCGTTCCGGGTAGGTGCGAGGATTGGCGGCGTTGAACGGCTGGTCCTGGTTGAAGGTGAAGGTGCCGTTCATGTTGCCGTAGTCCTCGACCCGCAGCGTCGAATACAGGTAGTTGACGCCGAACTTGAGGTCGTGGTCACCCGCCTTGTTGGGCACAAACCACGCAAACACGTTGTCGGCACCGTAGGCGACGTCGAGCCGCCGGTTCGCGCGGGCACTCTGCTGGTCGCTGAAGTTCAGGTGGTTGAGCGTTGGCAACAGGATCTTCTGGTCGTGGCCGTTGCTGTTGAAATTCGGGTTGCCGAAGAAGACGTCTTCTTTCACCGCGGAGACCCGGAAGGTGTTGACCTTGGTCGATCCGATCACCGAACTGAGGTTGCCGACCACGGTCCAATCGACGTCGGTCTCGGCCTCGGTGCGGGGCTCCGTCCAGGTGTCCAGCAGTTGTACGGGTTGCGGTGAGGTCTCGCGAAGCCAGCGGACCCCGTAGGTGTGGTTGGACGTCAACTGGTGATCGACGCGGAGGTAGGTGTTCCAGACCCGCGTGTTCTCGAACGCCGTGCGGTTCAGGTCCGGGCGGCTGGGGATGTTGATCGTGACGCCGCCGTCGAGGATGACGCGCTCGACGCTGGCGAAGAAATGCATCTTGTCTTTCAGGATGGGGCCGCCGAGCGTGCCGCCGAATTGCTGTTGCTTGGTCGCCGGCTTCTCGAGCCCCTGCTTGGCCGCGAAATAGTCGAGGGCCGTGCCGCGCTCATCCTGGAAGAACCCGAACACGCTGCCGCGGAAGCTGTTGGTGCCCGCTTTCGACACCGAGTTCACCACGCCCCCTGACGACATCCCGTACTCGGCGTCGAACTGGCTGGTCAGCAGTTGGAATTCCTGGACGGCCTCGAGGGGCACGCGGGCCTGGGCGCCGCCGTTGCCGCCGTTGAACGTGTCGTTGTTGTTGGACCCGTCCATCGTGTAGTTGACGTTCCGGACGTTCTGGCCAGCCACGCTGATCGAGTCGGCGCCGAACGTGGTCATCGACACCGTGGCGACGACTCCCGGCAGCAGGCCCAGGTAGCCGGCAAAGTTGCGGTTGAAGCTCGGGATCTCGACGAACTCCTTGGCGCTCACGTTTCCGCCGATCGCCTTCGAACTGGTATCGACCAGAGGAGACTCTCCCGTGACCGTGACCGACTCCTCGATCCCGCCGACCTGGAGCTGCACGTCGGACTGCGTGGTGCGCCCGACCGCCAGCTCCACATCGCGCCGCTGGTACTTCTTGAAGCCCGTCAACTCAGCCGACAGTTCGTAGACCCCCGGGGCCATCGCACTCAGGAAGAACGTGCCGTCGGCCCCGCTGACCGTTTCGCGGTAGAGCCCGCTTTCCTGATGCCGGGCCACAATCGTGACTCCCGGCAGCGCCCCACCCTGCTGGTCGGCAACCTTCCCGCGAAGATCCGCCGTGCCCTGCTGCGCGAATGCCGTTGCCGTCACGATGAACAACGCCGCGACCACCGCGCTTGTTAGCCGTTTCATGGTTAGCCTCCCAACAGGTCTTGCAGCAACGCGCTGAATGACGACGAACACGCACGGACGAGAGCGACCGGGCCGAATGAAGAGAAATCTGCCTGCCGGACCGCGGAAAGTCAAGGCCCTACCGGGCCCGCGCGAGCTCCATCACCAGTTCGTACTGGAACCGCACGAAGCGATGCAGCTCCGATTCGAGGATGCGCTCCTGGTCGCTGTGCGCGCCGAAGCCCTTGGGGCCGTCTTCGGTGTCGATCGCGGGGCCGATGCCGTAGCACTGCGGGCCCTTCGCGCGGATGTTCGACATGTCGGTGGCGCCGGTGCCCATGGTGGGGAGCGCCTCGGTGCTGTAGTGCTTCTTGAGCTGCGCTTCGAGCACCGCATAGGCCTCGGTGTCGAGCCGAGACCCGCCCGCCGGCCGGTAGCGATCGCGGAACCACCGCACTTCGACGGTGGGGTCGTTGATCACCTTGCGCACTTCGTCCAGGAACTTCGACTGGTCTTCATCCGGATGCAGCCGCACGTCGAAGGTCGCCTTCACCTCCGAGGGGATCACGTTGTAGCGGAACCCGGCGTCGACGATGGTGGGAACGAGCGAGGTGTGGAGCATGGACCAGTGCGCGGGCTGGTTCTCGAGCAGCCACTCGGCCGCCGGGCCGTTCACCTTGGGGTCGGGGCTCAGCACGTCGCGGTAGACCCTGGCCACCTCAGGCGTCACCATCGTTTGCAGCTTGCGGAAGTAGGCGCCGGTCGTCTCGTTGACGCGGAGCGGCGGCACCCAGTTGGCGACCTTGCCCACCGCGGCCGACAAGTGCGTGACGGCGTTGTTCTTCGACGGCACCGAGCCGTGGCCCGCGGGGCCGCGCGCGATGACCTCGATCGGCCGCGGCTCCTTCTCGGTGGTGCCGACGTTGGCCTGCCGCACCTTGCCGCCCTCGCGGACCACGCCGCCGCCTTCGGCGAAGCAGAACTCCGCGTTGATCGCGTCGAGGTGATTGTCGGCCATGAACTGGGCGCCGACGTCCGGCGCCCCTTCCTCGCCAGACTCGGCGAGCATGATGACGTCGCGGTCCAGCGGCGTCCCCTCGCGCTTGAGGCGCAGGATCATCATCAGCGCCGCGGTCAGGTTGTCCTTGTCGTCGACGGCGCCCCGGCCATAGATGTAGCCGCCTTCACGCACGGCGCCGAAGGGCGGATGCGTCCACTTCTTGGCGTCCACGGTGACGACATCGGTGTGGCCCATGATCAGGATGGGCTTCTTCTTGCCGTTGCCCTTGATCCGCGCGACCAGGTTGGGCCGCGTCGGGTCCTTGGCGAACACCTGGTAGGGGATGCCTTCCTTGTCGAGCACCTGCTTGAGGTACTCGACCGCGCGGACCTCGTTGCCCGGCGGACTCTGCGTGTCGAGCTTGAGCAGCGCCTGGAAGTGCTGGAGGGTTTCTGCCTCCAACGCCGATGACTGGGCCGCAGACGCAGACTGGGCCGCAGATGACGCAGATAACACAGATACCAGAAGGGCCAAGGCAAGCAAGGCAAGTCGAAACGGCGTGTTCATGGGCCGCAGAATACACCAGGGCCGCAGATGACGCAGGCAGCCGCAGATTAGCCCCAGACGACGCGGGCAGCCGCCGAGCTCGCCCCGGGCATGACGGCGCCGCATCGGCTCAAGGAGTTCGCCGACGTCAGTAATCTGCGTCAAATCTGCGGCTGGCTAGTCCATGGCCCGTTTTGCGGTACGCTTGAGAGTTCCATGCCACTTGTTGTGCTCGACCAGATCTCCCACGCCTACGGCCACCTGCCGCTGCTCGACCGCGCTGCCCTGCAGGTCGAACCCGGCGAACGCATCGCCATCATCGGCCGCAACGGGACCGGCAAGTCCACGCTCATGCAGATCATCGGCGGTGACCTGAAGCCCGACTCCGGCACGGTGTGGACCCAGCCCGGGGCGCGCGTGGCCCGGCTCGTCCAGGACGTGCCCCTGGCCGCCAACCGGCCGGTCTTCGACGTGATTGCCGACGGGCTGGGTGACCTTTCCAGCCTGATCACCAACTATCACCACGCCGCCGTCGAGGTGGCCACCGACTACAGCGAAGAGGCGATGACGCGGCTGGGGAACTTCCAGCACGAGCTGGAAGAGCGTGATGGCTGGAGCCTCGAGCAGCGCGTCGAGCTGATCGTGACCAAGCTGGGGCTGCCCTCCGAAGCGATCGTGGACACGCTGTCGGGCGGATGGAAGCGGCGCGTGTTGCTGGCCCGCGCCCTGGTGAGCCAGCCGGACGTGCTGCTGCTGGACGAACCGACCAACCATCTCGACATCGAAGCCATCGAGTGGCTCGAAGCCTTTCTCCTGGGCTACGCCGGCGCGGTCATCTTCGTGACGCACGACCGCGCCTTCCTCGAAAAGGTCGCCACCCGCATCGTCGAGATCGACCGCGGCACGCTGACCTCGTGGCCCGGCGACTACGCCACCTTCGAGCGCAAGAAGGAAGAGTGGCTGGCCAACGAAGAACTGCAGAACGCCAAGTTCGACAAGAAGATGGCGTCGGAAGAAGTGTGGCTGCGGCGCGGCGTCAAGGCGCGGCGCACGCGCGACGAGGGCCGCGTCAAGGCGCTGATGGCCATGCGGGCCGAGCGCGCGGCGCGCCGCGCCCAGATGGGCAACGTCCGCATGCAGGTGGACCAGGCCGACCCGTCCGGCAAGATGGTGTTCGAGGCGAAGGGCCTCAGTCATTCGTTCGGCGCCTCGCCGGTGGTCCGCGACCTCTCGCTCCGGGTCATGCGCGGCGACCGCATCGGCTTGATCGGACCCAACGGCGCCGGCAAGACGACGCTCCTGCGGTTGTTGCTGGGGGAGATTCCGCCGCAGGCGGGCGAGGTGCGGCGCGGCGCCAACGTGCAGGTGGCCTACTACGACCAGCAGCGCGAGCAACTCGATCCGGAACGCACGGTGGTGGACACCGTCGGCGACGGCGCCGACACCGTGACGGTGAACGGCGTGCCCAAGCACGTGCACGGCTATCTTGCCGACTTCCTGTTCTCGCCCGAGCGCGCCCGTTCGCCGGTGAAGGCGCTGTCGGGCGGCGAGCGCAACCGCCTGCTGCTCGCGCGCCTGTTCACGCGGCCCGCCAACGTGCTGGTGCTGGACGAGCCGACCAACGACCTGGATCTCGAGACGCTCGAGCTCCTCGAGGCGCAACTGGTCGAATGGCCCGGCACGCTGCTGCTCGTCAGCCACGACCGCCGCTTCCTGGACAACGTCGTCAGCAGCACGCTGGTGTTCGAGGGCGACGGCAAGGTGCAGGAGTACGTCGGCGGCTACGAGGATTGGCTCAGGCAGTCAAAAGCACTGCCGGGAGCTGCCAAAGAATCGTCGGGACTTACCAAGGAAGCGTCGGGAGTTACCAGGCAATCGTCGGGAACCGGCAGACAGTCGTCGGGATCAAAGACCAAGTCCAAGCGGTCGTTCAAGGAAGAGAAGGAATACGCCGACCTGCCCAAGCGCATCGCCGCGCTCGAAGAGGAGCAGAAGCGGCTGCAGGCGGCGATGGCGAGGCCCGACTTCTACAAAGAGGGTGCCGACGTTATCCGGCAAGCCGTGACGCGCGTGGAGGCGATCGAGCGGGAGCTGCTCACCGCCATGGCGCGGTGGGACGCGCTGGATTCGGTGGGTAAGTCCGCCTAGGCGAACTTGCTCATCGCCTCGATCATGTCCCATTGCTCGTCGGTCACCGGCTGAACCGACAACCGGGGAATCCGGACCAGGGGCATGTCGGCGAAGCGCTTGTCGGCCTTGATCTCCGCCAGCGTCACCGGCCGCTTGAGCGGCTTGCCGGCGGCCAGTTCCACCACCACCAGGTTCGCGTTCTTCGGGTCCGGATAGGCCTCCACCGCCACGGTGGCGGTGCCGATGACCGCCTTCTCCTTGCCGGTGTGGTAGAAGAACACCGGTTCGCCCTTCTTCATCGATTGCAGGTTTCTCTGGGCCACGGGGTTCTTGACGCCGGCCCACACGGTGCTCCCGTCGGCCTGAAACCGCGCGTACGAGTAGTTTTCAGGTTCTTCTTTGACGAGCCATCTCATGCGGAGAGAATACCCCCGATGCAATTGAAAGTGGGGGCGGCGACCGACGTGGGCCGCGTCCGTCCCATCAACGAAGACGCCTACCTCGCGCGCCCCGAACAAGGCCTGTTCGTGGTGTGCGACGGCATGGGCGGCGCCGCCTCCGGAGAAGTGGCCAGCCAGATCGCCGTGAAGGTGATCGGCGACCTCTTCGACGAAGCGCCTGGCGTCACGACCGCCGGCGCCCGTTTGCCGCGATCCGCGCGTCTGGGCGACGCGGTGTGCGCGGCGAACGACGCCATCTACGACCACGCCGAGGCCGACAAGGTCCACACCGGCATGGGCACGACCGTGGTCAGCGCCTGGATCGAGGGCGACATCCTGAGCCTTGCGCACGTCGGCGACAGCCGCGCCTACCTCTGGCACGACGGCCAGATCGAGCCGGTGACGAGCGATCACTCGCTGGTGGAGGCGCAGGTGCGCGCCGGCCTGATTGACCGCGAGCAGAGCCTGACGTCGGTCCACCAGAACGTCCTGTTACGCGCGCTGGGCCGCGAGCTCGACGTCGAAGTGGAGCTGGACGAAGTGCGCGTGTCGGCGGGCGACTGCCTGTTGCTGTGCAGCGACGGCCTCACGCGGATGGTTCCCGACGCGGAACTGGCCGACACCCTGGCGCGATTTCGTGGCGACCCGCAGGGCGCGTGTGCGCACTTGATTGCGGCCGCCAACGCGAAGGGTGGCCCCGACAACATCACGGTCGTGATCGTCGAAGTGTTCGACTAGCCACGAGCTGGCGCCGGCGGTGGCACGGCCGTTGCTCATACGAGCACCGTGCGAACCTCATTTGCCCTGGTTCTGTCCCTCGTCTTCGTTGGCGTGGTGACCGCCGCTGGCTGCGCCAAGGCCGCGAAATCACACGAAGTCACACCGGCCCTCCACGAGATTCTCGCGGCAAATCCCGCGCCCGGCATCACGGCAGAGGTTTGGACAGATCTACACACGTTCTACACACAAAGAGCCGAGGCCCCGGCATGGGTGGACCAGCGGCGGCCGACCGCCAAGGGCACCGAGGCGCTGCAGGTCCTGAACACCGCGCGCCAGCACGGGTTCGACCCGGCGGACTACGCCACCCCCGAGCTGCTCACCATGGGCCAGGCCGTTGAGGCCCTCGACAAGGAGTCCCCCGAACGCTTGAAGCGCCTCGCCGAGTTCGATGTGCGCCTCACCGCCGGCCTGCTCGCCTTCGGGCGTGACGTCGCGATGGGCCGATCCAAGCCGAACACGCCCGATGGCAGTTGGAAGAACCAGCGCGTGGCCCCGGACTACGCCGCCACGTTTGCGCAGGCCGTGGACGAGCCGATGAAGTGGGTGGAGTCGATGCGGCCGCCCCATCCCGAGTACGCGGCGCTGCAGAAGGCGCTCGACGATCTCCACGGGCAGAAAGAAAAGGGCGGATGGACCGCCGTGCCCGCGGTGGTGTTGAAGCCGGGCTCGTCCGGCCCCGCCGTGGTCGCGCTTCGCCAGCGGCTCGCGGCCAGCGGCCACTTGAAGGCCGCCGACGGGGTAGCGCCATCGAACCGGTTCGACACGGATGTTGAAGCGGCCGTGAAGTCGTTCCAGGAACTGCACGGCCTGAAGGCCACCGGCGTGGTGGACGCGGTCACGACGACGGCGCTGAACGTGCCGATCGAGGCGCGCATCCGCCAGGTCGCGATCAATCTTCAACGGTGGCGATGGCTGCCCAACGACCTGGGCGCCCGCCACTTCATCGTCAACATTCCGTACTTCACCATGGCCGCGCGTGAGAACGGCAAGACCGTGATGGACATCCGCGTGGTGGTTGGCAAGCCCGGGCACAACACGCCGATTTTCAGCGACGAAATGGAAACGGTCGTGTTCAGCCCGTATTGGAACATCCCCGACTCGATCGCCGAAGGCGAGACGGCGCCGGCGGTGGCTCGCGATCCGCGGTACTTGGAGAAGCAGAACATCGAAGTGCTGCGGGTGTCGGGTGACAAGGTCGAAACGCTGAAGGCGTCGGACGTGGATTGGGACAATGCCGACGCCCTGAGGAACCTCGCCTTCCGGCAGCGGCCAGGCGCCAACAACGCCCTGGGCCACGTGAAGTTTCTGTTTCCCAACTCCTACAACGTCTACCTTCACGACACGCCGGCCGACGCGCTGTTCGAGCGGCCGGGCCGTGCCTTCAGTCACGGCTGCGTTCGCGTCGAGGAACCGGAAAAGCTGGCCAAGTACGTGTTGAAGGACTTCCCCGAGTGGGACGAGCCGGCGATGTTTGCGGCCATGAACGCCGGCGCGGAAAAGCACGTGAAACTCAAGGAACAGGTACCGGTCCATATCGTCTATTTCACGTCCTGGGTCGACGACAAGGGCGGCCTCCACTTCCAACCCGACATTTACGGATACGACCGCCCCTAGGGCGGCCACAAGCGCCCGAGCTGGGAAATCGCGCGATCGCTGGTAGACTGTCTGAACCCCCGTAAACGACAGCCCAACAGTGGAGTCAGCGTGAATAGACGTGTGCCGCTTGTCCGCTTCATTCCGACCGTTGCCGTCGTCCTTTTCGTCTCGAGTGCCATGGCGGCTGCCGCGGCGCCGGGCTTTGACGTCTCCACGAACGCGAATGTGACCTTTGCGCGCGAGAGCTTTGCGGGTGCCTCGCTCGGCTCCCTCGAGCCCGCCGTGTTCGACCTGGCCCTGAACGCCGCGACCTGCGCGGTTCGCGCCGGCAAGGTGTCGAACCCCAAGACGCTGACCGTGATCGACTACTCGCGGCCTTCGACCCAGGAACGCCTCTGGGTGATCGACCTCGCCACGCACTCGCTGCTCTACGAGGAACTCGTCGCTCACGGACAGGGCAGCGGCGGGCAGACCGCGACGCTGTTCTCCAATCAGCCCGAAACGCACCGCACCAGCCTGGGCTTGTTCGTCACCGATACGACCTACGTCGGCAAGAACGGCTATTCGCTGCGGTTGGATGGGCTGGACGAGGGCATCAACGACCGCGCGCGCGAGCGCGCCATTGTCATGCACGGCGCGCCGTACGTGAGCCGGCAGTTCGTGAAGACCACCGGGCGGCTGGGGCGGAGCTGGGGATGCCCGGCGATTCGCAACGACATCGCCAGGGAAATGATCGATCGGGTGAAGGGCGGCGGGCTCGTGTTTGCCTACTATCCCGATCAGCAGTGGCTCAAGAGCTCACGGTTCCTCGGCGGCTGCGGCGCCTGAGCATGTGGCGTCCGCCTTCAGGCGGACCGGGAGTCCGAAGACACCGCCTGCAACGCGCGGTCGAGTTGCGACAGCGTTGACGGCTTGGCGAGCAGCGGCGCACCGAGCGCCTTGATCCGCTCCTGCGCCTCGGGCACCGCGGTGAAGCCCGACATGAAGATCACCGCAAGGCCCGGGCGCGCCGCGCGCGCCGCTTCGGCCAGTTCAATCCCGCTCATGCCGGCGCCGAGCACCACGTCGATCACCAGCACATCCGGCGGTTCCGGTCCTTTCAGCAGCGGCAGCGCCACCCCGGCGCTGGCGGCCACCATCACCTTGTGTCCGAGGGTCTCGAGCTGGCGCCGCACGGTGGTGCGCACCGCCGCTTCGTCTTCCACCACGAGAATGGTCTTCACCACGATGGGCGGCGCGATGGGCAGCGCCGGCGCCGCCGCGGCCCGCGGCTCGCTCCTGGTCAGCGGCAGGTAGATGATCACCGTGGTCCCGTGACCCGGTTCCGATGCGATGTTGACGGTGCCGCCGGATTGCCTGGCGAAGCCGTAGACCATGCTGAGGCCGAGGCCGCTGCCGCGGCCCCCGGTCTTGGTCGTGAAGAACGGTTCGAAGACCCGCGCCGCCACTTCCGGCGGCATGCCCGTGCCAGTGTCCTGGACGGCGATCATCGCGTACTGCCCGATCGGCAGGTCGTCGTCCATGCGCGGCGCCTGCGTGATGTCGGCCTTCGAGGTGCGGATGGTGAGCGTGCCGCCGTCGGGCATCGCATCCCGGGCGTTGAGCGCGATGTTGAGGAGGGCCGCCTCGAGCGCGGCCGGGTCCACCAGCGCCACGCCGGCATCGCGGCTGGTCGCCGTCTGGATCCGGATGGTGGTGCCGAGCGTGCGCCCCAGCATGCGGACGATGCTCTCGATCAGCGCGTTGATGCCGACGGGCTGGGGATTCAACTGGCGGCGCCGCGAGAAGGCGAGCAGGTCGCCGGTGAGGTCCTGTCCGTGCCGCGTCGCGCGCAGCGTTTCGTCGATCAGCTCCACGGTGTGGTCGTCACCCTCGGGCAGCCGCAGCTTCAGCAGCTCCAGGTTGCCGAGGATCACCATGAGGATGTTGTTGAAGTCGTGGGCAATGCCGCCGGTGAGCTGCCCGACCGCTTCCATCTTCTGGGATCGGAACAGCGCCGCGCGCGTCTGCTCCAGGGAATCCTGCGCCTTGCGCAGCGCCGTGATGTCGTGCGAGATGCCGTAGAGGCCAAGGATGGTGCCGGCCGTGTCGCGGTAGACGCCCTTGGTCACGAGATAGGCCTGCGTGCCGGACCGGCCGCTGGCGACGCCTTCGAACGACATCGCCTTGCCGCTGGCCAGCACCACCCGGTCGTCGGCCATGAAGCGCCGGGCGGTTTCTTCCGGGTACAACTCGAGATCGTTCTTGCCCATCATGTCGGCGGCGTCGCGGCCGGCGAAGTGCGCCATTGCCTGGTTGACGATGACGTAGCGTCCGTCGAGGTCCTTCACGAAGATAGCGTCCGGCGTCGCCTCGATCACGGCGAGCAGGATGTCGGCGCTGTTCGGGATGGACGGCATGGCCGATCGGCATCTTACCCCGGCCGCTGTGGGGGTGCGCCGCTGGCGGGCAACGTGCGATAGTCGGCATTGGAGTGGCGCCATGCACCTTATCCAGATCCTGCTTCCGACTCATCATCGCGACGGCACCGAGGTGGAGGCCGCGCAATTTGCGCGCGTGCGCAACGAGCTCACCGAGCGCTTCGGCGGGGTGACGGCCTACTCGCGGAGCCCGGCCACCGGCCTGTGGAAGCGCGCGGACGAGGCCATCGAGCGCGACATGGTGGTCATGGTCGAGGTGGTGGTCGGAGTCTTCGACCGGGACTGGTGGGCCCAGTACCGTGGGGCCCTCGAAGATCGCTTTGGCCAGGAGGAAGTGCACGCGCGCGCGCTGGCCATCGAGGCGATCTGATGCGATGGCGGATTGCCAGGATTCGCACTGTGGGGGCGAACTCGATGGAGACGACATTGCTACACCTGGCTTGCCCAGCTGAAGCTTGAATTGTCAGCGGGGGCCCGCCTTCGCCCTTTGGGCTACGGCGGGGCAGCCTTCGCCTGAGTTCAAAGCGAAGGCTGGCGGAGAGAAAGGGATTCGAACCCTTGGTACGATTACTCGTACACACGCTTTCCAAGCGTGCTCCTTCAACCACTCGGACATCTCTCCGTTCGAATGGGGATCAACAGTTTATCGTGACGGGTCGATCGGTCAAAGCCAAACCGGCCGGACCGCCGCGGTGGGCGGGGTCACCGTCTCGTCCGCTCCTTGAACCCTTTCGCGACCATCAGCGCCAGCAGCGCCTGCGGTGCGCCTTCGACAGTCGCCATGTCCATGGCCGACATGCCTTGATCGCTGCGGATGTTTGGGTCGGCGCCCATCTCCAGCAGCACCGCGGCGCTCTTGAACTGCTCGTGGTGGAGTGCGACCAACAGCGGCGTCCAGCCGGACGAGCGGCCGAAGCCCTTGGGCCGGCGGTCCTGGGTGTTCGGGTTGGCGCCCAGCGCGATCAGCGTGGCAATCACCTCGGGCCGGTTGGCCGCCTCACCCTGGCACTGGTGCGGCCCGATCGGGTGCCCGCCGCGCGCCGCCCAATAGAGCGTCGTGCCGCCCAGGTCGTCGCTGGCGTCGACGTCGGCGCCGTCCTTCACCAACTGACGGATGGCGGCGACGTCGCCGCGCCAGGCCGCCGCGTGCAGCGGCGTCGCCGGGACTGCCCAGAACATGGCGCAGCCACTCACCGCCACCGCCGATAGCAACAAAGAACTTCGCATCACAAAGCGCATGGCCAGCCTCCGCCGCCTCTAAACCTGGTGGAAACCCGCTAGGTCTTCCGCGTTGCCCGAATGATGGCGTCCATGTGATCGAGGTACTTCTCGAGCGCGCGGCGCCCCGCGGCGGTGAGTTTGTAGCTGGTGCGCGGCGTCCGGCCGTCGAAGCCCTTGCTGCACGACACGTAACCGGCATCCTCGAGCTTGCGCGCGTGCACGCTGAGGTTGCCGTCGGTCGCGCTCAACGCCGCCTTGAGGTCCGAGAACGACAGGTCGTCGCTGGCCGCGAGCGCGCTTACGATTCCCAGCCGCATGCGGTCGTGGAGCAGGCGATCGAGCCCGGTGGCAATTTCGCCGGCCGGCCTGGCGGGCGACACCGGCTTGCCCGCCGTCGCCTTGGCGAAGGCGGGAACCCGCACCGGCGCCTCCGCCCGGACCTTTCGCACTGAACTGTTTCTAGCCACCGTGGTTCCTCGCAATGTAAACGCCGAAGCCGAGTTGCAGGCCGCCGAAGCCGATGGCCAGCCAGATGTTGCCCCAGTCGGGCGGGGTCAGGATGGCGAGCAGCCCGAGCGCCATGAACAGCGCGCCCATCAGCCGGACCGCCGGCACGCTGAAAATGCCGCCGGTCAGCACGCCGGCGCCGTAGAGCAGCAGCCACGCCGGCGCCATCACCGTGAAGTTGCGGACCGCCCACAGCTCGTAGGTGATGGCCGCGCCGGCGACCAACGGTGCCGCCAGGCCCGCCGCGAACCGCCGCGCGTTGGCCCCGGTCAGGGTGGCCCCGGCCAGCCGCGCCTTGCGCGCCATGGTGACGAGCCCGGCCACCGCCGCCGCCACCGCCGCGGCGAGCCACACCAGCAGCCAACGATCGCCGGTCGGCTGCGACGACCCCACCAGCGCCGCCACCAGCGCGATCGCGCCCATGACGCACCCGCCGGCGCCCGGCACGGCGGTGAAGGTCGTGCCGCGCTCCATCGCCTGGCGGATGAACACCAGGTTCTCCGCGGCGTGGCCGCCGAGGGACGCCGGGGACGAGTCCGAATCGGCGGCCTTGGGCACATCCCAGCCTATCGCGATGGCGCGGTTACGTCAAAGAACTTTGTATTGAAAAGACAGGGATTCGAAAACCAGATGGCGGGCATTCCTCCGGTGCTCTTGATCTCCTGTTTTGTTGTGTATAATCCGATCGCAATGTTCGTCCTTCCCATGCGCACGCACACCGGTGCTAAGCGGGCCAGAACTGGCGCGGGGGGCGGACGGCTGGCAGAAAGGTTCTGAACGGTTCAGGAAGGTCCTGAAGGGTTCGGAAAGGTTCGGAAAGGTTCGTCAGCCACCCGCCGCGGTCACACCGCAGGCGGGTTTTGTTTTTTCAGGGATCAGCGATCAGGGGACTGGTGATGAGCGAAATCGAAGTCGGCATCTTGGGCGCGACCGGCGTGGTCGGGCAGCAGTTTGTGGCGCGGCTGGCGCGGCACCCGTGGTTCCGCCTCACCTGGCTGGCGGCCAGCGAGCGCTCGGAAGGCAAGGCCTACCAGTCGGTGGCGCCCTGGCGCCTCGCCACGCCGATGCCGGCTGAGTCCGCCGGCCGCGTGGTCGAGCCGTGCCTGCCCGGGCGCGGGCCCAAGGTGGTGTTCTCCGGCCTCGACGCCTCGGTCGCCGGCGACATCGAGGCCGCCTTTGCCGCCGCCGGTCACATCGTAGTGAGCAACGCCCGCAACTTCCGGATGGATCCGCTGGTGCCGCTGCTCATTCCCGAAGTGAACGCCGATCACCTGAAGCTGATCGACGAGCAGCGCGCCGCCAAGGGCTGGTCCGGCGCCATCGTCACCAACCCCAACTGCTCGACCGTGGTGCTCGCCATGGCGCTGGCGCCGCTGCGGCAGTTCGGCATCCGCTCCGTGATCGTGTCTACCATGCAGGCCGTGTCTGGTGCCGGTTACCCTGGCGTGCCGTCGCTCGACATCCTCGGCAACGTGGTGCCGTTCATCGGCGGCGAGGAAGAGAAGATGGAGTTGGAGACGCTGAAGATCCTGGGCAGCGACGGCGGCCGCGCGCCCTATCCGGCGGCGGTCAGCGCGCACACCAATCGCGTCGCGGTGATCGACGGCCACACCATGACGGTGTCGGTGGGCTTCCACGACCGGCCGTCGATCGACGAGCTGGCCAACGCCATCCGCACCTTCGCCGGACGCCCGCAGGAACTGAAGCTGCCGACGGCGCCGCAGCCCGCGCTGATCCTGATGGCGGAGCCCAACCGTCCGCAGCCGCGGCTCGACGCCGACCTCGGCGGCGGGATGGCCGTGAGCATCGGCCGCCTCCGGCCGTGCCCGGTGATGCACGCGAAGTTCGTGGCGCTGGGTCACAATACGGTGCGCGGCGCCGCGGGCGCCGCCATTCTCAACGCCGAGCTGATGAAGGCCGAAGGATTCTTCTAGCCATGAAAGTGATGAAGTTCGGGGGCACGTCCGTGGCCGACCGCGCCGCCATCGAGCGGCTGATCGCGCTGGTGCGCGCCGAGCGGCAGGCCGAAGCGCAGAAGCAGGGCGGCGACGCGCGCGGGCCGGTGGTGGTGGTGTCGGCGCTGTCGGGTGTCACCGATCGCCTGCTGGGCGTGGCGGCGATGGCTGGATCCGGCGACGAGGAAGGCGCGCGCACGAGCCTCCAGGACCTGAGGAAGCGCCACCTCACCGTGTCGGAGGTGATCGCCGACGAGGCGCTGCGCAAGGCGGTGGTCGAGGCGGTCAATCGCGAGTTCGACGAGCTCGAACGCGTGGTGCACGCCCTGGGCGTGCTGCAGGAGGTGTCGCCGCGATGGCTCGACACGCTCGCCGCCACCGGCGAGGTGCTGAGCAGCCAGATCGTGGCGGCCGCGCTGACCGCCGGCAAGCTGATGGCGACCTGGGTCGATGCCCGCAAGGCAGTGGTCACCGATGGCGAACACACGTCGGCGGCGCCGCTGTTCCAGGACACGACCGCGGCACTGATGAAGTACGCGGACCCGCCCCTGGCCGCCGGGCGCATTCCCGTGCTGGGCGGGTTTGTCGGCGCCACCATCAGCGGCGTCACCACCACGCTGGGGCGCGGCGGCTCGGATTTCTCCGCCGCCATCGTCGGGGCGTGCCTCGGCGCCGACGAGATTCAGATCTGGACCGACGTGGACGGCATGCTGACGGCGGATCCGCGTATCGTCCAGGCGCCGCAAGTGGTCCCGCACCTGTCGTTTGCCGAGGCGTCGGAGCTGGCCTACTTTGGCGCCAAGGTGCTGCACCCGGCGACCATCCAGCCGGCGGTGGCCCGCAACATTCCCGTGCGCATCCTCAACTCGCATCGCCCGCAGGCGCGCGGCACGCTGATCACGGCCGAGCGGCCGAGGAGCGAGCGGCCGCTCACCGCGGTGGCGTCGAAGAAGGGCGTGACGGTGGTGGACATCACGTCCACGCGCATGCTGATGGCCCACGGTTTTCTGCGGCGGCTGTTCGAAGTGTTCGAGCGCCACAAGACGCCGGTGGACGTGGTCACCACCTCCGAAGTCAGCGTCTCGGTCACGATTGACGATGCGCGGCGGTTGCCGGCGATTATCGAGGGGCTGTCCGGCTTTGCCGACGTGGTGAGGCAAGACCAGATGGCCATTGTGTGCGCGGTCGGCGACGGCCTTCACGACGACCCGATGCTGGCGTCGCAGGTGCTGGCCTCGGTCGGCGATGTGCCGCTGCAAATGGTGTCGCAGGCCGCATCACGCCGCAACATCACGTTTGTGATTCGCGAATCGGACCTGCCGACCGCCCTCGGCCGCCTGCACGATCGCTTTTTCGCGCCGGTGAGCGAGACCCCCGGTAGTGGTCCGGCTAGAGCCGGACGCCACATGATGCGGGACGCCATGCCCAAGAAGCGGGACGCCACATGATGCGGGTCCTGTTACTCGGCCACGGGCGCATGGGGCAACTCGTCGAATCGCTGGCCCCGTCGTACGGCGCCACCATTGCCGGCGTGCTCGACGAGCGTGCCGGCGAGCGCGCGATTGCGGAAGGTGACTTCGGCGACGTCGATGTCGCCATCGACTTCACGGTGGCCGACGCCGTGGTGAAGAACCTGCCGCAACTGGCGGCCCGGAAGATCAACGTGGTGATTGGCACCACGGGCTGGCAAGCGCAGGAAGCTGCCATGCGGGCCATGGCGGAGCAGGCCGGCATTGGCGTGCTGGCGGCGTCGAATTTCTCGCTCGGGATGAACATCTTCCAAATCGCGGTGGAAGAAGCCAGCCGCCGCTTCGCGCGTCATGCGGAGTTCGGGGCGTGGATCCACGAGTCGCATCACACGATGAAGAAAGACGCGCCGTCCGGCACGGCCCTGACCTTGAAGGCCGGCATGGCGGCGGCGGGTTACCCGCGGCCGATCGACGTGTCGTCCACGCGCGTGGGGTCGGTGCCGGGCACGCATACCGTTGGATTTGACGGGCCGTCCGAAACCATTGAGTTCACCCACACCGTGCGCGACCGGGCAGTATTCGCCCGCGGAGCCCTCACGGCAGCGGCGTGGCTGGTTGGCAAGCGCGGGTGGTTTTCGATCCGAGACGTGCTGAACGGTTCTGAACGGTTCTGAAGGGTTCCGAGAGGTTCGAGGGTTACGACTATGCGCACTATGTTCACTGGGGTTGGCACGGCGCTGATCACGCCGTTCACCAAGAGCGGCGCGCTTGATGAGGCGGCCATCAAGCGGTTGGCGAGGCGGCAGATCGATGCCGGCGTCCACTTCCTGGTGCCGTGCGGCACGACCGGCGAGACGCCGACGTTGTCGGCGGCCGAGCGCCGCCGGGTCGTCGAGCTGGTGCTCGAAGAGGGGCGCGGGCAGGTGCCGGTGATGGCCGGCGCCGGCGGCAACGACACCACCGAGGTGGTGCGTCTCGCCAGGGAGATGCACGGCCTCGGCGTCGACGGCCTCCTGTCGGTCACGCCGTACTACAACAAGCCCACGCCCGAAGGCCTGTTCGCGCATTTCTCGGCAGTGGCCGAGGCGACGCCGCTCCCGATCGTGCTCTACAACGTGCCCGGCCGCACCGGCTGCAACATCGAGGCGCCCACGCTCGCCCGCCTGGCCACCATTCCTCACGTGATTGGCGTCAAGGAAGCGGCCGGTAACATCACGCAGATGATCGAGATCTGCCGGGCCGTCCCGGACGACTTCCTCGTGCTGTCGGGAGACGACGCGCTGACGCTGCCGCTGATGGCGATCGGCGGCCGCGGCTTGATCTCGGTGGCGTCCAACGCCATCCCGGCCGAGATGTCGCAACTCGTGGAAGCCGCCGAGCGCGGCGACTATGTCACGGCCCGCCGGCTGCATCACCAGCTGGTGCCGATCATGCTGGGCAACTTCATCGAATCCAACCCGGGCCCGGTCAAGTACGCGATGGCGGCGATGGGCCTGTGCGAGGAGGTCTACCGCCTCCCCATGGTGTCGCCGCGTCCCTCGTCGAAGGAGAAGATGCGCGGGCTCCTGACCGAGCTCGGCCTCCCACATTCATGACACTCCAGGAAAACATCGAATCACTCGTCGCCGCCGGCTCCGGCGCCAACAAGGCGGCGGCCCGCGCGGCGTTTGACGAACTGAAGGCGGCCCTCGAGGCCGGCACGGTGCGCGCGGCGCAACCGGACTACTCGACGCCCAGCGGCTGGCGCGTCAACACCTGGGTCAAGCAGGGCATCCTGCTTGGCTTTCGCTTCGGCGACCTGGTGGAGATGTCGGCCGGCCTGCCGTTCTACGACAAAGACACGCAAGCGGTGCGGACCCCGGGCGTGGGCGCCGGTATTCGCATTGTCCCGGGCGGCTCGGCCATCCGCGGCGGCGCCTACGTGGCCCGCGGCGTGATCTGCATGCCGCCCATGTACATCAACATCGGCGCTTATGTCGGTGACGGCTCGCTGGTGGACTCGCACGCCTTGATCGGATCCTGCGCGCAGATCGGCGCGCGCGTGCACATCAGCGCCGCCGCGCAAATCGGCGGCGTGCTCGAGCCGGTCGGCGCGCTGCCGGTGATCATCGAAGACGACGTGCTGGTGGGCGGCAACACCGGCATCTACGAAGGCGCCGTGATCAAGGAGCGCGCGGTGATTGCCGCCGGCACGGTGCTGACCGGCTCGACGCCGGTCTACGATCTCGTCAACGGCACGATCATCAGGCCGTCGCCGGGACAGCCGCTCGTGGTGCCGGTGGGCGCGGTGGTGGTGCCGGGCGCGCGCGCGGTGACCGTGGGCGCGGGCAAGGACTGGGGCCTGTCGCTCGCGACCCCCGTGATCGTGAAGTACCGCGACGACAGGACCGACGCGAAAACGGAACTCGAACAGTGGATCCGGTAGATCACCTCGCGCTCGCGCGACAGCTCATCGACATCGACTCGACCACCGGCCAGGAAGGCCGGGTCGCCGCCGTGCTCGCGCAGTTCCTGCGTGACCGCGGCTATTCGGTGCTCGAGCAGCCCCTCGGCAACGGCCGCGCCAACGTCATTGCCGCGGTCGGCGAACCGGAGGTCGTGTTCTCCACGCACTTCGACTGCGTGCCGCCGTTCTTCCCGAGCCGCATCGAGGGCGGCCTGCTCCACGGGCGCGGCGCCTGCGACGCCAAGGGCATCCTGGCGGCGCAGGTCGCGGCCGCCGAACGGCTGCGCGCCGCGGGCGAGACGCGCATTGGCCTGGTGTTCGTGGCCGGCGAGGAGCGGGGCAGCGACGGCGCCAGGGCCGCCAACCGCATCGCCTCGAAGTCGCGCTTCCTGATCAACGGCGAGCCCACCGATCTGCGGTTGGGCGCCGCGACGCGCGGCTGCTTTCGCGTCCGCCTCACCGCCGCAGGCACGGCCGCCCACTCGGGCTATCCCGAGCTCGGCGAGTCGGCCATCGACAAGCTCCTCGACTGCCTGATGTCGCTGCGCGCGGCCGACTGGCCGGCGGATCCGCTGCTCGGCACCACGCACTACACGGTGGGCCTGATCAACGGCGGCGTCGCGCCGAACGTGATCCCGGCGCATGCCGAGGCCGAAGTGTTCTTCCGCAGCGTCGGCGATCACGACGCGATTCGCGCCACGCTGGCGGCGGCGCTGGCGAACCGGGTGAAGGTGGAAGAAGTGCTGGAAGTGCCGGCGGTGCGGCTGCACACCGTGCCCGGGTTCGAGACCGCGGTGTTCTCGTACGTCAGCGACGTGCCGCTCCTGTCGAACTGGGGCCGTCCGCTTCTGCTGGGACCAGGCTCGATCCACGTGGCACACACGGACCGCGAACACGTCGCGATTGCGGAACTGGATCAGGCCGTTGAGGTCTACGAGCGGCTGGCGGCGACCTTGATCGCGACCCCGGCCTGACCGCCGACAATCTCAACGAGCGCGTCGATCAGGCGGCCCTCGTAGTGCCGGTCGTATTCCTCGCGCAGGACCGCGAGCGCCACCTCGACCGACCGCGCCTGGCGATACGGCCGATCGTTGGTGATCGCATCAAACGCATCGGCCACCGCGACAATGCGGCCCGAGATCGGGATGTCGGTGCCCACTAACCCGCGCGGGTAGCCGGTGCCGTCGAAAAACTCGTGGTGGGTCATGGCGACCGATTCCGCCAGCTGCAGGAGCGGACTGTGGCTGCCGCCGAGGATGCGGGCGCCGATGCTGGTGTGCGTGCGCATCACGCGCAACTCGCTTTCGGTGAGCGCGCCCGGCTTGCGCAGCAGGGCGTCGGGAATGCCAATCTTGCCGATGTCGTGGAGGGCGGCGGCGCGGCGGAGCAGCCCGGCTTCCTCCGGCGTGAGCCCGGCCCGTTCCGCCATTTTCGCCGAGAGCTCGCCGACCCGAAGGTTGTGCTGGCTGGTCTCGTCATCCCGGTACTCGGCGGCGAGGGCGAGGCGCTCGATCATCTCGATGCGGGAGGACTCCAGCTCCTTGGTGCGGCCGATCGCCGATTCGAGCAGGGTGCGGTTCTGCTTGCGCAGGTCCTGGAACAGCATCCGGCTTTCGAGCAGGTTGCGGACGCGGAGCAGCACCTCGACCAGGTCGAAGGGCTTGGTGACGAAGTCCTTGGCGCCGCGGGTCAGCGCCTGCTGGCGCGCGTCGCGCGAGCCGTCCCCGGTGATCACCAGCACGGGGAGGCGTTCCTGGTTGATCAGCGGCGCCAGGATGTCGAGCACGCCAAAGCCGTCGCAGTCGGGCATGTGGAGGTCGGTGATCACCAGGTCCGGCGGCGACGACACGACCAGGGCCTTGAGCTCGCGCGCATCGGTCAGGCCGGTAACCGACTGGAAGCCGCCGCGCTCGAGCGTGGCGGTCAGCAGCCGCACGTTCTGCGGCTCGTCGTCCACGACGACGATGTGGGCGGCCCGGATGAGCAGGCTGAGCCGGTCGGGCTCGCCGTACAGTTCCGAGTCGCTTTGGCTGTCCGGTGGAAAGTGAATCATGGGGAACTACCCCGATGCGGAGCAAGAATAGCACCGTGGCCGCGGCAAGGACAAGTGGCCTCGGGTCAACAACTTACGGATGCCGGCAGGTGCGCGTTGGGGTGTGCGGTGTGCGGCCGCACAGTCGAAGGCGTCAGGTGCTACACTGAGGGTTCGGCCCGGAACCTCGGCAATCTCAGGGCGACGAATCGCGTCAGGGCCGGAAGGCAGCAGCGCTAAGTCGTTTCCGTGATGTGCTGAGGACCTCCGGGCCGAGTTTCCCCTTCAGATGGCCTACCAAGTCCTAGCCAGAAAATGGCGACCGCAACGCTTCGAGGACGTCCTCGGGCAGCAGGCGGTCACGCGCACGCTCAAGAACGCGCTCAAGAGCAAACGCATCGCGCAGGCGTTCGTGTTTTCCGGCCCGCGCGGGTGCGGCAAGACCACGACGGCGCGCATCCTGGCGCGCGCGCTGAGCTGCGCCAAGGGGCCGACGCCCGACCCGTGCGGCGTCTGCGACGCGTGCATCGAGATTGCCGAAGGCCGCGACATCGACGTGCTCGAGATCGACGCCGCGACCCACACCGGCGTGGACAACGTGCGCGAGGTGGTGATCGAGGGGCTCGCCATCGCGCCGGTCCGCAACCGCTACAAGGTCTTCATCATCGACGAAGTCCACATGCTGTCGGCGTCGTCGTTCAATGCGCTGCTGAAGTCGATTGAAGAGCCGCCGCCGCACGTCATCTTCATGATGGCGACGACCGAGCAGCACAAGATTCCCGACACCGTGCTGTCGCGCTCGCAGGTCTACGAGTTCCGGACGATTTCCGCCAAGGTGGTCGCCGATCAACTGCGGACCATCGCCGCGGAAGAGAAGATCGAGATTTCCGAAGCCGGCCTGATGCTGCTGGCCCGCGCCGGTGAAGGCAGCATGCGCGACTCGCTCAGCGCCTTCGACCAGGTGCGCGCGTTCGCCGGCGACACCATCGCCGTCGAAGACGTGGTCACGGTGCTCGGCCTGGTCGGGCGCGACCTGGTGTTCGACATGCTCGACGCGGTGGTCAGCGAAGACGCGCCGGCGGCGTTTGCGCTGGTCGAACGCGCCATCGAGCGCGGCTACGACCTGCGCCTGCTGTGCCGCGAGTTGGCCCGCGCGACGCGGGACCTCCTCATCCTGTCCGTGGACCCCAAGCGTTCCTCGGATCCGGACGTGGCGGCGGATTCCGAGCGCGAGCGCCTGCTCGCCATGGCCGGTCAATGGTCGCGCGAGGATTTGCTGCGCGGCTTCGACCTGCTGACCAAGACGGAGCAGGAAGTGCGCGTGTCGGACCAGCCGCGCTACAACCTCGAGATGGGGCTTCTTCGCCTCATGCACCTCCGTAAGCTAGTCCCGCTCGGCGAACTACTCGGCCTCGCGGAAAAGACGCCGGCCCGGCCGGCGTTGGCACCGCGCGCCCCCGTCGCGGTTGCTGCCAGGCCCGCGGCTGCTCCGAAGCCCGTCGCGATGGCTCCCGCCGTGGCTCCACCGGCTCCAGCGCCCAAACCGGCGGTGGCCGCGAGTGCCAGCGACGGGTCGTTGAAAGATGCCTTCCTGGCCGAGATCAAGTCGGCGAAGTCCACGTTCTACAATCTCGTGGTGGCCTCGGCGTATTCGATCGAGGCGACGGCGTCGGGTATTACCTTCGCCTTTCAGCCCAACAAGAAGAACGCGAAAGCGCAGTGCGAAGACCAGAAGGCCTGGCTGGCGACGATTGCCGAAAAGGTGGCCGGACGGGCCATCCCGGTGTCGATTGTGATCGCCGAGGCCGGCGCGCCGCCCGCTCCCGCGCCCTCGACCTTGGGGTCGCCGGTGGCCGCGGCTGGCGGCTTGTCCGCCGGAGCCTCGGCGAAGGCGGGCAGCTCGGATGACGTCAAGGCCGAAGCCATGGCCAACTCCACCGTGCAGGCGGTGCTGGAGATTTTCCCGGTTGAGAAGACCACCGTGGAGGAGAGGTAGGCAAGCCCCACGCCCATGGATATCAAGAACATGATGAAGCAGGCGCAGGAGATGCAGGAGCGCCTGCAGCAGCAGATGTCGGAGCTCTCGGTCGAAGCGACCGCGGGCGGCGGCATGGTCACCGTGGTCGTGAACGGCCACAAGCACCTCCAGCGCCTCCACATCGACCCCGAGGTCGTCTCGAAGGAAGACGTCGGCATGCTGCAGGACCTGATTGTCGCCGCCGTCAACGACGCGCACCGCAAGGTGGACGAGGCGATGAAGCAGAAGATGGGCGGCCTGCTCGGCGGCATGGGCCTGCCGGGGCTCTGATGTCGCTTCCCGCCTCCCTGCAGGAGCTGGTCGATCAGTTCAAGAAGCTGCCCGGCGTCGGCGCCAAGAGCGCGCAGCGGCTGGCGTTTCACATCCTGCGCACGCCGCGCGAGGATGCCGAGCGGTTGTGCCAGGCGATTCGCGACGTCAAGGATCGCGTCACCTACTGCACCACCTGCAACAACATCACCGACACCGACCCCTGCCTGATGTGCGGCGACGAGGCCCGCGACCACCGCGTGATTTGCGTCGTCGAAGAACCGCAGAACGTCAACGTGGTCGATCGCAGCGGCGGCTTCAAGGGCGTGTATCACGTGCTGATGGGCGCCATCTCGCCGCTCCAGGGCGTCGGCCCGGACGACCTGAAGATCAAGGGCCTGCTCGCCCGCATCGGCACCGACGGCGTGGACGAAGTGATCCTTGCCACCAATCCGAACGTGGAAGGCGAGGCCACCGCCATTTACCTGGCCCGCCTCCTCAAGCCCCTCGGCATCCGCGTGACCCGCATTGCCACCGGCATCCCGGTGGGCAGTGACATCGACTACGCCGACGACCTGACGGTCGGGAAAGCGATGGACGGGCGCCGGGAAGTGTAGAATCGGCTACCCCATGCTCCCAGCCGCGTATCAGGTTCCAGCCGCCGCCGTCCTGATGGCTGGCGGGTTTCTGGCGTGTTTCTTCGGTTACCGCTCGTTCAAGGTGGTGCTGGCCATTTTCGGCTTCATCATCGGCGCGCTGGCCGCCAGCTCGGTGTTCGGCGCCACTGACACCACCCCCATGGTGATTGCCGCCCTGGTCGGCGGCATCGCCGGCGCGACGCTGCTGCTGGCCGCCTACTTCGTCGGCGTGGCGCTGGTCGGCGCCGGCATCGGCGCCCTCATCGTCAACTTGATTTGGACGCAGGTCGAAGGCGATCCGCATCCCTTCGTGGTGGTGCTGTTCTCCGTGGCCGGCGCCGTGCTGGCGACGTGGCTCCAGCGCTACGTGATCATCCTGGGCACCGCCTTCGGCGGCGCCTGGACGCTGCTGGTCGGTGGCCTGGCGTTGATGGGCGACAGCGGGCCGCTCAAGGCCGCCGCGCAGGGGGATGTGTGGGTGGCGTATCCGCTGAATCCGGCGCCGGGGCTGTCGTGGCTGCCGTGGGCCTGGTTCGGGTTGGGCGCCCTCGGCACGCTCGTGCAGATGCGCTGGACCGGCGGCGATCGTGGCCGCGTGGTCAAGCCCAACAAGAAGAAGGGGCTTCCGAAAAACGAATAGGGGTCTGACCCCGAGCAAGGAGTGCCGAGGGGTCTGACCCCTACGCAGTGGCGGCAGACAGCCCGCTGAGGAACGCATCCTCAATCCGCGTCCCCCGGCACCAATCTCCACACAACGTGACTCTCGACTCCGCGTCATGGATCGCGCCCACCGCAAGTGGCGGATCCGCCACCGCGTAGCGCCAGCGATGCGCCGTGGCGTAGAAGGCGCGCGGCAGGCCCGCCGGGATCAGGTCGTGGAACGCTTCCATCAGGAACGAGCCCACCATCTCCGGATCGTCATCGATGTGCGCGCTGCTCCAGGACGGGGTCGCGTGCAGGACCCACGCATCCACCTTCCACTCGCGCTTTGGCTTCGACTGGTTGCGCGCCACCCATCCGAGCGGGCTGCCGTGCACGAAGGCGCCGTCGAACCGCGCCGGCACCCGCTCATCGAAGGCCGCGACCACCGCCCAGCACGGTCGCGTCACGACCGCGGCCACCGCCGCCGCCAGATCGGGGATGTGCGCCACCAGCGGCCGCGCCTGGTCCGCGGTCACGGCGACAATCACGCGATCGAACTCGCGCGCCAGCGGCGCGATCGACTCGATGCGCTGGTGGTAGCGGATCTCGAGCGTGGCGGCCAGGGCGGTGGCGATCGCGCTCATGCCGGGGATGCCGACGAAGCGGTCGCTGCCTGGCTCGACGTCCTCCCAGCCTTCCGCGTCGAAGCTCACCAGGCGGCCGTCCCACCTGGCGGCGATGCGATCGCGGAGCCAGCCGTCCACCACCGCGGCAAAGCGCGGATCGCGCGCGGTGAAGTACTGCGCGCCGTAATCGAATGACAGGATGGCGCCGGCGGCGCCCTTCGGCATGTCGAGCCCGCTCACGTGCCTCGTGGCGACGCGCCCGCCCGGGCCGTGGGAGCGCTCGAAGGTGACGACCTCCTCGCCGCGCTCGCGAAGCGCCCGCGCGGCAGACAGTCCCGCGATCCCGGCGCCGACGATGGCAATCTTCATCGGCCTGAGAGTACGCGTCCCAAGCTGCCGAAGTAGCCGGTCATTTCGAGATACCCGGCGCCGGTCACCGGTTGACCGGCACGGGTGCCGGAGACATCGATGGCGCCTTCCCAGTAGGCGACGCCGGTGGAGCGCTCGAGCGCCAGCTCCTGGTCGTTCAGCGGCGTGGTCACCTTCAGGTCCAGCTTCTCCGACGGAATCGCGATCGACCACTCGGTAGGGTAGACGGCGCCGTTCTTCGACTTGAACGTGGCGCGTCCCGGCGTCAGCGAGAACTGGTTGACCCCGAGATGCGTCGTCTTGCCGTCGCTGCCCACCAGCGTGCCGCTCGATCGCGGGTCGCGGCTGCCGTCGGCGCGTCGAAGCTGGTAGATCATCAGCTCGCGGTTGTCTGAGAGTTGAATCGACAGCCAGTCCCACCCGCGCTGGCCCGGCTCCAGGAAGCTCGTGCCGAACTCGTGGTCCATCCAGCTGTCGCCGGTGACCTCGAACCGTTGGCCATCCACCACCAGCGTGCCGCGCGTGGGCATGCGGGTGAGGGAGTAGTAGTGCGAGGCGTTGCCGGCCTCCGCGCCCTTCTGGCTGATGCCGTCGATGCCGTTGATGGCCGGCGCCTTGCCTTCATCGAGGGTCAACTCGAGCCCGACCTTGGGATTGTTCGCCTTCAGGACGTGCTGGCCGCGGTCGTTGAGCGACGCCGTCCAGTCGTCGTTCCACACCTGGTAGCGATCGACCGCCGCCCCCGCCAGTCCCGGCCCGCCGCGTGTCAGCTTCTCCGCATAGCGATAGCGCCGGCCCGACGGATCGCTGATGGCCAGGTGCGTCATGAACAGATCGCGGATGGCCCACTTCGACGGATTGCTCGGCGCCGCATCGATGCCGACCCGAAAGAAGGTGACCTGGTAGCCAAACCGCCGGCCGTCGTTCGCCTTCACGTTGCCGGTGTAGTACCACCACTCGATCTTGTAGTCCGGGTGGGACGCATGGTCGCGCGGGAACGCGAAGGTGTAGCCGGCGGTGGCTTCTTTCCACGCCGCATTCGGCTGTGCCATCAGGTAGGGCACCCCTTTAGGGGTGCCGATAGCCAGGCCAATCGCCAACACGACCGCGATTCTATTCGTCATGTGACAGCACCAACTGCGCGGCCCGCCGCGCCGGGTAGATGCCCGCAATCGACGTCGCCACAATCACCGCGATCGTCGACTGGACCAGGAACGCCGTCGGCAGGTGGAACTGAATCGTCCACCCGAAGCTCTGCACGTTGATTACGTAGATCAACACCATCGACAGCGCGAAGCCCATGGTGAGGCCAATCGCCTGGCTCACCGCGCCGATCAGCGCCGCTTCGATGACCACCATCTTTCGCACCTGCCCGCGGTCGGCGCCGGTCAGCCGCAACAGCGACAGTTCGCGCCGCCGCTCGAGCACCAGCGTCAGCAGCGTGCCGGCTACGCCCAGCATGCCGACCACGATGGCGATCAGTTCGAGGGCGTAGGTGATGGCGAAGGTGCTGTCGAAGACGCGGAGCACCTCGTTGCGGAGGGTCCGGTTGCTGTAGATGAAGGCGCGGTGGCCCTCGTCCATCGAGGCGAGGATCTCGGAGCGGACCCGATCGGGATCCGCGCCGTCGTTGAGGAAGAGCGCCACGCCGGTGGGCGGCAAATCGCCGAAGTATTGCCGGAAGGTGCCGGCGTCCATGATCACCACGCCGCGGTCGTTCGAGTAGTCGTAGTAGACCGCCGCCACGCGGAAGTCGCGAGGACCCTGTGGCGTGGTCACCGTCACGGTGTCGCCGTCGCGCTTGCCGTACCGTTTCGAGAACGGCTCCGACACGATCACGGCGTCCTGGCCGATGGCCCGCCGCAACTCCTCGCGCGCGTTGGCCGGGCTCTTGAACAGCAGCGAGCCGTGCGCCAGCACCACGTCGAACGTGGCGGCGCCGAGCACGGTGAGGTTGCCCTCGTAGACCAGGTCCACGTTGCGGAAGCTGTCGAGCGCGCGCACCTCGGGATGCCGCTGCAGGGCGGCGATCACATCCGCCGACAGCGTCTGCTCGGAGCCCACCGTCGGGCGGATGCCCGGGCCCACGAACAGGTCCGCTTGCAGCGTTTGCCCGACCCAATAGACCACGGTGTCGCGGAAGCTGCCGATCATGATCGCGATCGCCACCATCATCGACAGGCTCACCGACAGGGCGGCCACCGAAATCGACAGCCGGGGTATGGCGGAGGTGAGGTTGGCGTGGGCCAGCAGGCCTTCCACGCCCAGGCGGCGGCGCAGGACCAGGCGGCCGGCGCGGGCGAGCGTGAACATGATGGCCGGCACCATCAGCCCGGCGCCGATCACGATGGCGAACGACGACAGGTAGCCGAACAGCGGCCGGCCGTCGACCGGGCCGAGCTGCGCCAGGCCGAGCGCGAGCAGCAGCACGGCGGCGGGCGCAATCACCATCATCGGCCGCAGCCGCAGGCGCATGTCGAGCGTGTCGTGCCCGCGCATGGCGGCGGTGGGCTCGACGCGGCTGGCTTCGAGCGCGGGAATGGCGGCAGCCAGCAGCGACAGCGGCAGCCCGATGGCCGCGGCCAGCCACACGTGGCCCCAGTTCATGTCGGGCGGCGCCGAGGCGGCGGCGATGTAGATGGTGCTGACCGTGGCCGAGGTCAGGGCGACCGCGGCGTCGGCGAGCAGGCGCGCGAGCCCGAGCCCCAGCCCGATGCCGGCGATGGCGAGCGCCGCCGCTTCGCCGAGGAACAGCAACAGCACCTTGCGCCGCGTCAGCCCGAGCGCGCGCAGCGTGCCGATCTCCTGCCGCCGCGCCACCACCGAAATGGTGACGGTGTTGTAGACCAGGAACAGCCCGACGATCAGCGCGATCCACGACAGGGCGGTGAGGTTGGCGTGGAACGCCGCCAGCATCGTCTCCACCTGCTGGCTGCGGCGCGACGGCCGCTGGGCGGTGAGCCCGGGAGGCATCCGGCTGACGATGGCGTCGAGTGAGGCGGGCAGGTCGGCATCGTCCGGCAGCAGCACGTCGAGCCGATCGATGCGGCCGAGCCGGTCGAAGGCGAGCTGCGCGGCGGCGATGTCCATGAGCACGAAGTTGCCGTCAAGCACGCGCGCCGGGCCCTCGTCCTTGAGCAGGCCGCGGACCACGTAGGGCGCGACACGATCGCCGAACATCAGCCGCATCTCGCCGCCAATCACGAGGCCGCGCCGCTTCGCCAGCTTCTCGCTGATCACCACCGACCGCTCGTTGGTGAGGATCTCGAGGAATTTCTGGGTCGTAACGTCTTGCGCGGAGGGGGAGCCGATATCCAGCAGTTGGTAGTCCCGGAACGGCATGTCGCGCAGGATGTCCACGCCCAGCACCCGGACCGCTTCCATGTCGCGTCTCGACAGCGTCCGCAGGTCCCCGGCCACGAGCGCGGCGTTGCCTTCGATCACCGGGCTCATCACGCCGTACTCGCGCAGCCAGCCGAGCGACGGCAGCACGGTCTCGTCGACGCCGCCGGTGCCGACCACCTCCACGGCGGTCTTGCCGGCCACGGTCTCGAGCGCGGTTTCGAACCCACGCACCGAGCTGGCGTTGGTCAACTGGATGGCGACGACCACGGCGATGCCGAGCGCCACGCCCAGGACGGTGGTGGCCGTCCGGATCTTGTCGCCCGCCAGGGGCCGCAGGATGAATTGGGAGAACAGTCGCATGCTACTGGTGGACGAACTTCCCGTCTCGCATCTTGAGCACGCGCGTCGCCGCCGCCGCGACGTCCGCGGCATGCGTGGCGAGCAGCACCGTGACGCCCATCTCTTCGTTGAGTTCCGACAGCAGCGCCAGCACCTTCGCGCCGTTGTCGGAATCCAGGTTGCCGGTGGGCTCGTCGGCGACCAGCAGCGATGGCTGGTGGACCAGCGCGCGGGCAATCGCGGCGCGCTGCATTTCGCCGCCCGACACCTGCTGCGGGAAGTGCGAGAGGCGATGCGCAATGCCGACGCGTTCGGCGAGCGCCCGGGCCCGCGCGTCCGCGGCGTCGCCCTTCATGCCGGCCAGCAGGCAGGGCAGTGCGATGTTGTCGCCGATAGTCAGTGTCGGCAGCAGGTTGAAGAACTGGAAGACGAAGCCCACCTGCTCGCGCCGGACGTGGGTGAGGTCGTCGTCTCCCAGCGTGGCGAGGTTGCGGCCGTTCAGCAGAATGGTCCCGGACGAGGCGCGGTCCATGGCGCCGCACAGGTGCAGCAGCGTCGACTTGCCGCAGCCCGACGGCCCCATCAGCGCGACGAAGTCGCCCTTGTCGACGGCAAACGTCACGCCGGCCAGCGCCGTGACGGTCGCTTCACCGCTGGTGTAGGTTTTCTGAAGGTCTTCGGCAACCAGGACGGGCATCTACACCTAGTATGACGCCCGTCCCGGTCGCCCCGTTGCGCTAGAAGTTGAGTTTCATGCCGATCCGCGCCAGCCGCGGCGACACCACGCTCAGCGGGCGGTCGAAGGACGTGCCGGAGCTCCACTGCAGGTTTTGCGCCGGGTTGTCGTTGGTCAGGTTGTAGACGTCGAAGAACACCGAGAGGTCGCGCCTGCTCCGGCGCATGGTCTTTTCGATCCGCAGGTCGGCAATCGCGACCGCGTCCTGGCGGCGCGTGCCCATTGGCTCGGCGAGGAAGCGCACGCTGCCGTAGCTCAGACTGGCCGCGAAGGTGCGGCCGAACGGGATGCCCTGCTGGTAGCGCAACATCGGCGACACCGAGAGGCCCCACCACGGTGAGTTCCAGGTGCCCGACAGCTTGACGGTCTGCCGCGTGTATTCGAAGCGGCCGTCGGGCGCGTTGATCTTGTCGTTGGGATTGGCTGGCAGGGCGTTGCCGCGCAGCGCGTTGCCCTGGAGCGTCGTGAGGCCGTTGTCGAAGCTCTTGGTCCAGCCGTAGGACGCCAGCAGGCTCCAGCTGTTGCTCATGCGCTTGGTGCCGGTGATCTCGAACGTGTGGTAGTCGGCGTCGCCGCTGTCCACGTTCGTGGTCTGGTTGACCGGCGTCAATCCGCGGAACGCCGGCGTCAGGTCGAAGGCGCCGATCGGAGTGCCATCGTCCGCCGTTCCCGCGCGTCCATCCGGTCCGGGATCGGGCACCGACACGGGCACGGTGAACGCCGAGTACGGCGTCGCGATGTTGATGCGCGTGTACTGGTTGCGGACGCCGCGCCACACGTAGCCGAGGCGGACACCGAAGTTCGGCATCACCTCACGCTCCAGGAACGTCGCGACCTCGTTGGTCTTGGTGTTGTCCAGGTTGGGATCGATCGACTCGGTGGCCGCGCCGCCTCGCTGCGACGTCGGCACGGCGCCCTGCTCACCCGGGTCCCAGCGGTTGTTGTTGTTGGCGTCGGTCCAGCGATACCGCCGCCACCAGGCGGGCGCGTTCGCGCTGGTGTTGAACACGAAGTCGGCGCCGGGATTCCACCAGTAGGTG
Source organism: Vicinamibacterales bacterium (assembly GCA_041659285.1). Taxonomy (NCBI): domain Bacteria; kingdom Pseudomonadati; phylum Acidobacteriota; class Vicinamibacteria; order Vicinamibacterales; species Vicinamibacterales bacterium. Next base: position 91,716 of record JBAZYO010000013.1, on the reverse strand, counting down.
CCGTAGTTGGCCTTCAGCACGGTCTTGCCGTTGCCGAACAGGTCGTAGGTCATGCCGATGCGCGGCGCCGGCAGGCTCCACCCGACCACCTTGTCGACCGCGGCGAACTTGATTTCGGCGGGATTGAAGCGGCCCGCCGCATGCACCTGCTCGGGCGTGAAGGCGCGATAGCGGTCCATCCGCACGCCCACGTTGAGCGTCAGCTTGCCGTTCACCCGCCAGGTGTCGTTGACGAAGGCCCCGTAGGTCCACAGCCCGCCGGTGGATTCGCCCGGCTGGAAGAGGATGACGTCCAGCTTGGCGCCGTTCTGCAGCACGTGCAGGATGTCGTCCTCGTAGCCGTCGGTGTAGATATCGGTGACGGTCTCGTAGAACACCTCGCCGCCGACCTTCAGGTTGTGGTTCCCGCCCCAGCCGTCCTTGAAGTAACTGAGGGTGCCCAGCACCTGGTTGCGCCGCCGCTCGCGCGCCCAATTGCGGTTGCGGCCGGTGATCAGGTTGTTGCCGATGTCTTCGTAGCGCAGGCCGGTGCCGTTGACGCCGTTGGTCCAGTCGTAGCCGTACTGGCCGCCGCGGATTTCCGCGAACGCGTTGTCGTTGAGCACGCCGTTCCATTCCGCCTTGTGGATCCACGCCCAGAAATTCTGGTTCCACGTCGTCGCTTCCGAGGTGTTGATGCCGGTGTCGACGCCCAGCAGGAACGAGTCGAAGCGCTGCGGCTGCTTCTTCTGCGACGGCTGCGTGTAGGCGATGAACTTGTTGTTGGTCGACAGGTTGTAGGTGAACTTGGCGCTGTAGTTGTTGAGGAGCGTCGTCTGCGGCTTGACCGGAAAGTTGACGAACCGCGCCTTGATGTCCTGGTGCCGGTACGACCCGTACCACCACAGCCGGTCCTTGGCGATGTAGCCGCCCAGGCCGACGTTCTCGTCCTGGTACGCCGACAGGCGGTTGACATCCTCGGCGGCGAGGCCGCCGCCGCCCCTGAGGCCGCGCGCGATCTGGTCGGCGTCGATGTTCCTGGACTGCCAGCTTTCGTGTGAGTAGCCGCCGTAGAACGTGCCGCGGAATTCGTTGCCGCCGGACTTGCTGATGAACTGCGATTGCACGCCGGGGGTGGAGGCTTCGGCCGAGTGCGCGGCCGTGTTGATCTGCACCTCTTCCATCCCGCCAATGTCCGGATAGTTGCCGAAGGCGCCGGTGGCTTCGGTCGCATTGAGGCCCTCGAACATGACCCGCACCTGCCCCGAGGTGCCATAGACGACGAAGGCCTGCTGCGTGCCGTTGGTGCTGCCGCCGACGTCGATGCGGCTCATCTGCACGGCGGGGGAGCCCGCCAGCAGCGAGAAGTAATCGCGCGAGGTCGGCAGCGCCGAGAGCTGTTTGGCGTCGAAGCTGTTGCCGATCTGCGTCGCCGAGGTGTCCACCACGGGCGATTGGCCGGTCACCACGATCGATTCAGAGAGCGAGGCGACCTTCAACTCGGCATTGACCGTCGCCGTGAAGCCCAGGCTCACGCGGATGCCTTCGTTGCGAACGGTCGAGAACCCGGCCAACTCGAACAGCACGACGTATTCGCCGGGCGTCACCGCGGTGAAGCGGTAGAGGCCGTCGGCGTCGGTCACCGCGGTGCGCGTGCCCATCTGCGACGGGCTCGTCAGCGTCACGGTGACACCGGGCATCAGGGCTTGTGACGCGTCGGCCACCTTGCCATTGACGGCGCCGGTGCCGGACGTGACTGCCTGGGCATAGGACAGGGAAGCGCAACAGAGGATAAGCAGGACTGCAAGGCCGAACGTACGACGCATAGGTACCCCTCCGGGATGGTTGCGGCCGATCAGGAACGGACGAGAGAAGAGCGCCGCCGCCGGAATGAAGGAGGTGCCGAGCCGACACCCGTCCGGGGTGTCAAATGATGTGCGTATCTTGCACGGGTGTGACGGCGTCGTCAATATGCCATCACGTAACTGTCCCGCGTCGGACTCACGCCGCCCATCAGGACACCCGTCCTGGGGTGAATGATGATCGCCTTGACCGAGCCGACGCCCCGGACGTTGCGGATGTCGAGCTTGTGGCCCATGGCCGCGAGCTCGTCCAGCACATGCCGGGGCAGGCTGGCCGGCACCTGGAGCTTGCCCTCCGCCGGGTGCGGATAGTACGAGCTCCTGAACGACGTGCTGACGATCGAGCCCTCCTCGATCGCCTGCTGCACGTTCATGCCGAACTCGGCGACGTTGAGGAAGAACTGCAGCTGCGCTTGCGGCTGGGTGTCGGCGCCTGGCGTGCCGAACACCATGTAGGGCTTGCCATCCTTGAGCGCCAGCGCGGGATTGATGGTCTGCCGCACCCGCTTGCCGGGCTTGAGCACATTCACGTCGTCGGCGTCGAGGCCGTAGTAGGCCATGCGGTTGTTCAGGACGAAGCCCGCGCCCTCCACCACGTGGCCGCTGCCGAACAGGCTGAGCAGCGACGAGGTGACCGAGACCATGTTGCGATCCTTGTCGACCACCGCGAGGTAGGTCGTGTGGCCGTCCTCCACGCCCTGCAGAATCGTGGCGCCGTCCGGTCCGGGTTGCGGCATGGCATACGCCAGGCCTCGCGGCATCGACGTGGCCGGCTGGCGCGGATCCCCGGCGGGCGCTTCCCCGGCGATGGCCTTGTCCGGATCGATCAACCCGCGGCGCCGGGCCGCGTAGTCTTTCGACAGCAGCTCTCGCATCGGGAGGTCCGGCGTGAATGCCGGGTCGGCCACGTACTTGTTGCGGTCGGCAAACGCGAGCTTGAGCGATTCGGTGACCGCATGCAGGTACGGGGCGGAGTTGTGCCGCATGTAGCGGAGGTTCATCCCCTCGAGGATGTTCAGCGCCTGCAGCATCACGAAGCCCTGCGAGTTGGGCGGGCACTCGTAGACCTCGACGCCCTTGTAGTTGATGTGGATGGGCGTGTCTTCGTTGGCCTTGATGGCGGCCAGGTCCTTCTGATCGATCAGGCCGCCCTCCGACTTCATGTAGGCGGCGAACTTCGCGGCGATCGGGCCCTGGTAGAACGCCGCGCTGCCCCGCGCGCCGATCTCCCGCAGCGTGGCCGCGAGGTCCTTCTGCACGACGCGGTCGCCCATGCCGAGCGGCTCGGTGCCGTTGAACCAGATCTTCTTCGCCGACGCCGACATCTTCTCCCGGCTGCCGCGAATGGCGCCGGCGAGGGACTCGGTGATTGGGAAACCGCGTTCGGCGAGCTCGGCGGCCGGCGCCATCAGCTCGGCGAGCGGCTTGGTGCCGTAAGTGCGCGCGGCCAGCTCGGCGCCCGCCACCGCGCCCGGAACGCTGACCGACAGGATGCCGTCACTCGGCAGGCCGCCTTTGCCCTTGTAGAAATCGACGGTCGCCGCCATCGGCGCGACGCCGCTGCCGTTGATGAACTTCACCTCGCCGGTCTTGGCGAGGTAAATGAGTATGAACATGTCGCCGCCAAGGCCGGTCATCTCCGGCTCGGTGAGGCCCTGCACAGCCCAGGCCGCCACCGCGGCGTCCACCGCATTGCCGCCGGACCTGAGAATGCGGATGCCTGCCTCTGAGGCGAGCGCGTGCCCGGAGGCGATCATGCCCGTGTCGGAGAGCACCACGGGTCGCCACGTGGAGGTTTGCGCGGTTGGTGAGGCCCCGAGGGCTGCGAGCAGGCACAAGGTCGAGAGCAGGCCAAACCGGCGCATGAATCACCTCAGTAGGAAGGGACGGGCAGGCAGGACAATTCACGTGCGCCCCGCCCCGATCGGCGCATCCTACCGCTGTGCAGCGTGCATGAACAGCCCTTTCGGGCGCAGCGTGATCCTCGGCTCCGGCGTGGGCGCCGGCTCAGGGCCGCGGACAAAGCGCCACTGCTGTGCAATCGTGGCCAGCAACAGGATCGCCTCCGTCCACGCGAACGACTCGCCGACGCAGACGCGATTGCCGCCACCGAACGGAAAATATGAGTACTTCGGCCGGTCACTCGACTCCCGACTCCCGACTCCCGGCTCCCGCCGCCCGTCAGTGAGCCAGCGTTGCGGACGAAACTCCTCCGGCTCCGGCCACCACCTCGGATCCCGATGCACGACCCACTGGCTCATGATCACCAGCGCGCCCTTCTCGATCGCGTGACCGCCAATCGTGTGCGGCTCTACCAGGCGGCGTCCCATCGTCCAGGCCGGCGGGAACAGGCGCATCGACTCCGAGACGATGGCGCGGGTCCATTCGAGCTTCGGCACGTCTTCGGCGGCCGGCGTGCGGCCGCCCAGCACGGCGTCAAGTTCGGCATGCAGCCGCGCCTCCACCTCCGGCGCCGAGCCGAGCAGGTGCCACGTCCACGCCATGGCATTCGCCGTCGTCTCGTGGCCGGCGAGAAAGATGGTCATGGCCTCGTCGCGGATCTGCGTGTCGCTCATCCCGCCTTCGTTCGGGTTCTCGGGATCGCGCGCCGCGAGCAGCATCGAGACGAGATCCGGCCGCTCACCCGCGCCCTGGCTGCGTCGCTCGGCGATCATCCGGCGGACCACCCGGTCCAGCCGATCGCGTGCCTTCCGCGAGCGGACGAACACCGGCAGCGGCAGCTTCTCGATGTACTCGAGGCCCGGGAGGAAGGCGATGCCGAACCCCTGCACGGCATCGGCCAGCGCCTCGCGCACTTCGTCCGCATCCCCCTGCACGTTGCTGGAGAACAGCGTCTCGCCGACGATGGCGAGGGTGAGGGCGCCCATTTCTGCGGTGATGTCGAGCCGCGCGCCGGGCGTGATCGACTCGCGCCACCGCAACGCGTGGCGAACCATCGCGTCGGCGAAGCCCTGCACGTGCTGGCGGTGGAACAGCGGCTGGATGGTCCGTCGCTGCTTGAGGTGTTCCTGTCCCTCGGCGGTCAGCAGGCCGTTGCCGAGCAGCGCCTTGGCGCGCTGCAGGGCCACGCCCTTTTGGAACTTGCCGGCCGACTTCACCAGCACGTCTTCGATCCACTCCGGCCGGCTCAGGAGGTAGACCTTCTGCGGGCCGAACGAGAAGCCGGCGATGTCGCCGTGGGTGCGCGAGAGGCCCGTGAAGAAGGTGAGCGGGTCCTTGCGGAACGCCAGGAAGGCGCCGCCCGGCATCCAGAAGGACGGTCCGGGGACGGCCGCAGGGAGGTCGGGCGCGAGGGAAGTCGCCATCGTTTTGGAGTTTCTCGTAGGGCACCCCTTCATGGGGTGCCTGGCCTTTATGTTGGACCCTTGTAGGGCACCCCTTTATGGGGTGCCTCGCAGTACGGCCCCATTCTGCCGCAAACGGAGGGTCGAGTGCGCCGGGCCGATCAGTCCGCTCGTAGCGCGCGAATCGGGCGCGGAGGCGGGCGGTGGATGGTTCGGCCATGGGCGGTTAGGCGAGGAAATTCGGTGGTCCGTTGGCCGGAATGCTTGCGGCGGCCCCCTGTTCTGTCTTACGATGGGGGTTCTTCTCCCCAAGAGAAGTCCTGCCTGTATTCCTCGGTAGCTCAATGGCAGAGCATCCGGCTGTTAACCGGAGGGTTGCTGGTTCGAGTCCAGCCCGAGGAGCCAGCTCCTAAAGCTCGCTCTATCAATAGCTTACGAAACCGGCCATTTGACTGTATCGAACTTCCACAAGCTAAGTCGTTGATCAGGCCAGGTAGAGAACAAAGAACTTTGGGCCCGGGTCAATCGCGGCACCGCCAGCCTGTTAGCGAACAGACATCAGTGCCTGAGCGCAGCCACGCGATCGAGGCGAGATGAATTGACGGGCGCGATCCCCATCAGCTCGTCGGGGCACGTAATCGGTGATCGCTTCAACACGATCGCATTCAGCGTCGTGAACATCGCCGTGTTCGCGCCGATACCGAGCCCCATGGTGATGACTGCCGCCATTGCGAACGCTGGTGGTCGCTTAGGTGCCGCAGCGCCTAGCGCGCGTCCTGAGTCACACTGTGTGCGGAGCGCTGATCGTCATGATGCGCATCATAATGGATTGCAAATCGCTAGCGAGTGCCCGCGACCATTCCGTAAATCGACCCATCATGTGGCGGGATTGTGCCTGCGCGGATACCCGTTCCAGGGCGGATGGAACTCCAACGAAGCATCCTTACTCCTGCCTGAGGATGATTGCCGGATCGATTTGCAGTGCGTGCCGAGCCGGAAGCAGGCACGCAGCGACGGCAGCGACTGCCAGGGTCAAGGACGCGGTGCCGAGAATGGCCGGATCGACGCCGGATACTCTCACGAGGATGGGCTCCATCACCGGCGCGAGCGCCGCCGATGCTGAGACCCCGATCGTCAGACCCGCGACCAGCGGAACGGCCGCTTCCCGCAGCACAAGATTTCTGATCTGCCGGGTACTGGCGCCAAGGGCTCTCCTGATGCCAATCTCGCGATTACGCATTCCGACTGAATGCGCGACGACAGCATAGAGACCTACCACGGCCAGTAAGAGCGCCAACGCAGCAAAGCCCATCAAGATCGCCGTCATGTTGCGCTCGAATCGGTACGCGCGTGCGAAACGGTCAGCAAGAGGCATCAGGCCAGGAACGGGCAGGGTCGCGTCCATCGCCTCCACTTGGGTAGAGAAGGCGGTTGCGAGAGCTGCTGGTTGAACCCGGGTGCGCGCGAACACGAACATGTTCGGTTGCGGTCGTTGCAGGTATGGCACATACACCAACGCTTCAGCGTCCTGTCGCGTGCGATCGCTCTGAACGATATCGCTGGCTGTGCCCACAATCGTGAACGACTGAGGGTGTGCATCCTGAAACAATTGAATGCGCGTGCCCAGCACCGGCTCCGCGGCCGAGTTTTGTCTTACAAACGACTGGTTGACGATGGCGACCGGCGCGGCGGAAGAGTCATCGAAGTCGTTGAAGTCTCGGCCGGAAACGATACTCGCCTCCATCGTTTCAAAGTATCCAGGGCCGACGATCATGCGGCCAACCGTCGGCTGTGCTCCTTTATCAGTCAATAGCGCACTCCCTATCGCGTACGGTGCGTGTGCCGCCCTGTCGGTTGGAGCGACGGACGCAATCGCCAAGGATTGCACGCCGGGGACTCGCTGCAAGCGAGCAGAGAGGCGTTGATAGAACGAAATCTGCTCGGCGTTGCCAGGATAGGATTCCGGCGCAACGTACATCGACATCGTCAATACGTTTGTCGGATTGACGCCGATGTTTGCCGTATACACATTGAACACACTGCGCGCCATAAGACCGGCGCCAGTCAGGACGACCAGTGCCAATGCGATTTCGGCTGTAATCAGAACGTCAGCCAACCTCTTGGTGCGAGGGGTACCGGCCACGCCACGGCTGTTATCATTCAATGTGTGATTGATGCTGGATCTCGTCATCCAAAGCGCCGCAGGGAGGCCGACGAGACTCCCTGCGACCATTGAGACGACTACGGCGTAGACAAGTAGCTGGATGTCTGCGGTGTAGCTCAGTGCGGCAGTGGGCGTACCTGCTTGGGCCGACACATACGCACCCACACACTGCTCGGCGATCCACCAGCCGACGAAGCCTGCCGCGCCTGACAGCAGGGCGCTCTCGAGCAGGATCGAACGAACCACCTGTGCGCGCCGTGCGCCGAGTGCCAGGCAAACCGAAATCTCGCGCGACCGCCGCATCGATCGGTTGAGGAGAAGATTAGCGACATTCCCGGATGCGATCAGCAACACCAAGGCAACCGCTCCCCAAAGCGCTTTGTACGTCTTCGTGCCGTCCTCGCCGATGAAGAATTCCCTGAAGTCATGCACGACGGGATAGCGACCGCTGTTTGTATTTGGATAGGCACTCGCAAGCTGGCGGCCAATGGTCTCCATTTCGGCCGTCGCGCTGTCACGAGTCGCACCCTGCGCAAGCCGTCCGAATGCGTAACGTGCAAAGAACGATTCCCGTCTGAGCGCTGCCTCGGTTGGCACAAGCGGAGTCCACAGCGACTGGTCTTCTGGGAACGAGAAGTTCGGCGGCATGACGCCGATCACCACCGTGGAAACGCCATTGAGCCTGATCGCCGAGCCGATCATCGTTGGACTCCCGGCAAACCGACTCTTCCAGAGGTCGTGACGCAGAATCACGACGGGCATGGCACCAGCGTGCTGATCCGATGGCAGGAAGTCGCGCCCTAGAATCGGCTCTACACCGAGCAATGCAAAGGCGTTCGCGGTTACTTGGGTCGTAAAGTACGTTGCCGGCGCGCCACTGTCGCTACCGAGTGTCGTGAAAACTCCTCGCGCCATCGCAATGCTGTCGAATGACCGCGCGTGCGACTGCCAATCCTGATAATCGGGATAGCTGACCGCCTTCTTCGTCGTCGTTAGATATAGGATTCGATCGTTCTCGCGAACCTCTGAAAAGCCCTTGAACAGAGCGGTGTTCGCAACGGTGAACATCGCGATGTTGACGCCGATGCCGAGCGCCAGCATTGCGACCGCCACGATCGCAAACCCACGCGCGCGCCAGAGACGGCGAGAGGCAAATCGGAGGTCTTCGGCAAACAATCGCCAACCGCGACTAAGAGAACTCGGTGAAGTCATCGGTACATCCTGCGACTCGGACACTATGGAGAGGCGCCGAACGATTGTCAATCAGAACCCTACCGAGCGGTTCCGCTCAATGCGCGAATCGTCCGCGCCGTTCGGGCGGCAACAGACTCCCGGGTCGGCCAGCTATGATTAGCGGGATGGATCGACCGCTCTATATCGCCGGTCCGCGCTGGAGCCGCCAGCCCAAAGGGCCAGAGGGTTGGGGCGATTGGCTAAGAGGCAAGGTGCCCCGTCGATGACCACTTCATCATAGCGATCAGGATGCGGGAGGAGCTCGATCTTGAAGTGGTCGTCTTCCGCGACGTCTAAGACACGGATCCTGAAATCGAGTCTTCGACGTTCACTCATGTTGCCGTCTTTCGAGTTGCTCGCTCGGTTTCTAGCTGCACGATTCGCCTCTCAATATTCTCTATACTTCCACCGGGATCGATGTTTGTGGGGATGCACGGATCGGTGCGACCGAGCCGGCGGCCCGTCGCAGCATCTCGAACTTCGGTCCTGCCATTTGAAATCATCCCGCGCAGGAATCTGAGTCGTGCGATGGCGTGATCGACGGCTTCTGGGGATCCGTCATCGCTAATGTGGACGTCACACTCAGGGTCAAAGCCAAGCCGTTCGCCTTCAAAATCGAGGAGGAGGCCGATTCGGAGGCGGCCGTCTGACGACTGGCAATTGAGTACTGCTCGTCCCTTTCCGACTCCCAGGTCTAGCGGCTGAAGGTTTGAGAACTCAGCCTCGATTTGACTTCCGTGCAGATCGACCCTCACAGAAATCGGTGGAATTTCTGGTGGAGTGGCACCCTCGGCGGTGCCGACATTTCGGATATGCGTGATTAGCTCCCGGCCGAGGAGCTCATGGAAACCTTTGAGTTCGTACAAATGTTCTGAGTAGATCGTAGAGCGACTCTTGATCCCAAGTTCAACTTCGATAAAGTGCTGGGCAAGAGCCTTTGCGACGGGCAAATCCTTCCCGAGCCTCATCGTGTCGGCCGCGTCGTCTGGATCGACTACTGGATCATTGGCGGCGTGCGCGACGGCGCAGCGGCCCGAACCATAGAGGTAATCACCAACGTCTTGCCCATCTGCTTGGATTTGGGACACTCGCGCGCGGGCAACGTGATCCTTGATTCCGCCAATAGCGCCGTTAATCCACGCGACCTGCGCCTTACCGTTACCGATGATATTCAAGACCTTCGCGAATCCGAGAAATGCGTAAGGTAGATTCTCGTGCTCAAGCCCGAGCGCTTCTCGGTAGAGCGCCAATGCCAACTTGGCGCGCTGATCCGAGGGCTCTGGTAGGTAGTCAGCAGGCGGCTCCCAGCGGAACGGTTCGGTCGATGGCTCGCGCTCCGTCGGGAGTTCCTCGGCGCGCCCGAGTTTGATCGGGAAGCCTCCGCCGCCGCTAGTCACGTCTCGAACTGCCTGCTCGCCCGACCATGCGAGCGCGCTGAGAAAACGTCGGAGGAGGGAGTGCGCGTCCCCCCACGCTTCCTGTGTGTCCGGATCGTATTTCGTATAAACCGTCGGATAGAGTTTCGACGTGCCGGGCCTCAAAGTCAGAGTCTGACCAGCGAATTGAATTGACGTATCAGTGGCGGGCCACAGAATACGCGTTTCCACTGCGACAACGGCGAACGGCATCTCCCGATCATACGGCTGTGGCGGTTCACACTTGGGCGCCGCAGTTGTGGCTATTGCTGGTTGCGAGCCCTCAACAGCAATAGCCGGGTCCATTCCGTGCAAGGCTTCGCGGGTTTGCAACGCCAAGAGGGAGAAGCGGCTCCGCGAAAAGCTGAAGTCGCAGAATCAGGCACAAAACAATAGACTTACGCCGCCCCGCGTATCAACCAGTTGCGGAAATCGTCCAGTGCGGCGAGCCAGCTCCTAAAGCTGTCGCTATCAACAGCTTACGGATCCAGCCATTTCGCTGTATCGAACTTCCACAGGCTAAGTCGTTGACTTTAGTTTGCTGAGAGCCTGTCGGCACTAATGATGTTGTTCCATCAACCACCGAATAACGACTAACGCGCCAACACCACTGTCCAAGCGGAGACCATTTGCGGTCACCACTGCGACACGATCGACCAGTGTGCCGGTAACCGTAACCTTGCGAGCATCATTGACTCTCACAGTCGCGGGGCTCACCGACAAAAACGTCGTTGACGCTGGCTTCGGCGCAACCGGGGGAACGGTGAGGGGATGGACAGTGTCGAGGCAATCGATCAAAAGCAAGGGGTGTTTATCGAGCAGCGCGGTAGGTGGCCGAAACTCGATTTGTCGGGGCGAACGACGATGGGCGATTGGATCAACCGTCTCACCGACGCGTCGGGTCGTCACTGGGAAGTCCTTCCCAAGGCTGATGCGAAACTGTGGACTCGGTGAGCCGGCTGCGCAGATAACGGAACACGTCGGAGACCGGCCTCCGTGGCGATTGATCGCATCGCGCCGACATGGGATCATCACATTCGGACGACGGGCTATCATCTGTGAGCGAAACGCTTCCGAAGCTAGGGATAGCAGAGCGACTTATCATCGAGATGCTCATTCAGCATCGGGAGTTGTTCGGGCTGCAGATGGTCATGCTCTCCGAAGGCCGATTGAAACGTGGAACGGCGTACGTGACACTCGGTCGTATGGTTCGGAAGGGATATCTACGCTCGCGACAAGACCCACTGCCGCCGGGCGGTATCGGTTTGCCGCGCCGTTACTACACGGCGACGGAGCTGGGCACGCGAGTGTTTGAGGCCTGGGAGACTGCCGAGCGGGCGTTCGTAGCTGGCAACGACAATTCTTGAAACTAGCAACGGCCTGTCTTTGTCCCTCACCGCCGGCGTCTCCTCAAGTCGTTGAAACCGCCCACGAAGGGCCTCGGCTCATTGCGCCAGGAGCACGGCATCATGATCGCGCGAAGGCCAACCGCGCGGGCCTTATGTAACCGGGAGAAAGACGCGACATTAGTCGGCCGCTCAGCCAAGTCAGACCGCAAGCGCCAATTCGCACACGCCGGTTCGGCACAATCCAGTCATCGGAGAATCGACATCGCCATGTCATGCCTGACCGGATAGGTTGCGCCTGACCATTTGCCGCAGGCCTCGCATGATGCGCTCGGTAACGTGGCCAAACGGCTCATCCGTTGTCAGGTAGGTCCACGTCGCGCCACGCTGCCGGGGGTCAATGCCTTCCGTCTGCGCCTGTTCGAGTCGGTTCGGCCATTCGTCATCGATGGCCCGTTGAAACTCCCCGAACATCCCGTGAACTTGCACGATGTAGTTGGCAAATGGATTCGCGGTGCCGAGGGAGATCCACACGGAATCGGCGCGCAGGTTGTTGACGGCAGTCAGGTAGTCGGACCACAGCTCGTCGATGGTGTGCAGCATGACCAACCGCCCCAACTCAGACCCGCACGGCTGTTCTCCCGTCAGCACCCGCTCACGACGCGTACCGGTCAACCGGCGCTGAGCCTCGACTACGGTCTCGTACTTGCGGAGCAGCAGGCGGATGTCGAGATTCTGTCCCTCGGCGATCCGCTGCGCCTGGTCGGGTGCCGCGCAGTCGGCGCCGAACTTCACCATCAATGGGTCTTCGAGCGACACGAAGAACCGCGAACTGCCGGGATCGCCTTGCCGCCCCGCGCGTCCGCGCAGCTGGTGATCGACCCTCCGGCTCTCGTAGCGCGTGGTCCCGACGACATGCAGTCCGCCCAGGACGGCGACGCCGTCGCCGAGCTTGATGTCAACACCACGACCGGCCATGTTAGTGGAGATGGTGACGGCGCCGCGTTCACCGGCTCGCGCGATGACCGCCGCTTCGGCCTCTTCGTTGCGCGCGTTGAGCACAACGTGGTCGATGTCGGCGAGCTGACGGCTCAGCGCTTCCGATTCCTGGACGCTGGCCGTGCCGACGAGCACTGGTCGGCCACTCGCGTGAGTCGCGCGGATTTCAGCCACGATCGCCGTCTCCTTCTCAGCCCTCGTCGCGAAGACCTTATCCGGATAATCGATGCGGATCATCGGCCGGTGGGTTGGAATGACCGCGACATCCAGCTCGTACATCTCGCGGAAGTCTCGCGCCTGCGTGGCCGCGGTGCCGCTCATTCCGCAGACCGTCGGATAGAGCGCGATCAGGTTCTCAATCGTCACGCAGCCGAGCACGCGGCCCTGGACTTTTCGGGCCACACCTTCCTTGCACTCGAGCGCGGTCTGCAATCGACCCGGCCAGCGACGGTCGCGAACAATGCGGCCCTTGAATTCATCGACGGAGAGCACTTGGCCGTCACGCACTACGTAGTCGACGTCGCGGCGCAGCAACGCGTGGGCATGGAGCGCTTCATGAACCGCCGCCATCAACGATCCGGCGCCCTCGGTCGTGGCAACAGCTTCTTGGGGTTGCAAGATGTCGTGCTCGGTGGAGGCAACCCCTTCCTGGGGTTGCCTGATTACGTAGAGGTCGCACCCCAGCATGTGCTCCACCGCCGCAAGCCCAGACGGCGTCAGCGCCACATTGCGGCCGCTGTCATCGGTGGAGTAATCGCCTGGACGCAAACAACGCACGGCCCGGTCGGCGCGGAAGGCTTCATCGCCCGCATTGGTTGCCCCTCCAGCAATGACGAGCGGAATGCGGGCCTCGTCTATCAGCGCGGAGTCTGCCTCGTCCAGCACCGCTGCGGCAAAGGGCCGCAACACGCGGTCGGCGGTGTCGAGCACCAGTTGATCGCGGAGGTAGTCGAAGCCCACCTCGTTTGCGGTCCCATAGGTGATGGCGCAGCCATAGGCCGCGCGACGCTCTACGCTCGTCATCTCCTGCTGGATCACGCCGACCGATAGCCCGAGGCGCCGGTAGATGCCGCCCATCCAGGCAGCATCACGCCTCGAGAGGTAATCGTTGGCGGTCAGCACATGAACGCCCAGTCCGGATCGCGCGAGCCAGACAATCGCCGGCACAGCCGCCACCGTCTTGCCTTCGCCAGTTTGCATTTCGACGACCTTGCCGTCCGCCAGGGCGAGTGCGGCCTGGAGTTGGACATCGAACAGGTCGAATCCCAGCACCTTGTGGATGAGCACCGCCGCGCCGGCGACAACGTCGGCCAGCTTCGTTGCGCGTTTCAACCAATCATCGAGCTGTTCGTCCGACAACTCGGCGAGGGCCGCTTGCGCACGCCGCACTTCATCAATCACCGCGCCTGGACGCGGCTTCGTACCAACGGATCGCCACCATGCACGCATGGAATTCTCCCTTCGTGACCGAGAGTCACTGATGCCTCGTGAACACACGAATGCAGCGGAATGAACCGCTGCCGCGTCAGGAGTGGGAAGGTGGCGGCCGCTGGAACAGCGAGTGAACGCGCAGGGGGTCGGGAAGAACGACGTCAGACTTGGCCCAGTAATGGCCCTTTGCCGCGCGCCACCCGTCGGGGCGAGGTCTTAGACCCGACGGTTCGATCTTGAAGTCCGGACGGGTATCAGGCGTGACCCGGAACCAGGCGATGGTGACGCCCGTTCTCGACGCATCGAACGCCTGCGGCGCCGACACCGACGGCCCGGCCGCCGCCAAGGCGGCGAGGAGCAGTGCGAGGCGCAGCTGCCGGTTCACAGCGTTATTGTACACCGAATAACCCGGCCAGGTCCTCCGTCGAGCAGTCTGCGGCCGGACGTGAATCGCCTGACCGCCCTGGCCTGCGCCAGCCCGTACGACGATTGCGAAGAACATCGAGTAGATCGATATAGGGCATTGCGTAATAGGGGCAATCCCCTTCGTGAACGAGCTTGAACTCGTAGAAGGCGTCTATTTCCGTCGCAGGTTCCGCCGCTTCCAACGTTGACGCTCCTCGCGTGCGTCTTCGATCGGGTGCATCTTCCCGGTGTGTTCCTGCCCGGATGGCATTGACGAACTCGAAACCCGCAAGGAGCTTCAGCGCCTGAAAACCATCGCACCAATCGACAACGAACAGCCCCAGATGATGGAATGCATGGCGTTCGCGCCAGTACGACATCACGTTGCGGACGTCTGTTATTTCACCGGTTCGCTGGACATCTCCAAGGCAGTTGAACCCGGTGCCGGCGAAGTCGCGCGGGCGATTCACGAGGCCGCCTTCGCTACGCGCGTCGGCAAGTACCGCAAGATCATGACCGCGCGAAGGCCAACCGGGCGGGATAGACGATCCGGACCTCCGTCCCTGCCTTCTCACGAGTCCAAATCGAAAGGGCGCCGCCACTTTCCTTCGCCTTGGTGCGCATGCCCTGGATGCCCCAGTGATCGGGACCGCTGGCGGCAATGAGCGCTGGGACGAAGCCGACGCCGTCGTCGCGGATGGCGACCAGAAACTGGCGGGCCTCGTAGGTGATTTCGACTTCGATGTGGCTGGCGGCGCTGTGGCGAAACGCATTGGCGATCGCTTCGCGGGCGACTTGATAGACCGAGTCGCGAACCAACGGCGCGATATCCTGGCGTGAGCCGTTCACGACCACTCTGAAACTGATCGCCGAGAGTTCCTTGCCATGGGTGCGCGCGTCACGCCGCAACAGCTGATTGCGGCTCGAGAGCGCCGCGAGGCATTCACCGTCAGGTTCACGGCGGTTCTCGAATCAGTCGATGCCATCGCCGGCCCGGCCGGCGGCGATCCGGCGTGGCCGATCACCCACGCCATTCAAGTCGGCTCGCTGCCGGAGTACCACAAGGCGTGGTCCGCCGCCGCGCCGCGTAGCTTCGAATTCACCATGCCGATGGATCTGGCTGGTGTGCCCGCGATCTGCCTGCCGTGCGGCTTTTCTGCGGACGGTCTGCCGTACAGCATCCAGTTCACTGGCCGACGGCTCGGCGAGTCGATGCTGTGCCGCATCGCCCATGCGTATGAGCAGGTGACCGACTGGCACGTCCGGCATCCGAATGTGACAACAGCCTGACGCTCCTCACGCCACTTCACGAGCGCGCGTCGTGCGGCCGCTATCGCGGTCGCAGCTTGCTGGAATACTGGGATTCGAACGGAGTCACGCGGCCTCTCGGATGAGCCAGTTGCGGAAATCGTCCAGTGCGGCGAGCCAGCCTTCGCTCACGCACTCCTTGGTGAGCTTCGGCTAGGCCAGCCCTGCGGGCTGGCCCAGACGCTCACAACCACAACGACAGGCGAAGGCTGTCTCGCCGTAGCCCTCGAAGAGGGCGAAGGCGGACCACCTCGGGCGCACCTTTTGCCACACTAATCCGCATCGATCATCGCCAGAACTGCGTACCGCGCGATAGCCGATCACGGATTCTGGCCGAAATCCCTGCGGCCCGATTCCTGCGTCATCCAGCGCATGGGAACCGCAGACAAATGATTCGTCTACATCCTGCGCAGCGATGCTGACCCGAACCGGCACTACACCGGCATCACCAGTGATATCGCCGCCCGTCTGGACTGGCATAACCGCGGGCCTTGCGGATACACCACTGGCTACCGCCCCTGGTCGCTGGTTGTCCAGATCGGGTTCCGCAACGAGGCGGCCGCTCGTCGATTCGAGCGGTATCTGAAATCTGGATCGGGCCGCGCCTTCGCAAAGCGGCACTTCGCCACTGATGATGACGGCGCTTAACGGTGGCTCGTTCGGCCGACGACTTAGTGCGAGTCCAGCTTGCCGGGCCGTAGCGCGCCAGCGCGAAGGCTGGCCCGAGGAGACAAGGCCGCACTGGACGATGTCCGCAACTGCCTCAACGATCGGTGCGAGGGACCTTCCAGCGCCCTCGTTGGACAGTCTGTGCCAGTGCCATAAATATGGCAGAATGGTCCCATGCGCACGACTGTCGATATTCCGGACGGAATGTACCGCCAGCTGAAGGCGCGAGCGGCGCGTGAGGGCAGTTCGACGAGAACCCTCATCCTGCGCGGCGTCAAGGAGGTCCTGAAGTCGGAGCGCCGGAAGGTCGGAACTCCCGTGTCGCTGCCGATCGTCCGGTCCAAGCGCCCTGGCACCGTGGCCCTCGACAATGCCGCCATTTACGACATCGTATTTCCCTGACATCAACGTCTGGGTGGCGCTGACCTACGAGGGGCACGTCCACCACGCGATTGCGGCCGCGTGGTTCGGGACGCTGTCGTCGGAGGCGACCCTGACGTTCTGCCGCCTCACGCAACTCGGCTTGTTGCGGTTGTTGACGGCGAAGGCGGTGATGGGCGACGAGGTCATGACCCAGCCGCAGGCGTGGGCGGCCTACGACCGATGGCTGCAGGATCCCCGCGTGGGGCTGGTCGACGAGCCGCCGGAAATCGAGGCTCGTTTCCGGGCACTCACCCGTCGCCGGCAGCCAGCCACCAAGGACTGGGCGGATTCATACCTCGCAGCGTTCGCCACGATCGGTCAGTTGACGCCGGTCACGTTCGACAGGGGACTGCGCGCGAAGGCGAAGTCGGCCATCCTCCTGGGTCAGCAGAGGGCATCGGGGGATCGCAATTGAGCCGTACACGCTCACATGTCAAGGTCACGCCGGAAACTTCGGAGGAGCCATCAGACTGCCAACGAAGTGTTGTCGATCACAAACCGGTACTTCACATCGCCCTTGAGCAGTCCGAAAAACGGGTCCAGGTCGTGCGGCGCGGCCACGGTGTTGAGGATGAAGTGGAAGCTCTTCGCATGGGCCGTCATCTCGTCGGCGTTGCGCGAGACCGCGACCTCGTTGGCCCCCAGGGCCAAGGCGGCCACTCGTTTGGATTCGGACGTCGTGAACGCCACCACGTGCGCGCCCATGGCATGCGCCAGCTTGATGCCCGCTCGACTCTTCCAGTGTCCCGGCCATAGATCTGTCTCATTCTGAACAATCCGGCCGGCCCTCTCTCGCGACGGCTGTGGCCATTTCGTTCGAGAATCTCAGCTGCGATTGACGACTGTGAACACTTTGATATACATATCGCGCAATGCCAGACAAGCCTGGAAGCGTCGACCGGCTGTTGCCGCTCAAACCCAAGGTTCTCCACATCCTGTTGGCGGTGGCAGATGGGCCCCGGCATGGCTACGGCATCATGCAGGAGGTGGCCGGGCGGACCAACGGCCAGGTTCGCCTCTGGCCGGCAGCCTTGTACGGCTTGCTGCGGGAGCTCGAGAAGACCGACTTCATCGTGGAGTCGGATAAACGGCCGGCCGCCGATGAAGACGATGAGCGGCGTCGGTACTTTGCGCTCACCCCACACGGGAAGCGCGTGCTGGATGCCGAGGTGCGGCGCCTCGAGGCGATTGTCACTCACGCCCGCTCGAGCCGGGCGTTGCGAAAGGCGGCTCGCGCATGACGCGTGATCGGCGTGACATCCGCGAGGACGGCGAACGACTGCTCAACGCCGCCCGCGCGCGCGGGCGCGTCGCCCTGGCGACGACGTGGTTCGCGCTGCTCTGGGATCTCGTCTTCGTCGGAGCCAGGCACGATCTTGCACAGGCACTGCGGGCGCTCGTTCGCTCGCCGGGAGTCACGCTCGGCACGTCACTACTCCTCGGACTTGGTGTCGCGGCCACGACCACGCTCTTCGCCTTCGTTGACGCGGGGCTGCTGCGGCCGCTGCCTTACGATCAGCCCGGTCGGCTCGTCGTCATGTTCGAATCGAACGTCAGCCAGGACCGCTTGCGCGAAGGGCCGTCCCCGGGCAACGTCGTCGACTGGGTCGCCCGCAACGATGCGTTCGATGCGATCACCGCCGCCATGACGGTGTCGGCCACCCTGCGGGGACGCGACGGCGGCACGCCGATCACCGGGGTGCATGTCACGCGCGGTTTCTTCGACGTGTATCGTCGTCAGCCACGGCTCGGGCGCACGTTCCACGCGGACGAATACGAAGGCGCGACGTCGATCACGTCGCGGCAGCCGTCCAGCGGCGAACCGGTCGTCGTGCTGAGTTATCGCCTCTGGCAGACCCTGGGGGCCGATCCACAGATCGTTGGCCGAACCGTCTCCATCGAAGGCCGCGACTGGAGCGTGATCGGGGTCATGCCCGAAGACTTCGCGGTGCCCGACGCGGCGGCGGCCTTCTGGGCGCCGTGGGACATGCCGGTGTCGTACCGCCCGCGTTTTCCGGACGGCCCCCCTCGCGACGCCCGGTTTCTGCGCGTCGTCGGCCGGATGAAAGCCGGGATGTCCATCGCCGGCGCCGAAGCGCGCATGCAGGCGCTGGCCAGCGGGCTGGCGGCCGAACACCCGGACACCAACGCCGGTTGGACCGTTCAGCTGTCTCCGCTCGCGGATGAAGTGTCCCGAACGAGCCGCCTGGAACTCCTCCTCGTCTTTGCGGCGATGTTCTGCCTGCTGTTGCTGGTGTGCGCCAACGTCGCCAGCCTCGCCATTGCGCGGGGGGTCGCCCGCGCGAGGGAGATTGCGATCCGCCTCGCCCTCGGCGCCGGCGGGAGCCGCGTCACCCGACAGTTGATCGCCGAAAGCGCGTTGAGCGCGATCGTGACCATGGTCATCGCCGTTCTGCTCACCACGTGGTGGGTGGACGCGGCCCTGTCCATCGCGCCCGCCGGGATTCCGCGCCTGCACGAGGTGGCCATGAACGCACGAGTGGCGTCGTTCGCAGCCGTCCTCGCGCTGCTGGCCACCGCGCTCGGCAACGCCGTGCCGACCTTCCGCGCCAGCCGCACGCCGATTGCCGGTGCGCTCAAGGACGGCGGCGCCGTTTCGGCAAGCGCGGCGGGCCGGCTGCGCGCGGGACTGGTGGTGGCCGAGATTGCGGCGGCCGTGATGCTGCTCGTCGGCGCCGGGTTATTGGCCCGGACATTTGCGGAGTTGCGGCGCGTGGACGTGGGCTTCGACACGCGCAACCTCCTCGTGCTGCGCATCACGCCTGATGCCGCGCGCTATCGCACTGGCGCGCAGACCACCGGCTACTACCGCCGCGTGCTCGATTCACTTCGCGAGGTTCCCGCTATTACGTCCGTGGCCGCGGTCACGAACCTGCCGATGAGCACGATCGGCTCCGACTTCACCCGGCCGTACTGGCCCGAGCAGGCCGGCCCTGAAGGCAGGAAGGTGGCCGACGCCAGCATCCGGATGGCGACACCTGGATACTTCGGCACGCTGGGCCTGCCCGTGATGGCCGGACGCGAGTTTACGGACCGTGATGACGCTGAGGCGCCGCGCGTGGTGATCATCAATCAGAAGCTCGCGCGAAACACGTGGGGTGATGAAAACCCGATTGGGCGCCACCTGGTTCTCGACTACCAACGCGGACCATATCCCTATGAGGTGGTGGGCGTGGTGGGCGACGCCCGTTACGACGGCCCGCGCAGCGAGCCGGTGCCCGAGATCTTCGTTCCGCACGCGCAGAACCCGTACCTCGTCCTGAACGTGATTGCTCGCACGACCCTCGATCCCAACACCGTCGCCCAGATGGCCCGTGCCGCCGCGCTGCGTGTCGATCCCGATCAACCCGTCCACTCGGTGACCACGATGGACCAGCTGCTCGGCGATGCCGTGCAGCTGGATCGATTCGCCATGCTGCTGATTACGCTGTTCGCGGTTGGCGGGCTGATCACGGCGGCCGGTGGCGTTTACGCCCTGCTCGCCTACACCGTGCTGCTGCGGCGTCGTGAAATCGCGCTGCGGATGGCGCTCGGGGCGTCACCGCGCCGCGTCGCCCGGTCGATCGTGATGGAATCGCTGGTGCTCGCCGTCGCCGGCGGCACGATCGGTATGGTTGGTGCGGCGGCCAGCAGCCGTCTTGCGCGCACGATGCTCTTTGGCGTGGCGCCGCAGGATCCGGTCACGCTCGCGACCGCCGTTGCCGTGCTCCTGGTGGTGGTCGTGGCCGCCAGTTGGTTGCCGGCGCGACGTGCCGCACTGATCGACCCAGGGCGCGCGATGACGATTTGAGGTAGAACGCCTAGAATCTAGTCCATGCGGAAGTTCTGTCTTCGCCTGGTGGCCATCCTCGTTCTGGCTTCGACCCTGGTCTCGGGCCAGCGGGGCAACGGCGACCGCCGGCCTGACTTCGAGGGTGTCTGGAATTCGGCGACCGCGACGCCCCTCGAACGTCCACGGGAGCTGAAAGACAAGCCGTTCTTTACGCCTGAAGAGGCCGCCCGGTGGGAGCACGACTTCGCGCAACGGAACGCGGAACCTCCGCCTCAGGCCGCGGCGAAGGGCGCCGGCACCGGAACCTACAACACGGTCTACCGCGAGTGGGGGACCCGCGTGGTCAAGACGCTTCGGACGTCGATCGTCACGGACCCTGCCGATGGCCGCATCCCCGCGCTGACGCCGGCGGCGGCCGAGATCAAGCGGCGACGGCTCGACGGCCTGAAGAAGTTCGAGAATCCGGAAGACCTGGGCCTCCAGGATCAATGCCTGACGTTCCTCACCGCCGGGCCGCCCATGCTGCCGTATTCCTACAACAGCAACTACCAGATCGTGCAGACCAAGGATGCCGTCCTGGTTCATGCCGAAATGATCCACGACGCGCGAGTCATTCATCTCGACGGCCGTCCGCACCTGCCATCGGCCATGCGCTCGTGGTTGGGAGACTCGATCGGACGCTGGGAGGGCGACACGTTGGTCGTCGACACCACGAACTTCAACGATGGCGGCGGCTTCTACGGTGACGCCGGCGGCAACTTCGGTTGGGACCGCAACCTGCACGTCATCGAACGCTTTCGCCTGTTCGACGCCGATACGCTGCTCTACCAGTTCGAGATCGACAACCCGACCGCGTTCACCCAGCGTTGGAAAGGCGAACTGACGATGACGCGATCGGGCGAGAGGATTTACGAATACGCCTGCCACGAAGGCAATTACTCGCTGACCAACATGCTGCGCGGCTTCCGCGCCGCCGAGCGGAAGCCGCCGGCGCGCTGAAGCGCTGACGCGGCCGTGCGCGGCTGCAGTGTGCTCGCCTGACCCCGTCGACGGCTGACCTTGCCGCCCACGACGTCAAAAGCCATATTCTGAGTAGTGTTACGAATATTGTCGTGGTGGCCGTGCGTGCTCTTCGCCGCCTGTGTCGGTTGCGGTAGCAACTCGACGCCGGCGTCGCCGACCTCGCCGACCGCTCCAGTCCCGCCACCATCGGGGCCCTCGGTCTCGTTCCTGTTGATCGACGCCTCAACGATTGGCCGCGGCACCCAGGCCGCACTCGTGACCGGGCAGTCGCACCAGATGCGCGTTCGCGGTGTCACTCCACAGGGCCTGAGCGACATCGAGGCCGCTTGGACTAGCGACAACCCTGCGGTGTTGAGCAGCGCACCACAGGGCCGCATCACCGGCGTGGCCAATGGCTGGGCCACGATCGTGGCTGTCTACCAGGGCGTCTCGGCCACCATGAACGTGCGCGTGGCCACCGACTACGGCGGCGGCTGGCCTGGAACGCTGCGCCTGATCAGCTGCGACTCCCCCGATGCCGCATTCTGCGCCCAGCGGTTTCCTCCCGGCACGCGGCGGCCGCTGCAACTGTCGGTGACCATGGATCGCCTGTTTGCAGTGGTCAGGTTCAACTGGGATCTCGACGGCAGCACCCTGTTGCTGACCGAGACGGTGGAGGTGGGCTTAGACGGAAGCCTGGCCTTCGCGGGTGCCGCCCACGACAGCCGCGGGTTCGAGGCCCCGCTCATCATCGCCGGCTGGCGCGCCGCGCTGGCCGCGCCCGACCGCCTGACCGGCCGCGTGACGCTGATTCACGGCTTGCGCGACCCGGCCCGCACCGAGTGGGAACTGGTCGATGTGACGAGGGTCCGATGAAACGATTGCAGTCCGTCCTCCTCCTGCTTGCAGCGCTGAGCACAGTGGGCGGCTGCGATCGCAATACGCCGACCGCGCCGACACCACCGCCGCAGAACCAGGACCCAGTCCCGCCGCCGGCGACGCTGACCGGACTCGTCGTGTCCGTTCCGGAGAGTCTCGTGGTCGCTGGTGCGAGCCTGGTTATGCGGGCCAACGGGCGATACTCGGACGGCACGCTGGTACCGGTGCAGCCGCAATGGTCCGTCAGCCCGGCGGCCGCCGCGGACATTTCGCCGAGCGGCGTGCTGACCGCGCGGAGTCCCGCCGACGTCAGCGTGATCGCCCGGTTGGCGGAATTCGAAGCGCAGGTCAACGTGAGGGTCGCGCCCAACTACGCCGGCACCTGGCGCGGTTCCTGGCGCCGGCTCGAGTGCTTTGGTCCGCGCTGTGGACAGGGCGACTTCTCCAATCCCGTTGTCGACCTCTTGATCACGCAAACGGGGACCGGCCGTGAGCTGTCGGCGGTGATGTTGTTTGGTCCGTGGGATGGCACCCGCTACGCGCTCTCGGGACGGGGGCTGTCGGTTGGCGCTGACGCGTCGCTGGGCTTGTTCTGGCTCGAACGCGGCCCGGCGGGTGAGCGCCGGTTCGAGATCTCCACCCTGCCCAGCGCGATCGCGGTGTCTGAGCGCCAGACCCTCGGTGGCCACATGTCGATGCGGTTCACCGAGGGCCGGGACGTCACACGCCTCGAGTTCAACCTTGTTGAACTTGCCCTGGTATCTCGCGTCGTCCGCCTTCCCGACTGAGTGAGAGCGCACGTGTCCGGACACGCTGGCTCAACAGAATCGCGATCGACGAGGCGATGAACACGGTTGAGTAAGTGCCTGCCACGATACCGACCAGCATCGTGAAGGCAAATCCCTGCAGCGCTTCACCGCCAAAGACGTAGAGCGCGACGACCGACAGGAATGTCGTCCCGGCGGTGATCACGGTCCGCGACAGGGTCTGGTTCACGCTCAGGTTGACCACCGCGTCGAGCCCCTGCACGGGCTTCTGCTTCGCGTTCTCGCGCACGCGGTCGAAGATCACGATGGTGTCGTTGACCGAGTAGCCAATGATGGTCAGCAACGCCGCGACAACGTTCAGTGTCAGGTCGTAGCCGCCCAGCGAGAGGCACGCCAGCGTGACCAGCACGTCGTGCAACGTGGCGGCGATGGCACCCGTCGCAAACGCGAAGCGGAACCGGATGCCGATGTAAAGCGCGATGGCCGCAAGCGAGGCGGCCACCGCGTAGACCCCGCGGCGCTGCAGATCGTCGCCGACCATGGCGCTTACCAACTCCCGCTTCTGGAATGTGAACTCAGGCAGGCCCGCCGTCTGCAACGCCTGTCGGATCTGCTGGACCGTTGCCTCCAGGGCACCGTCGCCAGACGAGGCCAACGGCAGCCGGATCATGAACTGACGGTCGGCAGCGGCGCCGTAGCGCTGCACGACCTCGTCGCCCGGCAACGGCGCGACCGCCGCCCGCACCTGTTCCTCGGTAACGCCGTCCTGCTTGAATTCCACCACGGCCAACGTGCCGCCGGTGAAGTCGATGCCGAGCGGAAGCCCCTTGGTCGCCACCGCCGTCACACCGGCCAGGACAATGGCGAGGGAGATGGCCACGGCGTGCCAGCGCCAGCGCGTGAAGTTGGCGCGCGTGTGGGCAAACAGTTGCGAGGTGCCAATGCTCAGGGTGCCGCCGGCTCCTTTCCCTCTGAGCGCCACCTCGAACATCGTCCGCGACACGAACACCGACGTGAAGACGTTTGCCAGCAAGCCAATGGCGAGCGTCGTCGCAAAGCCGCGAATGGCACTGGTGCCGAACTGGAACAGGAATGCCGCCGCGATCAGCGAGGTCACGTGCGTGTCAACGAGCGTCAGCCACACGCGCGTGAACGCGGCTTTCACGGCCGCGCGCGGGGCCTGGGATGCCGCCAGTTCCTCCTTGATCCGCTCGAAGATCAGTACGTTCGAGTCGACGCCCATGCCAATGGTCAGGATCAACCCGGCAATGCCCGGCAGCGTGAGCGTCACCGGGAGGTAGGCCATCAGCGCCAGCAGGATCAGCAGGTTCAACACCACCGACGTCAGCGCGTTGAGGCCGGCCAGGCGGTAGTAGCCAAGCATGAACACCAGTACCAGGCCGAGCCCGCCGAGCGACGCCAGCACGCCGGCGCGAACGGAGGCGGCGCCAAGGCTGGCGCCAATGGTGCGTTCCTCGACGTATTCCAGGTCCGCCGGCAGCGCGCCCGAGTTCAGGGTAATCACCTGCTGGACCATCTCCTCCCGGCTGACGCCTGAAATCTGACCCTCGTCATCGATGCGCGACTCGATGGTCGCGACCGACGTCACGAGGTTGTCGAGCACCGTCGCCAGCGGCCGATTGATGTTGCTCGCGGTGAATTCGCCAAACCGCCGCGCCGCGTCGGGCTTGAGCGTGAAGCCGACCGCGGGCCGGTTGTTCTGGTCGAGCGACTGCCTGGCACTGCGCAGGTCAATGCCCGCCACGGCCGGCACTCGGTGGACGACGTAGAACAGCGTGCTGTCAGGTTCGCCGGGGTTGGCTGGTCCCGGCAATACCTCGAGGTCGGACGGCAGCGCGTTGTTGTAGGCCAGGAGCGCGGCCTCGCGGGTTGGGAAGGGTCCTTGATCGACCAGGGTCAACCGCAACTGCGCCGTTGACTTGATGATCTGCTTGGCGCGATCGACGTCCGAGACGCCGGGCAGCTCCACCAGGATCTGGTCGGCCGCCGTGTAGCGCTGAATCACCGGTTCGGCGACGCCCAGTTCATTGACCCGCCGCTCGACGGTGCGCAGCGCCTGCTCGACGATGGCGGCGGGTGTGACCCCGGCTTGCGGCTGCCGCGCCAGGGCCTCGTCGGCCTTGACCCGCAGCACGAGCTGCACGCCGCCGTTCAGGTCGAGGCCGAGCTTGAGCGAGTTCTGAATCGGATAGATGACCCAGAGCGAAAGCGCAATGACACCAATGATGGTGAGCACGCGATTGCGCGTGCTCACGCCGAATGAAGACGTAGCCATGACCGATCCTCCTGTCCGAACGAAGACACACCTGTAGTTGGGTGACCGCGAACTAACGGCGGCGGTTCAGATCAGGAGCGGCGTATGGCGGAGGTAGGGTGGTGCGGGAGAAGCCGGTGGATCCGGCGAGCTGACGGCGAGGGCCGTTTCGAACGTGCGCGGCGAGCGCGTCGCGGCGAGAGCGGCATGCACCGGCGCTGACTTCCAGACCGATTCGGCCGTGGGGGCCACGGCGTCGTGCTGGGCACGCCACTGCTGGTTTGGATCGATCGGCCCCTGCGAGTCGCCGGAAACCGAGCGAGACTCGACCCCGGACATCTTGACGAGGTCCTGCGAGGGGTTCGGACCCGAGCGGGCGGCCACTGTCCACAGGAGCGCGGACAGGCCGATCGCGAGCAGTATCAGGCGGCGCACGAAACCATTCTGACCCGTCGCCGGATAATGGTCAAACGCGTGTAGGATCGGCCTCGCCATGAAGCCTACCCGCCCCCAACTTGTCCCGCCGAAGCCGCCGGCGAAGGTGGATCGCCGACAGTTCATCAACGCCGGCAGCGCCGCCGTTGCCGCCATCGCCGGGGCGCCGGAGCTGATTGCCCATGCCCAGTCAGCGGCCGCGCCGCAGATTGCCGGAGCCGGCGGACCGGATCCCGATCTGATCGTGGTGAATGCCACGGTCTACACCATGGACCCGCGGGCGCCCCGGGCCGAGGCGTTTGCCGTCGCCGGCGGGCGTTTCGTCGCCATCGGCTCGAGCAGTGACATTCGCGGCCTCACCGGCAAGAACACGCAGACCTTCGACGCCAAGGGCATGACCATCGTCCCGGGCTTCATCGACTGCCACAACCACGCCGGCGGGGAAGTGCTGCTGAACGAAGTGCTGGTCGGCAATCCCTTCGAGGTCGAGTTCGTCAGCATCCGCAGCGTCATCGGCAAGCTGCGCGAGCGGGCGCAGGCGACGCCGCCGGGGACGTGGGTCGAGGGCTACTTCTTCGACGACACCAAGGTCAGCGACAAGCGGCAGTTGACCATCCGCGACCTGGACGAGGTGTCGTCCGAGCATCCGGTGATCGTCCGCCATCGCGGCGGCCACACCTATTTCTACAACAGCAAGGCCTTCGCCATGGCCGGCATCACCAAGGACACGCCCAACCCGATGGGCGGCACCTACGACAAGGACGCGAACGGGCAGCTGAACGGGCGGGTCACCGACCTGGCGTCGGCGCCGTTCAACAAGGTGGGCACCCGGCGCACCTATACGGCGGAGCAGGCCGAGCAGCGCGCCCGCGACGGCATCGCCCACATCTCGAAGCAGTTCGCGCGCTACGGTCTCACCAGCGTGCACCACGAGGGCGGCAACCTGCAGGCCATGCAGGACGTGCGCGCCCGAGGCGAGCTCAAGCACCGCATCAGCTACGAAGCCGGCGGCCGCGTGCTCGAGGCGATGATCTCGGCCGGCATCCAGACCGGCTTCGGCGACGAGTGGATCAAGTTCGGCGCCACCTCCGAACACACCGTGGACGGCTCGTTCTCGGAACGCACCATGGCGCTCAGCACGCCGTATCCTGGCGTGACGCCGCCCTACAAGGGCAACGTCACCGAGACGCAAGACACCCTGAACACGTGGGTGGAACGGGTGCACCGCGCCGGTATTCAAGTGAACTGCCACGCCAACGGCGACGTCGCCATCGACATGTATCTCACCGCCATGGAACGCGCGCTCACGCTCGCGCCCCGCGCCAACGCGCGGCCGAAGATTACGCACTGCACGCAGGTGAATCCCGCTCTGGTCGCGCGGATCAAGGCGCTCGGTGCCGTGCCGGCGTTGTTCACGACCTACGCCTTCTACAACCCGGATAAGTTCGTGTACTACGGCGAGGAGCTGATGAAGAACTGCATGGCGTTCCGCTCGCTGCTCGACGCGAGCGTCTACGCGTGCGCCGGGTCGGATTTCAGCCCGGGACCGTTTGCGGCACTGATGGGCATCCAGGGCATGGTCACGCGCAAGGGCTGGGACGGCAAGGTGTGGGGCGCCAACCAGCGCATCAGCGTCAGCGAGGCGATCGCCGTCAATACCTACAACGGCGCGTGGGCGTCAGGCGAGGAGGCGATCAAGGGATCGATCACCCCCGGCAAGCTCGCGGACTACGTGGTGCTGGCCAGCGACCCGCACACGATCGATGTCGAGAAGATCAAGGACATCCAGATCGTCCGCACCGTCGTTGGCGGACAGATCTCGCACCAGGCGTAGTCGCCCGTTACTTCGGAGTGCCGGCTGCGACCGGCGGCTTCACGCTCGACGCCGGCCTGGTTCCCTTGAGAATCCAGCGCTGCATGCGCCGGCCGTTGCCGGCCTCGCCGGTGTACATCCGGCTCTTGGAATCAATCGCGACCATGTGCGCGCGGATGAACTCGCCGGCCTGGCGTCCCGGCTTGCCGAAGCGGTCGAGAATCGCGAGATCTTTCCTGCGGAGAATCCACACGCGCTGGTTGGTGCCGTCGATCAGGTAGAGCAGGCTCTGTTCCGCGTCGCGCGAAAACTGCAGGCTGAAGCCGCTCCCCGACCCGCCGGTTTCCGGACGCACGAACCGCTCCATCAGGTACTCGCCGTTCTGGCGGAATACCTGGATGCGGTTGCCGCGGCGATCCGAGACATAGATGAGGCCGTCCTTGGATCCGACGAGGCCGTGCAACGTGGAGTACTGCTGCGGGGGACTGTCGGGCTTCACCGGATACGCGTACTTTTGCGTGTCGTCCGGACGCTTACCGTAGGCGCCCCAATGCCGCTTGTACTTCCCGGTCGCGGCGTCGTAGACCACGACCCGCTTGTTGATGTAGCCGTCGGCGATGAACAGCTCATTGGTCTTCGGCTCGACGTAGAAATTGGCCGGTCCACCCAGGTGATCCGGATCGTTGCTGCCCTTGTTGACGCCGGGCTCGCCGATGGTCATCACGTGCTTGCCGTCCTGCGTGAACTTCATCACGTGCATGCCGTTGCTGGTGCCCATCCAGACGAAGCCGTTGTGGTCGATGTAGATGCCGTGTTCCTGCTTGAACCAGGTGTAGCCGTCGCCGGGTCCGCCCCATGTGCGCAACACCTTGCCCTCGGCGTCCAGTTCGAGGACCGGCGGTGCGGGAAGGCAGCAGTCGGCAATCGGCGGCTTCGAGGCCGCGCCGATCTCCTGATCGGTGAGGCTCGACGGCATGTGGATCACCCAGAGGTGATCGCGATCGTCCACGAACAACCCGCGGATGTCGCCGAGGATCCAATCGTTAGGCAGCGTCGGCGGCCAGGTCGGATCGATCTCGTAGATCGGCAGCCGATCGGAGGTGGGCGACTTGGGGTCGGCCTTGGCGGTCGCCCCTTGAGCGGCGGCCACCAGGGGCAGGAGCAAGCCGGCCACCAGGGCCGCGAACGAGCGTGTGCACGTCATGAGCCGGGATTATCGCTCATTGCCTGTGTCGGCGGTGGCGTCCTGTGAGTAAAATATCGCCGGTGGAGCCCCTTATGAAACTACTCGTGCGCGTTGTCATCGCTGTCTGCATGTTCACGGTCAGTGTCGCCGCCCAGGCGCCGGGGGCGCGTCCGCAGCGGCCGCAGCTCACGCCGGAACAGCAGGCGGAAGCCGCCAAGCGGCGCGAGGCGGAAATGATCGCCCCGCGGCCGATTGCCGCGCTCGACAGCGTGTGGACCGAGGAACTGACCTGGATGGAAGTGCGCGACGCCATCAAGGCGGGCAAGACCACGGGCCTCATCCTCACCGGCGGCGTTGAATCCAACGGCCCGCACCTGGCCACCGGCAAGCACAACTTCGTGCTCAAGGTGATGGGCGATGCGATTGCGCGCAAGTTGGGGAATGCCCTCGTGGCGCCGATTGTGACCCTCGAACCCGGCCGGCCCGACGGCGACCGCGTCGCGCCCGGCAGCGTGTTCCTGTCGCAGGCCACCTATCGCGCCGTGCTGACCGACATGGCCATGAGCCTCAAGGGCATGGGCTTCACGAAAGTGATCCTGATGGGCGACAGCGGCGGCAACCAGGGCGCCATGAAAGAAGTGGCGGCCACGCTCGACGAGAAATTCAAGGCGGCGGGCACCCGGTTCATCTTCATCCCCGAGTACTACGACTACGCGTCGGTGCAGAAGATGCTGCAGGCCAGCGGCATCCCCGAGCAGATCGAGATTGGCGCCAGCCAGGGCTCCGACAAGATCCACGAGGAGTACGGCATCGACGCGTTGATGGCGCTGTACGACCCGAAGACCATCCGCATCGACGAGCGCACCAAGGCCAACCGCACCACGATCAACGGCGTCAGCCTGTTGCCCATGAGCAAGACGCTGGAGATGGGAAAGAAGATCGCCGAGCTGCGCGCCAAGCTGACGGTGGACGCGATCAACAAGGCGATGGGTAAGTAGTACTCGACCTCGCGCCGGTCAGTTCGCCAAGGCCGTCAGCAACTCCCAGACGGTAATCAGCGTGGCGGTCAGCAGCCCGGTGATCGCTCCGGTGTACGCCGCGCCACCGATCATGGTGCTGCGGGCCGCGTCGTTCGAAAGCTCGGCGTGAACCCGCTCCGGCATGTAGACCTTCCCATCGCGAAAGGGATGGTCCGGGAGTTGAGGCGTCAAGGCCAAGGCCAGCGTCACCGTGATCGCCTGCGACGTCCCGTAGATCAGGCCGGCGATTGCGGCCACCGCTACGGTTGCGAGCGCGAGGCTCGTCGCGGTGAGAACCGCGCAAATCGTCAAAACCGCGAGAATCAGCCGGATAAACGCGGCCCAATCGAAGGGGAACGCTCCACCAAAACCTCCGCCGAACCCCGATCCGGCGCCGATCGCCCAGACCACAACCGGAGTATCGCGGAGGGCTTCGAGGCCCCCTGCCGAACCCCAGGATGGAAAGCCCAGCCACGCCATCAAAAATCCAGCGACAACTCCTGCGATCATGTGTCCGGCCACCGTGGAGACGCCCAGGCGCTGAACCGACAGAAGCTCTGGCTCCCCAAGGATTTCGACGACCCGCTGCGCTAACGATGAGTGCCGCCGCTCGCGATAGCGCAATACGCCGATCACCAATCCGACGAACGCCCCCATGGCGGCGTTGGCGATGAACTCGGTGAACGGCATCTGGAGTCCTGCCGCTATCGCTGTCCCCGCGTTCACGCCGGCGCTCATCGCATCGAACAGTGCCGTCCAGACGACGGGTACGCCCTGCCAGACCGCGTAAGTCGCCGCCGCCAGCACCACGACGCCGAACGCGATGAGCACGGTCCACTGGAAGACAAAGGCGGCCAGGCTGACGAGTGCCATCGCGCCCACCTCAGCAACCTCGAGTGCTGACTTCACCGCGCGCCCGAAGGCCCCTCGCGGTTCCCACTCCTGGGTGCCTTTGCCCAGTCCTGGCTGCTTGAAGGGCGACTGGATCGTCATCCCTGTCAGCTACGGGTCTACGCCAACGCCTTGCCGAACAGCACCAGCAGGCGGCTCCACGCCCGCTCGGCCTGCTTCTCGTTGTAGACCGCCGAGTCGGGCGGGCACCAGCCGTGCGCGGCGCCGGAGTAGACCTCGATCTCCGCGGGGAGATTGGCCTTGGCGTAGGTGTCTTTCAACACGGTCTTCGCATCCGGTTCCCGCTGGTCGTCGTTCTCGGCAATGGCGAACAGGAACTGCGCCTTCATGGTGGGAACCAGCAGGTGCGGGCTGGTGGGGTCCGTGGTGACCAGGCCGCCGCCGTGGAACGACGCGCCGGCGCCGATGCGGTCTGGAACCGCCGCTGCGGTGCGCATGACGATGGGCCCGCCCATGCAATAACCCGTCGTGCCGATCTTCTTGCGCTTGTCGACCGCAGCCTGCGCATCCAGGAACGCGACAAACGCCTTGGCGTCGGTCACGTGCGTGGTGGCGTTCAGGTTGCCCGCCAGCCCCATCACCGTCTTGCGGACCTCGGGATCCGAAAACTGTGCGCCGGTCGGGACGACGGGCGCGGGTTTCTGGCGATAGAAGGGGTTCACGACCAGCACCGAATAGCCCGACTCGGCAAGGCGCTTGCCCATTTGCCGGAAGGCCGGACGCAGCCCAAGAATGTCGGGCCACACGATGACGCCGGCATGCGCGCCGGTGGCCGGGTGGACGAAGTAACAGTCGGCGACGCCGTCCGGCGTCGTTACCTTGACTTCGGACTCGCGCACGGCCTGCGCGTTGGCCGCCCGCGGCAGCACGAACGCCATGCCCGCGCCGAACGCCAGCGCCCCAAGCTCACGCCGCGTCACCGCGCCGCGCGAGATGTATTCCTTCAGGTCGTCGTCGAAATGGTCCTGATCGCACATTAGAAGCCTCCTGTCGGCCGCTGCAATTTGTCACGAAGTATATCCAGCCGGGCTTCCCGGACCGCGAAGATTTCCAGAGCGCTGCGAATTTTCCCGCGTTTGTACCCGCGTTTTCCCCCGGGGAGGGTCCCCAGCTCGACGGAACAAGTCTTGCTGAACGACTGTCCTGAATGCCCCACCACCCACCTGAAAGCGCAAGGGCGTGATGGGCAACACCGTTCGTTACGACGATCGCACGCCACGGCTGTTTTTTCTGGCCGCCGTGGTGTGGGCCGTCGTCGGCATGCTCGTCGGCGTGCTGATTGCGGCGATGTTGTTCATGCCGGCGCTGAACCTGGCGCCCTACCTGACGTTTGGCCGCCTCCGTCCGCTCCACACCAACGCCGTCATCTTCGCGTTCTGCGGCAACATCATCTTCGCCGGCACCTATCACTCGAGCCAGCGGCTGTTGAAAACGCGCCTCTTCAGCGACGCCCTGTCGAAGTTCCACTTCTGGGGCTGGCAGCTGCTGATCGTCGCCGCCGCCGTCGCCCTCGTCACCGGCAACACCCAGGGCAAGGAGTACGCCGAGCTGCCGTGGCTGCTCGACATCGTCATCGCCGTGCTGTGGGTGACGTTCGCGATCAACTTCTTCGGCACCATCGCGATTCGCCGCGAGAAGCACCTCTACGTCGCCATCTGGTTCTACATCGCCACCATCGTCGCCGTCGCCATCCTGCACATCGGCAACAGCATGGTGATGCCGTACTCGTGGCTCGGCAGCTACTCGGCCTACGCCGGCGTCAAGGACGCGCTGATGCAGTGGTGGTACGGCCACAACGCCGTCGCCTTCTTCCTGACGACGCCGTTCCTGGGGCTGATGTACTACTACCTGCCGAAGGCGGCGGAGCGGCCGGTGTTCAGCTACCGGCTGTCGATCATGCACTTCTGGTCGCTGGTGTTCGTCTACATCTGGGCGGGGCCGCACCACCTGCATTACTCCGCGGTGCCCGAGTGGGCCTCCACTCTGGGCATGCTGTTCTCGCTGATCTTGTGGATGCCGTCATGGGGCGGCATGGTCAACGGCTTCTTCACGCTGCGCGGCGCTTGGCACAAGCTCCGCGAGGACCCGATCCTGAAGTTCATGGTCGTCGCCATCACCTACTACGGGATGTCGACGTTCGAAGGCCCGATGATGTCGATCAAGTCGGTGAATGCGGTGTCGCACTTCACCGACTGGACCATCGGCCACGTTCACGCCGGCACGCTCGGCTGGAACGCCTTCCTGTCGTTCGCCATCCTCTACTGGGCGGTGCCTCGGCTGTGGAAGACCGGGCTCTACTCGACGAGGCTCGCGACGCTGCACTTCTGGATCGCCACCGTCGGCCTGATCAGCTACCAGGTGTCGATGTGGGTGGCGGGCATCACGCAGTGGGCGATGTGGCGCGCGTTCGAGCCCGACGGCCGGCTGGTCTACCCGGACTTCATCGAGACGGTCGTGCGGCTGGTTCCACTCTACTGGGTTCGCCTGATGGGCGGCGTGGTGTTCTTCATCGGCCTGCTGATGATGTGCTGGAACCTGTTCAAGACCATCCAGTCGGCGCCGGCCAATTTCGCGGACGAGCCGGAAGTGAACGCGCCGCCGCTGGTGTTCGAGCCGATGTTGGCTCCCGGCGCCGTGACCGCCCCCGGCACCTACGACCACGCGCTCTACCGCCTGCAGTACGCGACCCGGCACGGCTTCCATCGCATGCTCGAGAGCCGCCTGGTGACCTTCACCGTGCTGGTGGTATTGGCACTCGCCGTGGGATCGCTGGTCGAGACGGTGCCGATGTTCTTCGTCAAGGGCAACGTGAAGGAGATTGCCAGCGTCACGCCCTACACGCCGCTCGAGGTGGTCGGCCGCGACATCTACGTGCGGGAGGGCTGCTACAACTGTCACTCGCAGATGGTCCGGCCGTTCCGCTACGAAACCGAACGCTACGGCGAGTACTCGAAGGCGGGCGAGTACATCTACGACCGCCCCTTCCAATGGGGCTCGAAGCGCACCGGCCCGGACCTGCATCGCGTCGGCGGCAAGTACCCGTCGCTCTGGCACGTCCGCCACATGGCGCGGCCCGACTCGACGACGCCCGGGTCGATCATGCCGCGGTATCCGCACCTGCTCACGAGCCCGTTCGACACCAGCCTGATCGGCGCGAAGCTGCGCGCCCTGCGCTCGCTCGGCGTCCCGTATAGCCAGGGCGCGATCGACACCGCCGAGGCGGCCATGCGGACCCAGGCCGCCGCCATTGCCGGCGAAGTGGCGCTGCAGCAGGGGCCCACCGGGCTCGACGACAAGGAAATCATCGCGCTCACGGCCTACCTGCAACGCCTCGGCACCGACATCCAGTGGAAGCGCCCGCAGCTGCAACCGGCGGTGGCCGCTCTGCCGGTGCCGCCGGCGCGGCCCGCCGGCGGGGGAATGAGGTAGCCATGCTGCAGGAACTGGCGTCCGGCTCCGGCGCCACCGGTTGGGCGATCGGGTCGCTGCTGTTCTTCATCGCGGCCTACATCCTCATCGTGGTACGGCTCTACCAGGCACGC
This sequence comes from Vicinamibacterales bacterium, assembly GCA_041659285.1. Lineage (NCBI taxonomy): Bacteria > Pseudomonadati > Acidobacteriota > Vicinamibacteria > Vicinamibacterales > Vicinamibacterales bacterium. The sequence continues at coordinate 57,554 of JBAZYO010000013.1, read as the reverse complement.
CCCGAGGATCTCGCCGCGCACGCGCGCATGGCGCTGGATGACGACGAGAAGGCGTGAGGACGATCATGGCCGACTACGAAGACAAAGTCCTTCACGAACTCGACGGCATCAAGGAATACGACAACCCCATGCCGGGCTGGCTGCTGGCCATCTGGTGGGGATCGCTGCTGTTCGCCGCCGGCTACTTGATCTTCTACGCCCTCAGCTTCGGCGAGGGGTCGTTGGAGGCGGAGTACCGGGCGCAGACTCAGGAAGCACTGACGTCGGTCCAGGTCTACTTCGATGCGAATCCGCTGGTCCCGCCGTCGCCGGCCCAGTTGCTGGCCGGCGCGAAAGACCCGGCCGTGCTCGATCTCGCCGCCGCGCGCTTCTCGCGGACGTGCGCCTCGTGCCACGGCGACCTGGCCCAGGGGCTGATCGGCCCCAACCTCACCGACGACCGCTGGCTGCATGGCGGGTCGGTCGAGCAGATCTTCCAGACCGTGGCCAAGGGCTGGCCTTCGAAAGGCATGCCGCCGTGGGGCCGCACGTTGAAGCCAGAGGAACTGGCGGCCCTGGTCTCCTACGTGCGGAGCCTCCAGGGCTCGATGCCGGCCAATCCCCGGCCCGCGGAGGGCGACCCCGTGACGCCCGAGAAGATTCCGGAGCGCTGATCATGAGCTCGGTTTTCGAGGTCGCGCCACAGGAAGAACTCCTCTACAGCATTGCCGCCGATGGCAAGCGCCGCTTCATGCACCCGGTGGTGCGGAAGGGACGCTACTGGGGGATCCGCCGGACCATCGCCTACGCCCTCGTCGTGTTGTTCTTCGCGTTGCCGCTGATTCCGGTCGGCGGGGCGCCGGCGATGCTGTTCGATCTGGCGACCTGGCGCGTCCACCTGTTCGGCGCCACCTTCCATCCGACCGACAACCTGCTGCTGGTGGCATTCGGCTTCGGCGTGATCGTCACCGTGTTCTTCGTCGGCTCGACGTTCGGCCGCGTCTGGTGCGGGTTCGCGTGCCCGCAGACCATCTATCTCGAATTCCTGTTCCGCCCGATCGAAGCCTGGGTGGAGGGCGGCCCGACCAACCAGCGGCACCTGAACAAGCAGCCGTTGTCGGCGCGAAAAGCCGCGATTAAGGCGACGAAATGGGCGCTGTGGATCGTGCTCGCGGTGAGCATGGCGGCAACGTTCGTCGCCTATCTCACCGGATGGTCGGCGCTCGTGCACGGCCTGACCACGAATCCGCAGGCGTGGACCGGAGCGCTGTTCACGATCACCGCGCTGACCGGGCTCATCGTCTTCGACTTCGGCTGGTTTCGCGACCAGATGTGCACCATCGCGTGTCCGTACGGCCGCCTCCAGAGCGTCATCGCCGATAAGGACACGATTCTGGTGGCCTACGACACCGCCCGGGGCGAGCCGAGGATGCAGCCGAAACACCAGCTGGCCGGCGTGGCCGCGGGCGACTGCATCGACTGCGGCGCCTGCGTGAGCGTGTGCCCAACCGGCGTCGACATCCGGCGCGGCCTGCAGGTCGAATGCATCGGCACGGCGCAATGCGTCGACGCCTGCGATGAGGTGATGCGCAAGCTGGGCCGTCCCACCGGCCTGATCAAGTTCACCTCCGAGCGCCAGCAACAGGGCGGCGCCCGGCGCATCTGGCGCCCGCGCAACCTCGCCTACCTCGGGCTGATGGCGGTGGCCTGGGGCACGCTGGGCGCGCTGGTCTTCACGCGCGCGGATGCGCTGGTCGAGGTCGTGCGCGGCGGCCGCGAGCCGTACCGGATGCTGACGACCGGAGAGGTCGCCAACCAGCAGCGCATCCGCTTCACCAACCAACTGGACGAGGCGCAGCGCTTCGAGGTCACCATCGCCAACCCAGCTGGGGCGGCACTGGTGCTGAGCGAGTCGCCGATCGTGGTGGGGCCGGAAGCGGTGGTCATGGTGAACGCCGTGACCACGGTGCCGCGGGCGTTGTTCCGCGATGGGCAGGCGACCGTGCGTTACCTGATCACGTCCGATCACGGCTTCCGGCAGGAACTGGACTTCCTGCTGCTCGGACCGTTCGGCACCGCGGGGACGACGCCATGAAGTTCTTCCGGCTGGTTTCCGAATACCGCTGGCCGATCTACATCGGCGGCCACCTGGCGATGTCGGTGATCGCGTGCGGCGTGCTGGTGTGGGTCGCCACCGGCGCCGACGCCCCGCGCCCGATTCCCGGCTACTACCAGGCGGCGCAAGGGTGGGACGCGGACGAGGCGGTCGCCGACGCCAGCCGCCGGCTCGGGTGGACGGTCCGCTACAACCTGCCGGGCGACATCCCGCACTACCGCGGCATGCCGCGGCCGGTGGACGTCACCGTGGCCGATCGCGACGGCCGCCCCGTCTCCGGGCTCGCCGGCCACTTGTTCGCCGTCCGTCCCGCCGACACGCGGCTCAATCAACGCGGCCAGTTGGTCGAGCTGCCGACGCACGCCGGCAGCTATCGCACGCTGGTGCGGCTCGACGAGCCCGGCGCGTGGGAGCTGCGGATCGACACCACGCAACAGGCCATGCGGTTCGTCCATGCCGCCCGGGTGAGCGTGGGCGCGGATGCCGACCCCGGCCGTGAGGCGCCCCAATGATTCGCGCCTTCCCTTCGCGTCCGGCCAGCCTGGCGTCACCGCCGTGCGCGCACTGCGGCCTGGCCGTCCCGCTCAGCCTCGTGCGCGAGGCCGATGCCGACCAGTTCTGCTGCCACGGCTGCCGCCAGGTGCACGCGCTGGTCCGCGAATGGGGATTCGACCATTACTACCGGCTCGTCGATCGGCAACCAGGGACGCCCGGGCCCGCGCGAGTCAGCGGCCGCAGCTTCGAGGACTTCGATGATGCGCGGCTGCAATCCGAGGCCACCGATGACCTCGGCCCCGAGCGCCGGCGCACCCGGCTCTACCTCGAGGGCGTGCACTGCGCCGCCTGCGTCTGGCTGGTCGAGAAGCTCCCGGCGGTGCTCGCGGGTGTCGACGAAGTCCGCCTGAATTACGGCAGCGCGGTCGCCGAGGTCACCTGGCGGCCCGGGCACACGCGGCTGTCGACCATCGCCCGCGCCCTCGATCGCCTGGGCTACACCCCGCACGTGCATCGCGCCTCGCGCGTCCAGGAGGCGCGCCGCGTCGAAGACCGCGCCATGCTCGCGCGCTTTGGCGTCGCCGCGGCCTGCGCCATGAACCTGATGTTCGTGTCGGGCGCGTTATACGCCGGCGAGCACTCCGGCATGGCTTCTCCCTACGAGGCCTTCTTCCGCTGGCTGTCGTTGCTCATCGCCGTGCCCGTGCTCGGCTTTTCGGCCGCGCCCTTCTTCCAGACGGCGCTCGCCGGGCTGCGCGCCGGCATCGTCCACATCGACCTGCCGATCGCCGCCGCCATTGCCATTGCCGCCGCGGCCAGCGCCTGGAACACGGTGGCGGGCAGCGGGCCGATCTGGTTTGACTCGCTGGCGATGCTGGTCGCGGCGCTGCTCGGCGCGCGCCAGCTGCAGCGCAGCGCGCAGCGCCTCGCGCTCGAGCGCGCCGACAGCCTGCGCGGCGTGGCCTTCCTCGAATTCGCGCGGCGGCTCGAGGGCGGCGATCCGCACGCGCCGGTGGTCGAGGTGCCGCTGACGGCGCTGGTGCCCGGCGATCGCGTTGAGGTCCGCTCCGGCGAGTTCGTCCCGGTCGACGGCGTGATCCTGTCGGGACACTCGTCGCTCGACAACGCGGTCCTCACCGGTGAAGCCGCGCCGCTCTCCGTCGGTGAGGGTGATGCGGTGAACGCCGGGGCCACGAACCTTGGCGCGCGGCTGATCGTCCGGGTCGATGCGGTCGGCGTGGGGACGCGCGTCGGCGCGCTCCTGGCCCTCGTGCAGGAGGCGGCGTCGCGCCGCCCGGCGCTGTTGCAGACCACCGACCTCATGGCCCGCCGGTTCGTCAACATCCTGCTCGCCGTGGCCGCCGCCACGCTGGCCGTTGCCTGGTGGCAGCACGGTCCAGACGTCGCGTTGACGCGGGTCGTGGCGCTGCTGGTGGTGTCGTGTCCGTGCGCGCTGGGCCTGGCCGTGCCGCTGGCCCTGTCGGTCGCGCTGATGCGCGCGGCGCGCGCCGGGATCTTCATCAAGAACCCGGACGCCCTCGAGCGGCTGCGCACCGTTGACACGGTGCTGCTCGACAAGACCGGGACGCTCACCGAGGGCCGCGCCACCATCTCGCGCTGGCACGGAGACAGCTTCGTCCTGGAACTGGCGCGCGCCCTCGAGGCCGAGTCATCGCACGCGGTGGCCCGGGCCTTCACGGCGACCCCCGGCCGGTCGTTGCACGCCGTGCGGTCCGTGGCCGACGTCGTCGAGGTGCCGGGACGCGGCATTGCCGGACGGCTCGACGGGCACGAGGTCCGCGTCGGCAACCGCGCCTTCATCGAAGCGGGCCATGCGTCCGTGGACGAAGAGCGGACCGGGATTGCGGCCTCGATGGTGGCCGACGGGCTCAGTCCCGTGTTCGTGTCGGTCGACGGGCGCGTCTCCGGCCTCGCCGGTATCGGCGATGCGCTGCGCCGCGACTCGATCGAGACCGTCGCCGCGCTTCGCCGCCGCGGCCTGCGCGTGCGCATCCTGTCCGGCGATCATCCCGACATCGTCGCCCGGGTGGCGGCACAGCTCGGGCTCTCGCTGGATGATGCCCAGGGCGGGCTGACGCCGGAAGCCAAGCGGGATGTTGTCGCCGGGCTGGTGTCCGGCGCCGATCGCACCGGGGCCGTGGTGATGGTTGGCGACGGCGTCAACGACGCCGCGGCGCTGGCGCTCGCCGATGTCGGCATCGCCGTCGACGGCGGCATGGGCGCGACCATCGTCGCCGCCGACATCGTCCTGACGCGTGAAGGTGTGGCGCCACTGCTCGATGTCCTGGACGGCGCGCGGCGCCTGCGCCGCGTGATTCGCCGCAACATCGCGTTTTCGCTGTTCTACAACGCCGGTGCCTCGTCCCTGGCGCTGGCCGGCATGGTCGGTCCGCTCCTCGCCGCGGTCCTGATGCCGGTGTCCTCACTGACCGTGGTCATGTCGTCGGCGCTGACGCGCACGTTCGCGGCGTCACGCCCGCGCCCGGCCCGTCGCGCGCGGCCGGCACGAGGGGAGGCCTGACGTGGAGACCATCTTCGTGCTGCTCCCGCTGGCGCTGCTGATCGCGGTCATTGCCGTCGGCTTCTTCATCTGGGCGGCCAGGACCGGGCAATTCGATGACCTCGAGACACCCGCCGTCCGCATGCTGTTCGACGACGAGGAGCCGGGCGGGCCGCGGCCGCCGGCGACCGCAGCCCCGACAAGGAGTGCTCACGAATGAACGCCAGCAGGAAGTTTGTCGGCGCCCTCGGCCTGCTCGTGGCCCTGGCCGTGATCGGCTCCCTGGCCTATGCGCTCAGCAACTCGCGCAAGGGCTACGAGCCGCGGCAGCCAATTCCGTTCTTGCACACGCGCATGGCCGGGGCGCCGGTGTGGCAGGTGGACGACAAGGGCGTGCGGGTGAATGTCGGGGGCTTCGGCATTCCCTGCCTCTACTGCCACACGATGTCCTACAAGGGCCGCCACGCGACACTGCCGTCGACGGCGGTGTGCATGAACTGCCATTCGAGCGTCGGCCTGAATAGGGAATGGGTGCTGAAGATGCGGGAGTACTGGGACCGCGGTGAGCCCATCCCGTGGGTGAAGGTCCATGACCTGCCCGATTTCGTCTACTTCGATCACTCCGCGCACCTGAACGCCCGGGACGCGAACGGTAACTTGAAGCTGCCGCTGACCGATGCGCAGGGGCAGCCGATGGTGGCGTGCCAGACCTGTCACGGCGCGGTCGATCAGATGGCGATCGTGTCGGTACAGACGCCCTTCAACATGCAGTGGTGTCTCGATTGCCACCGCAAGCCGGAGATGAAGGCGCCGACCGCCTGCGTCACTTGTCATCGGTAACTCACATGAGCATGAACCCGAACGAGACCGACATCCCACCTGAGGCGACGGCGCTGGACCGCCGCGAGTTCCTCCGCGTGAGCACCGCCATGGCTGCTGCCGGCGCGCTTGCGAGTGCCGGTTGCCAGGTGCCGCAGGAGCTGACGGTGCCGTTCCATGACATGCCCGAGGCGCTCGTCGACGGCATGGGGCAGGCGCGCTTCTTCCAGACCGTGCTCCACGGCTCGCCGGTCCTGGTCCGCACGCGCGAGGGGCGGCCGATCCTCGTGACGCCGAGCGCGAGCGATGTGAGCGGCCGGGGGCTGAGCGCCCGGCATCACGCCGCGTTGATGGACCTCTACGACCCCGATCGCGCCCGCGGTCCCGTGTCGTTGCGGCGCGGCACCGGTGTGACCGTGGCCGCCAACTGGAACACCATCGGCGCCGACGTGGTGGCCCGGTTGAAAGCCGCTGGGCCCAGGGCGGTGCTGCTCACCGGCCCCGTCGACAGCCCAGCGCTCGCGTCGGTGATCGCCGCCCTCTCGGCGCGCAGCGGCCTCCGGCACGTGACCTGGTCGCCGCTGGCGTGCGACGCCGCGAGCCGGGCGTGGCAGCAGGCCTTCGGCGATGCCCGGATCGCGAAGCCGCGCATCGGCAAGGCCGACCTGCTGCTCGGGCTGGGCGCGGAGTTCCTCGACCACCCGGACGAAGGCTTCGAACGGGAGTTCGCGGCGCGCCGATCGCCCGATCAACCGGACGGCGGCCGTATGAGCCGGTTCGTCCAGATCGAGGGCCGGTTGACGCTCACCGGCGCGAACGCCGATCGACGGCTCCGCGTGCGTGACTCGGACCTCGCCGCGCTCGGCGCCGCGCTCGCCCACGAGCTCATCGTGGCGCGGAAGATCGGGCCGCTCGCCGGCGACGCGGTGGTCGCGCAGGCGCTGGCGCCGTTTACCGTCGAGGCGGTCGCCTCCCGCGCCGGCGTGGACGCGGCAGCGTTGACGTCGCTGGCCGCGGAACTCGCCGCGGCGGGGGGGCGGACGCTGGTGGTCGCCGGCGGTGCCGCGAGCGCATCGGCCACGGGCCCCGCGATCGAGTTCGCCGCCGTGCTGCTCAACATCACGCTCGGCGCTTTCGATGCCGGGCTCTTCGACGAGACCGCCGCGGTCGAACCGCTGACGGGCGCAACCGCCGCGCTCGCCTCGCTGGCCGCGGAGATGACCGGGGGGGGTGTCGAGCTGCTGATCGTAGCCGGCGCCAACCCGGCCTACGACGCGCCCGCCTCTTTCGCCCTGGCCGCCGCGCTCGCCAAGGTGCCGTTCATCGTCTCGTTGAGCGATCGACTCGACGAGACGGCGATGCTCGCCGACCTGCTGGCGCCGGTCAGCCACCCGTTCGAATGTTGGAGCGACGCCGCGCTGCCCAGGGGTGTGTTCGCCGTGCAGCAGCCCGTGATTCAACCGCTGTTCGACACGCGCGGGTGGCTCGACGTGATGGTCGATTGGGCGGCGGCGCTCGGCGACGGTACCGCCCTGGCGGTGGTCACCGCCGCCACCGCGGCGGCGGCGCCGGTGCCTGCGCCGGCCACGGCCCAACCCGCCCCCCCGACGAGCCTCGGGTGGCGCTATCTCCGCACGTTGTGGGCGGCACGGCTGGCTCTCGACCCCGCCTCGACTGCGTTCGAGACCGCCTGGCAGGACGTGCTGCGCTCGGGCGCCTGGCAGGGGCCAACGCCTCCGCCGCCGGCCCGCGTGCTGGCGCCGGCGGCCCTCTCGCTGCTGGCCCCGGTGGCCACCGCGCCCGGGCCCTCTCGTGGCCTCGAGTTGCAGCTCTACCCGCACCTCGCGCTCGCCGACGGCCGCGCCGGCAACAACGGCTGGCTCCACGAGCTGCCCGACCCGATCACGCGGATCACGTGGGGCGGCGCGCTCTCGATGGCGCCGCGGCGCTTCGACGAGATGCAGCTCACCAACGGCGACCTCGTCGAGATCGACGCCGGCCACGGCAAGCTCGTGGCGCCGGCCTACCGCCACGCCGGCATGCACGCCGACCAGGTGGCGCTGCCGCTGGGTCTCGGCCGGACGGCGTGTGGTGCGATTGGCGCCGGCATCGGGCCCAACGCATTCACGCTTCGCCTGGTGACCGGCGGCAACATCGTGTCGTCGGGCCTGCCCGTGACCATCCGCAAGGTCGATGGCCGCGAACCCCTCGCGCTCGCGCAGGGGGCCGACGTCATCGACCGCGCCCGCCGGCCGGTGGTGCCGACCACCACGCTGTCGGCGTACGAACAGAACCCGGCATCGGGCACCGAGCAGCAGGAAGCCGGACCGTCGGCGTGGCCGGCCCACGAATACCCGAACGCCCGCTGGGCGATGACGATCGACCTCAGCAAGTGCAACGGCTGCGGCAAGTGCGTCGTCGGCTGCCAGTCGGAGAACAACATCCCGATTGTCGGCCGCCTCGGCATGCTCACCGGCCGTGAGATGTCCTGGATCCGCATCGATCGCTATTACGACGCGCCGCGGAAAGACGGCGGCTGGGACGCTGATGTCTGGGACGGCCCGCTCGAGGTGGTCGAGGAGCCGCACACGCTGTTCGAGCCGATGCTGTGCCAGCACTGCGAGAACGCGCCGTGCGAAACGGTCTGTCCGTTCGTGGCGACCCTGCACAGCGACGAGGGCTTGAACCAGCAGATCTACAACCGCTGCGTCGGCACGCGCTATTGCGGCAACAACTGCCCGTTCAAGGTGCGGCGCTTCAACTACTTCGAGTACAGCAAGCCGCAGGAGAGCGCGTTCTTCCGCTGGCTGGTACCCCGCATCGCCCGCAACGCCGAGCTCAATACCCGCGAGCCGATGCAGATGAAGAACAACCCGGAGGTCACGGTGCGCAGCCGCGGCGTCATGGAGAAATGCTCCTTCTGCGTTCAGCGCATCAACGCGGCGCGGGCGGAAGCGACCCGTGAGGGCCGGTCGAAGGACCGCCTGCCCGACGGCGCCGTGGTGCCGGCGTGCATGGAGGCGTGCCCCACCGGCGCCATCACGTTCGGCAACGTCAACGATCCGGCCTCGCGCGTCGCGGCCCAGGCGTCTCACCCGCGGGCGATGAAGCTGCTCGAAGCGATCGGCATCAAGCCGTCGATCTCCTACCTGACCAAGGTGCGTAATGACAAAGCCTGAGATGAGTCCGTACTCGACCGTGATGGACGACAGCCAGCTGACCGGCCGGCCGATCGTCCTGCCCGGCGCGGGACCGTACGGCGGCGACCTCGAGATTCCCGAGCCGCTCGTCACCGGTGCGAAGCGATGGGCCGACGTCGACCGCGACATCTGCATGCACGCCGAACAGTTCCCGACCAGGCGGTGGTGGCTGGCGTTCGGCGTCGCGCTGGCGTTCCTCAGCCTGCTGGTCTACGCGTTGATCACGCTGTTTTACGTCGGCATCGGCATCGCCGGCGTGAACCAGCCGGTCGGCTGGGGTTCGTTCATCATCAACTTCGTCTTCTGGATCGGCATCGGCCATGCCGGCACGCTGATCTCGGCGGTGCTGTATCTATTCCGGCAGCAGTGGCGCACCGGCATCAATCGCGCGGCTGAGGCGATGACCCTGTTTGCCGTCGCCTGCGCGGGGATCTTCCCGGTCATTCACCTGGGGCGGGCGTGGTTTGCCTACTGGTTGGTGCCGTACCCCAACGCCCGCGGGCCGCTGTGGGTCAACTTCAACTCGCCGCTGGCCTGGGACATCTTCGCCATCTCGACGTACGGGCTGGTCTCCCTGGCGTTCTGGTACATGGGACTGCTGCCCGACCTCGCCACCGTGCGCGACCGCGCCACCCACCCGTGGCGCAAGAAGCTCTATCACGCCCTGTGTTTCGGCTGGAACGGATCCCATCGCGCCTGGCGGCATTACGAGTCGGCCTACATGGTGCTGGCCGGCCTGGCGACGCCGCTGGTGTTCTCGGTCCACACCATCGTGTCGTTCGACTTCGCCACCTCCGTCATGCCCGGCTGGCACACCACGATCTTCCCGCCTTACTTCGTCATCGGCGCCATCTTCTCCGGCTTCGCGATGGTGATCACGCTGATGACCTTCATGCGCGGCTACTTCGGCCTCAAGAACTACGTGACCATCAACCACATGGAGGACATGGCGAAGATCCTGATGCTGACCGGCATGCTGGTCGGCTTCGCCTATTCCACCGAGTTCTTCATGGCGTGGTACTCGGGGAGCGAGTGGGAAGGGTTCGTCTTCACGAACCGCGCGTTCGGTCCGTACTGGTGGGCCTACACCATCATGTTCACCTGCAACGCCGTCATCCCGCAGCTGTTCTGGTTCAAGGCGCTGCGGCGCAACACCTGGGTCCTGTTCGTGGTGTCGATTCTCGTCAACGTCGGCATGTGGTTCGAGCGCTACGTGATCGTCGTCACCTCGCTGCATCGCGATTACCTGCCCTCATCCTGGGGGATGTACGCGTTGACGTTCTGGGACTACGCCATCCTGTTCGGGTCGTTTGGCCTGTTCTTCACGTTGTTCCTCCTGTTCGTGCGGTTCCTGCCGGTCGTCGCGATCTCCGAAGTGAAGGGCGTGATGGATCCGACGGTCGCGCGCGCGCCAGGAGACCGGCCGATTATCGTGCCGGCGTTGCGGGAGGCCCGATCATGACGCCGACATCAACGGCCGGCATCCTGGGCGACTTCTACGTGCCCGCCGACGCCGTCGCCGCGGCGGCGAAGGTGCGCGCCGCGGGCTGGACCCATTTCGATTTCCTCACCCCGTTTCCCATTCATGGGATGGACGAAGCGATGGGCGAGAAGCGGTCGTGGATTCCGTGGGCCTCGGCGGCACTCGCGGTCGGCGGCATCCTGTTCGCGCAGGGCCTGCAGAACTACGTGATGGTGTGGGACTGGCCGCTGAACTTCGGCGGCAAGCCGTTCGCGTCGTGGCCGGCCTTCATCCCGATTACCTTCGAGGCCATGGTGTTCTGGGCCGCGCTTGGCACGGCGTTCATCGCGATCGTGGCCGGAAAGAAAGACACCGTCACGCAGCCGCCGGCGATGCTGGCGACCGGCGCAACCGTCGATCGCTTCGTCCTCTGGATCGCCGCCACCGACCCGAAGTGGGACGCCGCCGAGGCCGAGCGCTTCGTCGCCTCGCTTGGCGCCGATCACGTCAGGCTGGTCGGCGCCGAAGGAGGCCCCCATGCGTAATCGCCGCGGCGCCCTGGCCGTTGCCGCCCTCGCCCTGTTCGTCACGGGCTGCGACGTCGGCCTGCCGGCGGGACGCTCTCCGCATCACGAGGGCAACCGTCTCGACATGGTCGATCAACCCAAGCCGAAGCCGCAGCGCGGCCAGTGGTCCGGCGGCCGGGCCACCGGCCTGCTGGCACCGCCCGCCGGCAGTGTCGCCGTCGGCGAGACGCCGTATCTCTACGCGCAGAACGAAGCCGATAAGGCCGGCGCCGAGCTCGTCAATCCGCTCACCGCCACGCCGGCGGTGATCGCGCACGGCAAGTTCGTCTACGACGGCGTCTGCATTACGTGTCACGGCCCCCGTGGCGCCGGCGACGGCCACCTCACTGCGCTGTTCCCAAAACCGCCCAGCCTGATGACGCAGAAGGTGCGGGACTGGCCCGATGGGCAGTTGTTCCACCGGCCGATGCGGGGCCAGAACTCCATGCCCAGCCATGCCCGGCAGGTCGATGCCACCGACGTGTGGTCGGTGATTCACTACATCCGGCAAATGCAGTCGGTTGAGGCCGTGGCGCCCGCCTCCGCAGCCCCTGCACCTGGGGCTGCTTCGGCGGGGCAAGCCCCGGTTCCCGGAGGGAAGCCATGAGCCACTCACACCCTGACGTGCGGCCGCCGGCTCCGGGCCGGCTGGCCCTGCCCGCCTCCGTGCGTGGCCTGTCACTCGCCGCCGTGGTCGTCGGCGCCGCGGCGCTTGGGTGGGCGGTCACCAACGGTGAGGCGCAGCTGGCCTGGAGCGCGTACTTGATTGGCGCGTTTTTTACGCTCGGCCTCGGCGTCTTCGGGGCGCTGTGGCTGGCCATCCTCTACCTTGCCGGCGCGACCTGGTCGGTGACGATGCGCCGCATCCCGGAGGCGATGACGGCGTGGCTGCTGCCGGGTGGCGTCCTGGCGATGGTCGTGGGGCTCGGGGCGCACTCCCTCTACGAGTGGTCGCACGTCGACGTGGTCGCCGGCGACGAGCTGCTGTCGCACAAGGCGCCGTTCCTCAACCTGACGATGTTCACGGTGCTGGTCGGCATCAGCCTGTTGCTGTGGGTCGTCTTCGCCGCGCTGTTCGTGCGCGCGTCACGCCGCCAGGATCGCGACGGCGGCATCGCGCCCACGCACACCAGCCGCGTCGTCTCAGCGCTGTTCCTGGTCGTGTTCGCGATCACCATCAGCATCGTCAGCTTCTACCTGCTGCTGTCACTCGACGCGCACTGGTTCTCGACGATGTTCGCCGTGCTGGTGTTCACCGACGTGGTCCAGACGGGCACTGCGTTTGTGGCGGTGGTGGCAGGCCTGATGGTGGCCACCGGCGCGCTGAAGGGCTTCATCAACCAGAGCCACCTGCACAGCCTGGCGAAGATGGTGTTCGCAGCCACCGGCTTCTGGGCCTACATCTACTTCTGCCAGTTCATGTTGATCTGGTACGCCAACATCCCCGAAGAAACCGCCTACTTCCTGCGGCGGTCGGCCAACGGCTGGCTGCCGTACTTCCTGATCCTGCCGGCGTTGAAGTTCGTGGTGCCGTTCCTGCTGCTCCTGCCCCGCGAGGCCAAGCGCAACCCGATCCGGCTGGTGCCGGTGTCGATGCTGATCATCTTCGCGCAATTCTGGGAGCTGTACTTGATGGTGGGGCCGGCGATGGGGCACGGCGCCGAGGCGGCGCATGGCCGCCTGCCATTCATCGAGTTGGGCGCGACGATCGGGTTCCTCGGCCTGTTCACGCTGGTGTTCGGCCGGTCGCTCGCGCGCCACGACGCGGTGCCCCTCAAGGACCCGGCGCTGGCCGAGTGCCTGGCGTATGACTCATAGCGCGCCTCTCGACCTCGACCTGATCGGCTTCCTGCTGCTGGGCCTGCTGGGCAGCGTCGCCCACTGCGTCGGAATGTGCTCGCCGTTCGCGATGGTGGTGTCGCGGCAGTACGCGGTTCCGGCCGGACGCCACGCCGCGGCGGCGGCACAGCTGTGGTATACGGCCGGGCGGATTGTCACCTACGCGTTGCTTGGCGCGGCGGCCGGCGGCGTGGGACAGGCCCTCGATTTGGCCGGGTCGTTGGTCGGCGTGCAACGGGCCGCGGCGGCCCTGGCGGGCGGGGCCCTGGTCGCGTGGGCGCTGGCGACCCTGCTCGATCGTGGCCGGGCGCAGACCGGTGGGGCGCTGTTCGCGCGCGTCGCGCGCCGCATCAAGGGGCGCATTCCACCCCATCCCTTGCTGATCGGTCTGTTCCTCGGCCTGCTGCCCTGCGGCCTGTTGTATTCGGCCGTCATCGCCGCCGTGCCGCGTGGTGGTGCGCTCGAGGGGGCCATGGCGCTCGCGGTCTTCGGCGCCGGCACGGCGCCGGCGCTGCTCGGCGTCTCCCTCGCCGATCGGCTGTTCGGCGCGCGCCGGCCATTCCTCAACCGCCTGTCGCAGGCCTTCGTGCTCGTGATGGGCCTGTGGTACCTGTGGCGGGGCCTGGCGGCTTAGTCAGGGGAACGGGCCGGCGCAGTGATGTAAGGGCGGCATGGCGCCCACGCCTTATCGAGCCTTGCCACAAGCCTCTGCTCGAATAGCGTGCCGGCGTGGGAAACCCTAGGCCGCCAGCATGCTCTTGAGCGCCGCCGCCAGCATCACCACCCCGGCCAGAATCAACAGCCACAGCACCCCTCGTCGAAAGGCTGCCGGGCTCATGCCGATGTAGATTTTCGAGCCCCACACCGACGGGATCACCAGCGAGCCGGCGACGACGCCCATTTGCGGCAGCAAGCCGGCGTGCGCGCGGCCGGAATACACCAGCGACGCGAAGGTGGCCGCCAGCACGACCAGGTTGAAGTTCTGCAAGACGGCGCGGTGCGCGTCCTTGGTGTAGCCGCGCAGCGTGCACCACAAGGCAGGGGCCAGGCCGCTGAAGCCGCTCAACGGCGCCATCACGCCGCCGAGAAGGCCCACGAAGGCGTCGGCGAACCGGCCGCCCCTCTTGAAGTGGGGCAGGTTGTCGGTGGCCAGCATCGCCGAGCAGCACACCACCAGCATCGAGCCCAGCACCAGCTTGAAGCGATTGGCGTCCAGCAACGGCAACAACCGGGTGCCGATGGGGATGCCGATCGCACTCCCCAGCACGAAGGGCCACAACAACTCCAGGTGCCACCCGCGACGGACCCGGATTACGGAAATGATCTGACCGGTGAGCCCGCCAAAGACCGCCATCACGGCGGCCAACGCGGGATCGACACCCCACACCCAGATCGACATGGCCGCCATCGCGAAGGCGAAACCCGAAATACCCTGAACCAGCCCCGCTATCGCGGCGCCGAACGCCAAAACCCACATCTCTGTCATCGTGTGACCAGTCGTAATCGGAATCAGAACAATCTGAAAGTCTTATGAACGAGGCCCCAATGCGGCCCCTGGGAGATGGTGAGTTTATTCCGGTTTGTCGCGGCGGAGAAGTCCCGCGATGTCACTGGAGCGCCGGCGGGAGGGCATTTCTCAACGCCAGATCCCGCGGATCCCCCGTCACGCCCCCCATGCGACTGGTGACATAGGCGTAGGCCATGCCGGTTTGAGGGTCGGCAAAGGCCAGCGAACCACCGGCGCCCGGCGCGCCGAACGCGCCGGCGTGCCCGAACCGCCAGTTCGGGCAGGTCTTCATGAAGCCCAGGGAATATTCGATATCGCCCCTGACGCCTTCGTCGAAGAACCCATGCGCCGACGGGATGGCGGGCGCGGTCAACGCCTGCAGCGTTTCCTGGCGCAGGCCGAGCGCCAGGCCTGCGGTCGCGAACTCGCTGTAGGCCCGCGCCATGGCGCGAGCCGTGCCGACGCCGCCGCCGGAGGGCACTTCGAGGTTGCGCGCGTAGACGCGCTGCTCGTCGAACGGCAGGCGATCTCCAGGGTTGACGACCAGCGCCCGGTAGATGACGGACCGTGGATTCAGCGCGGCCCGCAGCAACGGGAACGGGAGCCTCAGCATCGCCCTGAACGGATTGACCGGCTCGATCACAGCCAGCCTGGAGGTCGCAATCGACTCGGGCAGGCGAATGTAGAAGTCCAGACCGAGCGGCGTGGCAATCTCATCCTGGAAGAACTGCCCAAGGCTGCGGTGCCGCGGATCGACACGGCGAAGCAGCTCGCCTTCGTAGAATCCAAGGCTGATGGCGTGGTACGCCTGCCGGCTACCCGGCTCCCACTCCGGCTTCTGTCGAGCGAGCACAATCGCGAGGCGGTCCAGGTCCGCCACCACGCTCTTGTCCACCGGCTCGCCGAACGCGAACAGGCCGGCCTGGTGAGCCAGCAGTTGCCTCACCGTGATCTTGTCCTTGCCCTGCTGGGCGAACTCCGGCCAATACACGCACACGCGCTCGTCGTAATCGAGCCAGCCGCGCGAGTGCGCCAGCGCCAGGGTCATCGCCGCGAAGCCCTTGGTCGCCGAGTGCACCAGGACCATCGTGTCCTCTTCCCACGCCTCGCCGGTGGCCGCGTTCCGAATGCCGCCCCACAAGTCCACCACCTTCTCGCCGTGGTGGTAGATGCAGCAGGCCCCGCCCAGCTCATTCCGGCGGGAGAAGTTCCCGGCAAAGGCGTCGCGCACCGCCTCGAACCCGCGGTGCACGGAACCGTGGATGGTGACCGGGCTCGTCATGATCCGCTCCGCTCGGCCGCAGCGGCCGGGTTGCGCCAGATGGTGACAGCCAGCGCCACGACCCACAGCAGGAACGCGCCGATGTTGATGCGCTCCCACACCCCGATCCACGGCGTCGGCAGGTTGGCCGCGATTCGCGGGGCCTCCAATGTCGTCAACACGCCAAACACGACGAAAATCACAAGGGTTGCGATGGAGTAGAGACGGAAGCGCTTTCCGAAGGCCGCGGCCCCGAAGCCAATCTCGAGGAACATGCAGAGCAGCGCCACCATCGTAAAGGCGATGTGCAAGGCATCGGTCAGCGAGAACTCGGTGCCACGCAGCTGCATCGGCGGCCAGAACAGGCCGATGAGCCCGCCGGCGATCAGCAAGCCTCCCGCGACGCGTAGCGGGCGGTTGCGGGGAGCCGAGGCGCGGACGCCCCACCCGAACGCGACCATGAGCAGGGTGTAGACGATGCCGAGCGGAACCCAGAGCGGTCTGGTCGGCGCGCCAATCGCCGATAGCTCGCTGACCGCTTGAGCGGCGGAGCTGTAGCCGTCCCACTGCATTGGAATGAAGACGTTCATCGCGGCGTAGAGCAGGGACGCCGCGATGCCGCAGGCCAGCAGGACTCTTCGTCCCATTCTTCACCCCCGGAAAAGTTGCTTCCTTCATGATGACACGAGCCGGGAGCGCCGCGCCGCGTCAGACGGGATCATCCTGATTCGCGGGCAGCGGCACCTGTTCGCCGTCAGGGAACAACGCTGACGGTGCGAGGGTTTCAGGCCTGGTTAGAACGGACGGCGCGGCGACATCTGCAGTTGCACGTCCTCGCGCTTGACCACGACGTTCACGATGGGCTGCAGCAGCTTGGCGTCGCCGGTGAAATCCACCTCGTATTTGCCTGCCATCTTCTGGTGATCCGCGGCGAGGCGCTCCGCGATGGCCGTCATGAGCTCCGGCATCACGTTGTCGGTATTGATGGAGCTGGCCAGCCCGCCCACGTTGTCGATGAGGTTCAACGTGAGGTCGGTGACGGGGCCGATCTGCTTGCCCCTCACGATCACCGCGTGCGCGCTGCCGCCTCGCGCCACGAAATCGTTCATGAACCTGTTGTAGTCGTCCAGGCGGAACTCTCGCTGCGTCTCACCCCGGTCGGTCGTCACAATCACGACCACGGGCCACTGGCCAGGTGCGGTCTTGAGAAAGCGGCGGTCTGATTCGATCAGCGTGTCGAGAAAGGCGTTGGCGCCGCCGTCGCTTGCCAGCCGGCCGATCTCCAGCTTGAGCTTGGCGCGGTCGGTGGCCGGCTGCGTGCGGACCCGGATCTGGCCGCCGGTGGTGACGAACGTAATCTCGTGCCGGGCCGGCAGCGTGTCGGCGAACGCGTGCAGCCCGGCGCGGAAGCTGTTCACCATCGGTCCCATCGACGTGCTGGAGTCAACCAGCAGCACGACTCGCAGCGGCGCCGTGCCGAGCGCCACGCGTGTGATTTCGCGTGGCGAGCCGTTCTCCGTCACCTCGAGGTCCGCGCGGGTCAGGGTGAGCACTGGCGCCCCGGCCGCGTCCACCGCACTCACGAATACCCGCTTGGCCGTTCGCTGTGCCGACAGCGTCAGCGGAATCAGCACGAGGGCCGCAGCCAGAACACCGAACCATCGTCGCGTCATGGCGGGAATACTAGCAGGGTATGTGAACGCAAGAAACGGGATGCGGCGCGGTTGCGCAAGCGGCTACTTTGGCGTCACGACAGCAACGGCAGGGGCCGGGATGCTGCCACGCCAAACAAGGAGAATTCCGTGATGACTCGTCGCACCTTTGCCAGCCAACTTCTCACCGCCGGCGCCGCGGTTGGCGCCGTGAACACCATCCCGCTTGATGCCCAGGGTCCCTCCGCTTCAGGCTCACTGGGCGAGCGGAACAAGGCGATTGTCGGCCGCTGGTTCACGGAGTTCTGGGGCAATCCCTGGAACCCCGCGATCGTTGATGAACTCGCCGCTCCCGACATGCTCCTGCAGTACTCGCTGCACGCGCCCCGCCGCGGACGGCAGGACGTGAAGGAATTCATGGTCGGCTTCCGCCAGGCGTTTCCGGATCTGGGCTTCGCCGGCGCCGCCAGCCTGATCGCGGAAGGCGACTACGTCGTCGGCCGCTGGATCGGCGGAGGGACGCACACCGGACCGGCGTTCAGCGACTTCCTGGCCGGCTCGCTGCCGGCGGCCTCCGGCCGCAAGATGCGATTCACCGGCACCACCGTGCTGAAGGTGGTGAACGGCAAGATCGCCGAGGAAGTCGGCCTCGACGATGGGGTCACGGCGTTGACGCAGCTCGGTCTGTTGCGGGCGGTTGTCTAGATCGCGTCGGAGATCGAGGTGAACGCGAAGCCGGACAACTTCAGGGCCGGCACCATGAGCGGCGATCGGCGTTCGGGCGCGCCGATCGCCTCCACGTTCCACGGCGCCAGCATCGCCAGCACGCTCTGGTTGAAGCGCAGGTTGCGCACCGGATACTGAATCCGGCCCTTCTCGACCCACCACAGGCCGTCGCGGGTGAGCCCGGTCAGCATGATGGTGCGCGGATCGATCTGGCGCACGTACCAGAACCGCGAGATCACCAGGCCACGCGCCATGCCCTTGATCATGTCGTCGAGTGAGGCCGGCGGCTGCGTGCTCTCCATGATGTAGTTGACGGGCCCGGGCGTGGCGTCGCGCTTCTTCTCCTGCGCCCAGAAGCGTGAGTACTCGAGGTTGTCGAGCACGCCGCCTTTGATCAGCGACAGCCGCGCCGCGGGAATGCCCTCGGCGGTGCTCGGCGCCGCCGGGAGCTCCGCGTGCATCGGGTCGCTATAGAGGTTCAACCGCTCGTTGAAGATGGCCTCGCCGACCCGCGTCTTGCCGTCTTTCCCGGAGAACGCGCTGCGGCCCTCGTCGGCGGTCCGCGCATCGAGGCTGTTGGTCAGGAAGCCGATCAGATCCGCCACCGCTTGCGGCTCGAGGATGACCGGGTAGACGCCGGGCTCGATCGGTTTCGGCGTGCGCGAGCGAACCGCCTTGCCGACGGCCTGCTCGGCGATGTGCCTGGCGTCGAGCCTGGCGAGGTCGAAGTGGTCCCCGGCGTAATATCCGGATCCGGTGCCGTCGGCGCTGCGAGCGGTGATGCTGAGCCCGGCGTCGGTGGAGCGGAAATACCGCCGGTTGCCGTTGGCGGTGGCGACGGCCGTGGCCGACGCGTTCGTGCTGTGAAAGCCGGCGCCGGTCACCTTCTCCGCGCGGCAGGCCGCCAGCACCGCCTCGAGCGCCGTGGCGCGCGCGGCGAGATCGGGATCGGCGGTGGCGGCCGCGAACCCGCGGTCCTCCGCGTAGGTGAGCGGTCCGAGCGTCGGGACATACTCGCGGTGCACCGGTGACACGCGGGCGATCTGCACCGCTTCATGCGCCAGCTGCTTCAGCGCATCCGGGTCGGAATCGTTGCCGGTCGCGGCGCCCCGCCTGCGGCCGACCCACACCGTGGCGGTGATGCCGAGGTCCTCGGCGCGGCCGCTGGTGGTAACGCGGTTGTCGGCAAACCGCGCGTGCGATTCGACCGAGCTTTGCACCGAGACCGCGGCGTCTTCGGCGCCAGCCGCCCTGGCGTGCGCGAGCACGGTGTCGCAGATCGCGAGAGATTCATCGCGGGTGAGCATCATGCCGCCCCCGTGTTCAACACCGTCACGTTGCGGAACCGCGCCGGTGGACAACCGTGACTGACCGCGTTGGTCTGGCCGGGCTCGCCCTTGCCGTCGGCCGACGTGCCCCACAACTGATAGGTCGCGGGACCGCCGAGGCCGTCGCACGACGCCCAGAAATCAGGCGTCCGCGACTGGTAGGCGGCGTCCCGGACCATCGCGCCGAGCTTGCCGTTGGTGATCTCGCGAATCACGGCGCCGCCGAACTGGAAGTTGTAGCGCTGCTGATCGATCGACGAGACGCCACGGCCCACCACGAATAGCCCGCGCTTGATGTCGCCGAACAGGTCGTCGAGCGTGACTTCCGTCGCGGCCGGCTCGAGCGACACGTTGGGCATGCGCGGAAACGGCACGCTCGACCAGTCATCCGAATGCAGGCAGCCGTGCGATCGTTGCTGTCCCACCAGCGGCGCCAGCTCGCGCGTCGTCTGCCAGTCCACGAACCTGCCGTCGCGCACCAGGTGCCATCGCTCCGACTTCACGCCTTCGTCGTCATAGCCAGTGGTCGCCAGTCCGCCGGGTTGCGTGCGGTCGCCAACCAGGTTGACGATCCTGGATCCGAAGCGGAGCGTGCCGGCATCGGTGGGCTTGAGGAAGCTGGTGCCCGCCATGTTGGCTTCCCACCCGAGCGAGCGATCGAGTTCGGTGGAGTGGCCGACCGACTCGTGGATGGCCAGGAACAGCTGCGACGGATCGACGACGATGTCGTAGCGGCCCGGCACCGCTGGTTTTGCGGTGAGCTTTTCGACCACCTCGTGCCCGGCCTTCTCGGCATCCTGCATCCACGGGTAGTCCTCGACGTACTCGTAGCCCATCAACTTCGCCCGATCGACCACCGCGCGGGTCTGGGAATCTCCGGCGGCGCGATCGACGGCGGTGGTGGTGAACTGCGGGTAGGTGCGCACCAGCCGCTGCGTGATGCGCGAGCCCTCGCTCGAGGCGAAATACTTCTGCTCGTCCACGAACAGCAGCTGCGAGCTGACGAAGGTCACGCCGGGGACCGCCATCGCCGTCTCGTTCAGCTTCATCAGAAACGCGGTCTTGGTCTCGAGCGGCACTTCGAACGGGTCGCGCTTGATCGGGTTGGCCCACGTCGTGACCACCTTGTCGGCAGTCGCGAGCACGACCTTTCGCGAGGTCAGCAGCGCATTCGCGCGGGCGATGGCGACCGCCTGTTCCGCGGCGGCGCGGGCCGCCCCCGGGTCCACCCGGTTGGTCGCGGCGAAACCCCACGTGCCGTTGACCAGCACCCGCAAGCCGAGGCCATAGCTGGTCGACCGCGACACGTTCTGGACCTGCCGCTCGCGCGTCGCGATCGATTCCCGCCGGTAGCGGTTGATGCGGATGTCGGCGTACGAGGCGCCGAGCGCCGCCGCCCGGGCGAGCGCGGCCTCCGCGGCCTCGGCGCGCCGGGCATCGCCGGTGGCGCCGGGCTGGAACGCGTCGGCCCACTCGGGCACGCAGGTGGCGGCGAGCAGCGCGCTCCCCGTCGCGAGGAAGTGACGTCGGGATACCGGCGGGATGGCCATTGGGCGCAATTATATTTGGTGAATTGGTGATTTGACGACGTGGTGATTGGAATCTGCTGATCGGGCGATCAGCCGCGTGCGCATGCCACGCGCATCGAGATCCTCGGCACGCGGGAGGCGTAGGATGAGATGTGGGGTCCCCACGCAGGTGTGACACTTATTCGTCCCAATCGTTTCCGGTCACCGGAGCGCGCAAATGATCACGGAAGACCAATCGAGAGTCGTGGCGTTTCTCAGCGCGCCCTCCACCCACGCCGGCGCGGTCGTCGAGCGCATCGACACCCATGCGTCATTCGTGTTCCTGGTGGGTGACCGGGCCTGGAAGCTCAAGCGCGCCGTGCGCTACGACTACCTCGATTACTCGACCGCCGATCGGCGCCGCGCCATGTGCCAGGCGGAGGTGCGAGTCAATCGGCGGACGGCGCCCCACCTCTACCGTGGTGTGGTCGCGGTCACGCAGCAGGCGGACGGAACCCTGGTGATTGGCGGCTCCGGCGCGCCGGTGGATTGGCTCGTGGAGATGGCCCGATTCGATCAGGCCGGACTCTTCGACCGGCTGGCTGCGGCCGGGGTCCTCGATCTTCACCTGATGCAACCGCTGGCCGACGCGGTCGCGCGATTCCATGCCGGCGCCGAATATCGAATGGACCAAGGTGGCCCGGCCGCAATGGCCCGTGTCATCGACGGCAACGCCGCCGGATTCGCCGCGGAAGGGGCCGGGTTATTCGATCCGGTCAGGTGCGCGCGGCTGATCAACCGCACGCGATATGCCCTCGACCTTGCCTACGTCCGGATCGACTCGCGGCGCGAGGACGGGTGGGTGCGCCAATGCCACGGCGACCTGCATCTGCGCAACATCGTGCTGATCGATGGCCAGCCCATGCTGTTCGACGCCATCGAGTTCAACGAAGAGCTTGCGTGCATCGACGTTCTGTACGACCTGGCCTTTCTGCTGATGGACATGTGGCGGCGGGGGCTCCCACATCACGCCAACGTGGTCTGGAACGGCTACCTCGCCGACACCATGGACTTTGACGGCCTGGCGTTGATGCCTCTGTTCCTGTCGTGCCGCGCGGCGGTGAGGGCGAAGACCAGCGCGACCGCGGCCAACCTCCAGGCCGCGGGGGATCGGCGTTCGGAGTTGCGGGCGCTCGCGTGCGACTACCTCGCCATGGCGGAAGCCCTGCTCGAGCCGCCGCCCCCGTGCCTGGTCGCCGTCGGCGGACCGTCCGGATCCGGCAAGTCCACGCTGGCCACGGCGCTGGCGCCCTCGCTGGGCGCGGTGCCCGGGGCGGTCGTGATCAGGAGTGACGAGATCCGCAAGAAGCTGCGCCATGTGAAGCCGTTCGACCCATTGGGGCCGGAAGGCTATACCACCGAAGTATCCCAACAGGTCTATGCCGCCACCCTGGAGCGCGCTGACAGCGTCATCCGCAGTGGCCATGCCGCCATCATCGACGCGGTGTTTGCGCGGACGGAGGATCGCAACGCGGCTCGCTACGTGGCGGCGGCGGCGGGGGTGCCGTTCGTGGGGCTGTGGCTCGACGCCCCGGAGCCCGTGCTGATCGCGCGGGTGGAAGGCCGCGGTCCCGACGTCTCGGATGCCGATGCCGACGTGATTCGGCGGCAGCTCGCACAGCAAACCGATGTCGCCCAGTGGACCCGCGTCGATGCGTCGGGCGCCCGCCAACGGGTGCTCGACGAGGTCCACAAGATCGTGCGGGATGGCCAATGAGCCTATCGTCCCAATCGGATGCCAAGCACACCGGCGACCCGCAGGTGTGGCTCCCAGCCCAGGCGGGCATCAACGCCGAGTTCCACCCGATCGCTCAGCGGCGCCCGGATCCCGCCGCCGACGGTGAACGCCCCTTCGGTTGACGAGAACGAACGGCCGGAGAACGACTGGCTGGTCCGGAACACCCCGCCGCCGATCACGACAAACGGCGTGACGCGCGGCGTCCCATCCGGTGCTGGAGCGCGGAGATCGACAATCAGGTTGCCGGTGAGCACTTGATGGCTGTGATTCTCACCTTCGATGAACGTGATCTCGGGACCCACGCTGATGCGCGGGGTCAGGTGCCAGCGAAAAGCCCCACCCGCCGCCAACTCACTCACGATGCCGTCGTCGGCGAAGCCGATCCAGCCGGCCGACAGGTCGAGGGCGGGCGCCGGCCGCTCCTGGGCTTCGGCGCCGGCGGTCAGCACGCCGGCCAACACCGCACCAATGGCCATTCCGCGCATCCACGTGCGTCCGCCGCATCTTGCACTGGTCATGTGACCTCCTCGATCCGTAATGTGCAGGGACCGGGAAAACCGGCTCACGGGCTCAGGTGCGTGGGTCTGGTGCGTTCACCGCCGGTAATACTACTGTGCAGGTCGCGAAAATATGCCCCGGTACGGCCGTCTAATAGGGCGAGGTCCGACCATGCCCACGCCGATCCGCCGCATCACCACGGCGCAGTTTGCGCTACTCGCGCTTCCCTCACACCTTACGCGGACGATCGCCGCGGTCCACCTGCACCACACCTGGCGGCCGCGCCGGCAAGACTTCCGCGGGCTGGCGACCATCGAAGCGATGCGCCGCTTTCACATGGACCAGGGCTGGAGCGACATTGCACAACATTTGACCATCGACCCGCAGGGCGGGCTGTGGACCGGCCGCAACTGGAACCTGGCGCCGGCCAGCGCGGTGGGGCATAACGGCACCTCCAGCGAAGGCCCGTTCATGATCGAGATGGTCGGCGACTTCGACACCGGCCAGGATCCGTTCGACGGCCCTCAGCGCCAGGCCGCCATCGAAACCGTGGCGCACCTGATGCGCGCGTTCGGCCTCGACGACGCCGACCTCAAGTTCCATAACCAATTGACGAAACGGAAGTCCTGCCCGGGGACCGCGATCACGCGCGCCGACTTCCTGCGGGCGGTCAAGGCGCTGCCGGCAGCCAAGGCCAGGCCGGCCGGACTGTTCACGGTTGAGCACCTGGTGGGCGCCGAAGCCGTTCGTTCCGGCGCCGCCACCGACACGGCTGCGGCCTCCTCGGTGCCCGAGAACGATGCCGCGGGCGCCGCGATTGACGAAGCGGCCCGTTTGGCAACCCGGGAATCCCAGCGTCGCGCCCGTGGCCTGAGCCCGCGCGTGCTCGGAAGCACCGTGTTCACCGCCAGCCGTGGCAGCGCCGACTGGTCGGTGCTGAAGCCTCACGTGATCAACCTCGCGAAAGGCGACCTGTCGCAGGGCGGCGAATTCGCGACCACGCCGGCAGACGTCGAAGCCATCGTTGATGCCATTCGCGACTATGCCGCCGGCGCCGAGACGCCGCGGCTGATGATTCACGCGCACGGCGGGCTGGTGGGCGAATCGAGCGCGCTCGAGTATGCGTGGACCATGCACCGGTGGTGGCTCAACCACGGCGTCTTCCCGCTGTTCTTCGTGTGGGAATCGTCGCTCCTCGAAATCATCGGCCAGTTCGTGCTCGGCCGCCGCGACCTCGCCGACTGGACCTCGGACCTCGTGATCGAAGGCATCGTCAAGGCGCCCGGCACCGCGGCGTGGGCCGGCATGAAAGAAAGCGCCCGGCTGTCGTCGTCCACCGACATCGGCGACGGCGTGATTGGCGGCGCCCGGCTCTTCGCGCGCAAGCTCGCGGCGCTCCTCGAGCGGCTGGGGCCCGGGGCGCTGCCGATCCACACCGTGGGGCACAGCGCCGGCGCCATCTTTCATTCGCACTTGATCCCCGCGCTGCTGGCCGAGGGCGTGCCGGAGATCGAGCACCTGTACTTGCTGGCGCCCGCTTCCCGCACCGAACTGTTCCGCGACAACCTGGCCGGTCACGTTCACGGCAAGAAGATCAAGGCGCTGTCGATCTTCACCATGGATGAGGAGGCGGAAGGGCAGGACAACTGCTTCAAGGCCTACCGCAAGTCGCTGCTCTACCTGGTGTCGCATGCGTGTGAGGGCATCCGCCGCCGTCCGATTCTTGGCCTGCACAAGTCGATGCGCAAAGACGCGGACCTGCGCGCGCTGTTCGGCATGAATGAAGACGGCACCCTCAACGGCACCGGCACCGCGAATCTGCACCTGTCGTTGGCCAGGGGCGAGCCGGAGAACCCGCTGACGCGCGCGCTGGCCCACGGCGCCTTCGACAACGACCCCAAGACGATGTCGGCCGTGTTGCGCCGCATCGTCGGCCTCGATGACGACACTGGCATTGGCGAAGCCGACTTCCCGTATCCGCCGCTGGCGCGGACGTTTGACTTCGCGGTTCCCGGCGCGTGGGGCGGAAGCCCGCCACCGCCGGCGCCGCCGTCGGGAGCGCCGCCCGCGCCTGCCGCCCCCACCGGCCAGGGCGGCCAACACGTTCGCGCCTTGTGCATCGGCATCGACAAGTAC
The DNA here is from genome assembly GCA_041659285.1 of Vicinamibacterales bacterium. Classification (NCBI taxonomy): domain Bacteria; kingdom Pseudomonadati; phylum Acidobacteriota; class Vicinamibacteria; order Vicinamibacterales; species Vicinamibacterales bacterium. Next base: position 32,143 of record JBAZYO010000013.1, on the reverse strand, counting down.
CCCGAGCGTCCGCTCGCCGGGTGCGTCAACGACGCGCGCACGTGGGGCAGCGCGCTCACACAATTGGGAGCGCGCGTGGATTATCTGTTCGACGGCGATGCGACCTACGAAGGGATGAAAGCCGCCATTCGGTCGCTCGTCGGCAGCGGTGCCCCCGGCGACGTGCTCGTGCTGCAGTACGCCGGTCACGGCGGGCAGTTGCCGAACCGCGTCGACAGCGAAGAAGACGGCTACAACGAAGCCCTGATCCCGGTGGACTACACCACCGGCGCCCTGCTCGTGGACGACGAGCTGGCGCAGATTCTGGGCGGGCTGCCGGCCGGCGTCGCCATGACGCTGTTCATGGATTGCTGCCACTCCGGCACCAACAGCCGCTTTGCGCCGGTCATGCGGGCCCGCGCCGCCGCGGGCGACCGGCCGCGCTTCATGCCTCTCGACGACGACATCGTCGAGGCCTACTTCGCCAGGCGCGGTGCGCGCGCCCTCGGGCGTGGTGCCGAGGTGTCGCTCCCGGGCATCGTGCACTTCGCCGCCTGCCAGGACCACGAGTATGCGTGGGAATCGAAGGGCCAGGGCGACTTCACCGGCGCGGCGGCGCGCGCGCTCGCGTCCGCGGTGCAGAATCGCGTGCTGAACGAGAAGTTTGCGGCCGACGTGGCGGCGGCCGTCGGGGCGAAGCATCGCCAGCATCCGCAACTGATGGCGCTTGATGCGGCCATGCGGAGCCGGCCCCTGCTGGCGCCCGCCGGGTCCGCCGTGACGGGGGCGCTTTAGGTGGCCAAGGCGCCCGCCCGGTTCCTGCTCGGCGAACGCGTGCTGCGCCTGGCGACGGCTCGGCCGTACGACGCCCGCGCCGTGCAGCAGGTGGAAGCAGCCAACGGCGCGCAGTTCAAGCTGCCGTCGCACCGCCGCCTCCAGATCTACACGCGCGATCCCGCGTCGCCCCGCATGGACGCGGCGGTGACCGAGGCCTTGGTTCCCTACGAGCCGCTGCTGCCGGGCCCGACCGGCTCCGTGATCTGCGTGGACGACGTCAACCTCACGACCGGTGAGACCTATCGCGCGCTCGACCTCGACGGCGCCGACCAGGCGTTTCAGCTCGGCCTGCCGCCGTCCACCATCGATCCGCGGTTCGCGCAGCAGATGTGCTACGCGCTGACGATGACGACCTATGAGCAGTTTCGCCAGGCGCTGGGCCGCACGCCGGATTTCTCGTTCGATGCGCGCAGTGAAGAAGAAGGCGTGAAGCTGCGGGTCCGCCCCCATGCGCACAAGGAAGACAACGCCTACTACGACCCCGACGCCGGCGAGTTGTGCTTCGGCTACACCTTCGCCAATCGCAAGGCGACCGGGGCCAACCAGCCGGGCGGCGTGGTCTTCACCGCCCTGTCGCACGACGTCGTCATTCACGAGATGACGCATGCGCTGCTCGACGGGATGCGGTCGTGGTTCATGCTCCCGACCAACCCCGACGTGGACGGGTTTCACGAAGGCTTTGCCGACCTCATCGCGCTGTTCCAGCGGTTCCGCTACCGGCCGCTGGTGCGCCGGGCCATCGAATCCATGGGCGGCAAGCTGACCTCGCACCTGCTGATCGACATTGCCCGCCAGTTCGGGGAGACCACCGGCGACGGCAAGGCGCCGCTGCGCCTGGCGTTCGAGCACGAAGGCGGGCCGGACGACCCGGTCACGGCAGGGAAGTATGCGCCCGACCTCGAGGCCCACGACATGGGCGCGGTGCTCCTGCGCGCGGTCTTCGACGCGTTCCGCTGGATCTACGACAACAAGACGGCGCGCCTGCGGGCCCTCGCGCCGCCGCCCGGCCACCGCATGCCGGCGGAGCTCATTGACCTGCTCACCATCGAGGCTGAAAAGCTCGCCGGCCAGTTCCTGAAGATCCTGATTCGCGCGGTGGACTACTGTCCGCCCGTGGACCTGCGGCTCGGCGAATACCTTCGGGCCATCATCACCGCCGACTTCGACCTGGTGCCGGATGACCCCTGGGCGTACCGGGAGTCGTTTGTCCGCGCTTTTCGCCGTTACGGCATCACCGTGGATGCGGTGTCAGACCTCAGCGAGGATGCCCTGCTGTGGCGCCCGCCCGAGCGCGCGCTCGACCCCGTCTACGACCTGCTCCTGGGCGTGCAATTCGGCACGCTGACGGTGGATCTCGAGAATCGCCATGCGCTCGAAGAGCGCGCCACGCGCCTGGGCCACTACATCACCGACCCCGATCATCCCGAACGCCTTTGCTACTTTGGGTTGGCCGCGCCGAGTGTCACCAGGCGCATCGAGCCACCCGTGATTGAATCGGTCCGCGTGCTGCAGCGCGTCGGTCCCGATGGCACCGTCAATTTCGACCTGGTGGCCGAAGTCGTGCAGCGCCGCAAGTCGGCGAAGGGCCGCTGGATGCACGGCGGCGCCACCGTGATCCTCGACGGCATGGGCTTCATCCGCTATCTGATCGTGAAGAACGTGAGCAGCAAGACACGCGAGAAACGACTGGACCAGTTCCTGCGCGACAAGCCGGGCTACGCGGTGCACTTCTCCGACAGCCGGCCCGCCGGCGCCTTGCGCTTCCAGCAGTTGCACCGGCCACGGATGAGGAGATAAGGAACAGCCGCGGCTGTCTAAATCCGCGGCCGTGCGGCCAGCCAGCGCGTGAACGCCGGCGCCTGCCGCGCCTTCACCTCGCTGCACGTCGCAATCCGTTCGAGCGACTGCTGCAGCACCCGCGCCGCTTCGGGCACCGGATGCGCCTCGAAGAACGCCTTGATGTCGGCGGCGCGCTCCGCCGAACAAAACGCGCTGAGCGCCCCGACGATGTTCGGGATGCCCTGGAAGGTGCCGAGCTTGGCGGTCAGCGCCGGCCATTCGGCCTTGATCAAGGTCCACGTCGCGTCCTGCGTGGCCGGCGAACCCAGGAGCTGCGCGAACAGCAGCGGCGCATCCTGCGACCGTGCCTGCGACGACAGCGCGAACTGCTGCGTGCGCGACACCAGCGCCGGATCGCGGAAGGCCGCCAGCGCGTTGAAGTAGCGGTAGTACTGCTCCGGCGATGAGATCGCGGCGGTCATGCGCGTGACGAATTGGTCGTAGAGCGCGGCATCGCCACCCGAGGCGGCGACCTGGAGCACCGAGGCCACCAGGGTTGGTGACAGCGAGGCGGGGCGAGCCATGTAGCCTGCCGCGAGCTCGCGCGCGCGCCGCTGCAGATCGGGATCGCTGCTCAACAACTGCAGGAGGATGGCGCGACGGCTGTTCGTCTCATCGCTGTCGCCGAGACCGTCGGTGAACCCGATGGCATCGAGCGCCGGGCGGAACGTGGCGCGCACCCATGCCTGGAATGCCGGATGCTGGCCCGGGTCGGCGATGCCGCCCATGACCGCGCCGACGCGTCCCGCCATGTCGCCGACCACCGCGGGCGTCTCATCGCGCGCGAACGCGGCCGCCAGGTCCAGGTAGGTGCCGACGTCGTGCCGGCCCGCGCGCACCATTCGCCATTCGTCGCCCAGCAGGCTGATGCGTTCGGCCGCGGTGAGCGCCGGCGTGCGCGTGGCCAGCGCCGCCACGGCCGCGGGCTCGTATTCGGTGAAGTAGTAGCCGCGCGCATCGGCGTTGACCATCGCCGCGCCGCAGCCGGGCGCGCGAATGGTCTGCTCGGCCTGGGTGACGATGGTGCAGGTGGCCGGTCCCGATGCCGTCTTCACGCACACCGGCAGCGTCCAGGTCTGCGCCGCCGCGGCGGCGGCCGGCGCGGGGGAGCCGGTGAAGCGCTGCTGCTTCAGCGACACCTCGGTGTGGCCCGACACGCAGCGGGTCTCCACCGATAGCATCGGTGCGCCGGGCTGCTCCACGAAGCTCTTCATGATGCGGTTCACCGGCTTCTCGGTGACGCGGGTGACCTCGGTCCAGAAATCCTCTCCGGCGGCGTTGCTCAGCGAGTACTTCGAGAGGTACGACGACACGCCCTTGCGGAACGCCTCCGGCCCGACGTACGCCTCGATCATGCCGAGCACGCCCGCGGTCTTCTCGTAGGCGATCGGGTCGAACACCTCGTTGATCTGCGCCGGGGTGTCCACCTGCGTGTGGATGGCGCGGGTCGCGCGCAGGGCGTCGAGGCCCAGGGCGACCTGTGTTTCCGAGGCGGCGTTGACGTCCATCTTCCATTCCGGCTTCCACGCCGCCAGCGGCTTGTTGGCCGCCCACGTCGCGAACCCTTCGTTCAGCCAGATGTCGTCCCACCACTGCATGGTCACGAGATCGCCGAACCACTGGTGGGCGAGCTCGTGCGCGATCACCGAGGCCACCGACTTGCGGACGCCGATCGACGCCGTCGCCTCGTCGGCCAGCAGCATCCGCTCGCGGAAGGTGATGGCGCCGGCGTTCTCCATGGCGCCGGCGGCGAAGTCGGGCACGCCGATGATGTCGAGCTTTTCGTACGGGTAGGGGATGCCGAAGTAGGTGTTGAAGAACCGCACCTGCTGCTCGGCCGCGGTCAGCGCAAAGGCGGTCAGTTGCTGCTTGTCCGGCGTGGCGCAAACGCGAATCGGCGTGGCGCCGGCCGACCCCGAGCGGCAGACGAAGTCGCCCACCAGCAACGCCACCAGGTAAGTGGACATCTTCGGCGTCGGCGCGAACACCACCGTGCGCTTGCCGGGCTCCGGTCCCGGCGTGTCCGACACCTGGCGGCCGTTCGAGATGGCGGTGTCGGCGGCGTCGATCATCAGCGTGATGTCGAAGGTGGCCTTGTAGGCGGGCTCGTCGAACGACGGAAAGGCGCGGCGGGCGTCGGTGGCCTCCATCTGGCTCACCGCGTACTTGCGGCCGTTGGCCTTGCTCAGGTAAAAGCCGCGCAGCTTGTCGTTGAGGATGCCGGTATAGGTGATGCGGATGGTGGCCGGTCCGCGCGCGATGGGGCGGGGCACCGTCAGGGTGGCCGTCTCCGCCCCGGCGTTGAGGCTGACCCGCGCGGCCTGCGATCCGCCGGCGTCCTCGATGGTGACGTCGCCAAACGTGATCTCGGCCGCGTGCAGGGTGATCGACGCGGACGGCGCGGCCAGCGTCACCGCAATCGATTCGCGGCCGCGGAACGTCTCGTGCTCGAGGTCCGGCGCAAACCAGAGGGTATAGGCATGAGGGGTGGCGGTGCTGGGCAGGCGCTGGGCGCCGGCCGGCAGCGTGGCCAGGCAAAGGAAAAGGGCGGCGAGCGAAGTACGCATCCTGTCACGGTACCACTACCCTGCCCGCCGCCGGATCGCGGGCCCGATCTTCATGGGGGCGGGCGGTGTGACTATCGGACGTAGAATCAGGCATCCCTGAGGAGGGCGCCATGCCGTCGATTGCCACGTTCCACCCCCAAGTTGTCCACTTCGCGGTCGCCCTGCTCATAATTGGCGTGCTGTTCCGGTTTCTCTGGTTCACCGGCCGCCTGGCGTTCGCCGGTCCGGCCGCCACGGCGCTGATCGTGATGGGGACGCTGGCCAGCGTGCTCGCCGTCAAGTCCGGCACCGATGCGCATGGACCGGTGGAACGCGTGCCCGGCGCGCGCGCCATGGTGATCGAGCACGAAGAGTGGGGCATCCGCGCCCGCAACATCTTTCTCGGTGTCGCCGCCCTCGAGTTGATTGCCCTGGCCCTGGCCAGTCGCAAGCCGCCGGTGGCGCGGGTCTTCGCCATGGGCGCCGCGGCGATTGGCGTGGTCGGCCTTGGCGCGATTTACGAAGCGGGCGAGCACGGCGGACAGTTGGTCTACAACCACGCCGGCGGCGTCGGCATCCGCAGCGGCAAACCCGAGGATGTCGGCAACCTGCTGGTGGCCGGTCTCTACCACCAGGCCATGCTCGACCGGCAATCCGGCAAGGGGCCGGATGGCGCGGCGTTGATCGATCTGGCGGCCTCGCGATTCCCGCAGAACCTCGAACTCCAGTTGATGTCGGTCGAATGGACGACCGACGTGAAGAAGGATCCCGGCGCGGCCCTGCTGCGCCTCGACACCATCAGCGTGCCGGCGGCCGACAACCGGCTGCGGATCCGCGCCGCAATGGCGCGCGCGGGTGCGCTGGCCGCGCAAGGCAACGTCGACTCGGCCCGGCAGGTGCTGATGACCCTGAAGGGTGAGTTCCCGACCAGCCCCCAGATCCAACGCCGGCTCGACGAACTCGACAAGAAGTAGGCAAGTTGAGAACGCGTCTCGACTTAGCGGCCAACGCCTCATCGGTAGTAGCCTGTTGACCGAATCCAACTGACGCCGGTCGCGCACGTCGTGCGGCCGGCGTCCGATGGCTAGGAGTCCGATGCAGAGCGTCCTGCACCGGCCGTCGGTGGTATTGTGCGCCGCGGTCTGTCTTTACTTGAGTGTCCTCGGGTCGGTGTCGTTGCGCGCGTGGCCGCAGTCCACCGCACCCACCCAGCCGGGCAATGCCCTCCCGTCCGTTCGCACCGGTGCGGAGGTCTACGAGGCCGCCTGCGCCACCTGCCATGCGCGTGACGGGCGCGGTGCGCCCAAGTCCGTGGTCGGGTTCGACACGCCCATCCGCGACTTCACCGACTGCACGGCGTCGGCAGAGCCGAGTCCGGACTGGTTTGCGGTGGTGCACGAAGGCGGGCCGGTGCGTGCCCTCGACCGCCGCATGCCGGCGTTCGGCGACGCGCTGACCGCCGACGACATCGACAAGGCCGTGGACTACCTGCGCACCTTCTGCGCCGATCAGGACGCCTGGCCCGTGGGCGACCTCAACTTCCCCCGCGCGTTCTTCACCGAGAAGGCATTTCCGGAGAACGAGACGGTGTGGACGACTGACGTGTCAACGCACGGCGACCAGGCCGTGGGCAACCAGTTGATCTACGAGCGCCGCCTCGGCGCGCGCAGCCAGCTGGAGGTCATCATCCCGGTGGATTTCCAGCAGGCTGACCAGCGTTGGGTGAAGGGCATCGGGGATGTCGCCTTTGCCCTGCGTCGCACCTTCCTGTCACGCCCGGCGACCGGCACGATTGCCGCCGCCGGCGCCGAGGTCGTGTTGCCGACCGGCAACGCCGACCGCGGTCTCGGTAACGGCTACGCCATCTACGAGCCCTTCGCGATGTGGGGCCAGGCGCTGCCGCGCGACAGCTACTTCCAGATGCACGGCGGCCTCGAGTTCCCCTCCGATTCCGAGAAGGGCACCAGGGAGGCGTACCTGCGGAGCGCCATTGGCACCACGTTCGCGCAAGACCGCGGCTTCGGCCGCGCGTGGTCGCCGCAGGTGGAACTGCTGTGGGCGCGGCCGTTTGGCGGCGAGTCGGAGTGGGACGTGGTGCCGCAGATCCAGGTGTCGCTCTCGAAGCTGCAGCATGTGTTGATCGCGGGCGGCGTCCGGGTGCCGATCACCCAACGCGAAGAGCGGCATCCGCGCGTGCTCGTCTATTTCCTCTGGGACTGGTTCGACGGCGGTCTCTTCTCATTCTGGAAGTGATGCCGATGATGCCCACCTCCCTTCGACTCCGCTCAGGGCAAGCCCTTCGACTCCGCCCAGGGCAGGCCCTGATGTTGGCCGTGACGGCGGCCCTGTGGGTGTTTGTCGCGCTGGTCGCCATGCCGCGCGCGCAATCCCAATCGCCCGCCGCCGCCGTTCCTGCCGCGGCACATGCCAACGTCCCGCTGTTCGCGCACTCCACCGACTGCGTGGCGTGTCACAACCAGTTGATTACCCCGGAGGGCGCCGACGTCTCCATCGGCACCTCGTGGCGCGCGACGATGATGGCCAACGCCGCGCGCGATCCGTACTGGCAGGCCGGCGTCCGCCGCGAGACCATCGATCATCCCAGGCAGGCCGCGGCGATCCAGGACGAGTGTGCCGCGTGCCACATGCCGATGACGCAGCGCATGTCGAAGGCGGCGGGGCACGAGGGCGAGGTGTTCGCGCAGCTGCCGTTCTCGGATCGGATTCTTTCCGATGAGCGCCGGCTGGCCAGCGACGGCGTCTCGTGCACCGTCTGCCACCAGATTGCGAGCGACCAGCTCGGCACGCCCGCAAGCTTCAACGCCGGTTTCGTGATCGCCGGGCCCAATGCCCAGGGCGTGCGCCAGGTGCAGGGCCCGTACGCCATCGACGCCGGCCGCCGCCGCATCATGCAGTCGGTGACCGGCTACGAGCAGGTGGAGGCGCCGCACATCAAGCAATCGGAGCTGTGCGCGACCTGCCACACGTTGATCACGCAGGCCTTCGGTCCCAACGGCGAGGTCGTCGGCCGCCTGGCCGAGCAGATGAATTACCAGGAATGGAAGCACAGTGCGTTCAACGCCGAGCAGACCAGTTGCCAGGCCTGCCACATGCCGCGAGCCACGGGCCCAATCCGGATCGCGTCGGTGCTGGGCGACTACCGCGACGGGCTGTCGCAGCACGCCTTCGTCGGCGGCAACGCGTTCATGCTGCGGCTGTTCAGCCGCTACCGTGCCGAGCTGGGCGTGGAAGCGCTGCCGTCGGAACTCGAGGCCACGGCCCAGGCGACGCTGCGGCAGTTGCGCGAAGACACCGCCACCGTCGCCATTGGCCGGCCCGACCTTTCCGGCTCGACGCTGGCCTTCGATGTCAGCACCAGGAACCTGACCGGCCACAAGTTCCCGACCGGCTATCCGGCGCGGCGGACGTGGCTGCACGTCACCGTGCGCGATCGCAATGGCCGGGCGGTGTTCGACTCGGGCGCGGTCAATGCCGATGGCGCGATTGCCGGGAATGACAGTGACGCGGACGCATCACGCTTCGAACCGCACTACGAAGAGATCACGAGCCCCGATCAGGTGCAGATCTACGAGCCGATCCTGGGCGACCCCGCCGGCAAGCCGACCACCGGGTTGCTGACGGCGACGCAGTACCTCAAGGACAACCGCCTGCTGCCGCGCGGGTTCGACAAGGCCACGGCCCACGCCGACATCGCCGTCTACGGCGAGGCGCGGCGCGATCCGGACTTCATGGCGGAGGGTGATCGCGTGCGCTACCGGGCCGACGTGTCCGGTGCGAGCGGCCCGTTCGCGATCGAGGTGGAATTGCGCTATCAGTCCATCGCCTACCGATGGGCGCACAACCTGGAAAAGTACGACGCGCCGGAACCGAAGCGGTTCCTTGGGTATTACAAGGCGATGTCGCAGACCTCGTCGGTGGTCGTCGCGACGGCGACCGCCGCGTCCGCAAACGCGCCGGCCGTCGTCGCGAGAGACCGCTAGGGCCTGTTACTTGACCTGCAGCGTCGCCAGGTATTCCACCAGCGACTCGACGCGCCGCTTCACCGCGTCGGCGTCGTTCGGGGTGGATGCCGTGAAGGCCGCTCCCCACTCCGGCATGTCGCCGCCGCCATGGCCCTTTACGGGCTTGCGGCCGTCGATCACCTGGAAGACCATGTCGCGCGGGTAGGTGCCGGCGTTGCGTTTGGTGAGCTCGGTCAGGTTGGCCGGCTTCTTCGTCAGGCCGGCCGCCAACTGCCCGGTGCCCTTGGCGTCCTTGCCGTGGCACACCACGCAATACTGGGCGAAATTGTTCGAGCCGGCGATGATCACGGACGTGGGAACCGCGGGCTCCTGGGCGGAAACGATCGATGCGGTGCTGAGCGAAGCGGCGATCGCAATCGCCAGGCCCAAACCGCTGAATGTTAGACGCTGCATGAGTAACCTCTTGCGCCAGTTTACAGCATAGCGAGGCGCCCGGTTGTCGTGACCACCGTCACCGCGTATCCTCTGCCGATGCTGATCGCCGTCGTCGTCGCCTACCTGCTCGGCACGTTCATTCTGGGCGCCGCGCTCAGCACGAAAATCAAGCGGGCCTCCGACTACCTGGTGGCGGGCCGCAACCTGGGCCTGGCGCTCACCACCGCGTCGCTGGCGGCGGTGCAGATCGGCGCCGGCGTGGTGCTCGGCGGCGCCGAAACCGGCGCGGCGTCTGGCGTCTGGCCCGGGACCTGGTACGGCCTCGGCTGCGGCGCCGGCCTCATTTTGGCGGGGTTGTTTGCGGCCAAACGCCTGCGCACCATCGGCGGCATCGTCCCGATTGACTTCTTCGCCGCGCGTTACGGCGAAAATCGCGGCGTGCGGATGTGGGCGTGGGTCTCGAACATCCCGAGCCTGCTCGGCATTTTCGCGGCGCAGATGATGGCCGCCGGCTCCGTGCTGTCGGGGCTGGGCATCTCGTACACGACGGCCGTGCTCGCGATCGGCGCCATCATCCTGCTGTCCAACGTCATGAGCGGCATGTGGGGCGTGGTGGCCGCGGATTTCTTCCAGGTGGCGATCATCGTCGTCGGCATTCCGCTGACGGCCGCCGCCGCGGCCAGCGTGGTTGATCCCGGCACCACGGCGCAGGTGCTGGCGACGCCGTTCGTGCCCACCGGCATGGGCACCCGGGCCGTGTTCCTGATCACGCCGTTCCTGTTCTCGATTTCGGTATCGTACGACGCCTTCATCCGCTATCAGTCGGCGCGGACGGCCACCATCGCGACGTGGGGCTGCATCATCGCCGGCGTCATGGTCATTGTCATCAGTTTCTTCGCGGCGATGATCGGCGCGGTCGGCAAGCTGGCGTTTCCGGCGGTGGCCAATGGCGACGTGTTGACGCACGTGGTCACGGCGACGCTCCCGCCGGTGCTGGCGGGCGTGGTGGTGTCGGCGCTCCTCGCCGCCGCCATGTCCACGGCGAACGCGCTGCTGATCTCGCTGGCGGGATGCTTCTCCCGGGACTTCTACAACATGGTGCTCAACCCGTCGGCGGAGCTCGACGACCTGCCGAACGCCACGCTCTACGCGCGGATCGCGGTGGCGGTGTCGCTGGTGCTGGGCGTGCTGGTGGCGCTCCAGGCGCGCGGCATTCTCGACACCATCATCATCTTCAACTACCCCTATATGGGCAGCATGCTGGTGCCGCTGCTCGGCGGCCTGTTGTGGGCGCGGGCCACGCGCCAGGGGGCGTACGCGGCGATGGCGGTGGGCGGCGCGATTGGGATCGCGGCGTTCGCCGCCGGCGTGCCGGGCCCCTTCCACGGGCTTTTCAACATCGACCTGGCGTTGCTGATCGCGTTTGCGGTGTCGGCCGTGGTGTTCGTCGCCGTCAGCCTGGCGCCGCGCGCCGAGGCGCGTCCGCTCGTGTCGCGCTAGTGGTCCGGATTCGAATTAGCTCGTGCATCGAGGGTGGCGATGCGCCCGAATGGCAAGGCGCGACGACCGAGCATATTGAGCATATGTAAGGGAGGAGCAACGCCGCCAGTCGGGATGCAGCGCCAGCCGAATGCCGAGCTAATTCGGATTCGGACCACTAGGTGCAGCAGGTGGTGGTGCAGCAGGCGGCCTTGGCTGCCGGCTTCGCCGCGCGCACGAAGGCGCTCATGAAGCGGCCGTCAACCTGCTCGGCGAGTCCCTCGCTGAAGAGCCCGCCCTCTTCCAGGAACTGCCGCGCGTCTTCAGCGCGATAGATGCGGGTCGGCTCGACGGTTACCGACTCGAAGCCGGCGGCGGCGAGCTTCCGCTGGTATTCGGATTCTTCCAGGGCGCCGGCGACACAGCCGACCCAGAGCTCCATGCTGCGCCGCACGGCCTCGGGAATGCCGGTGCCGCGCACGACGACGTCGGACACCGCAAACCGGCCACCCGGCTTCAGCACGCGGAACGCCTCGGCGAGCACCCGATCCTTGTCCGCGGACAGGTTGATCACGCAGTTGGAGATGATGACGTCCACCGAATTGTCGGGCAGCGGGATGTGCTCGATTTCGCCGCGCAGGAACTCGACGTTGGTCAGGCCCGACTTCGCCTGGTTGTCGCGGGCGAGCGCCAGCATCTCGTCGGTCATGTCGAGGCCGTAGGCCTTGCCGGTGGGGCCGACGCGGCGCGCCGAGAGGAGCACATCGATGCCGCCGCCCGAGCCGAGGTCCAGCACCACTTCGCCGGGCTTCAGCTCCGCGAGCGCCGTCGGATTGCCGCACCCGAGCGAGGCCTGCATCGCCTCGACGGGAATCGCCGCCGACTGGGCCGCGTCGTAGAGGTTCGAGGTGATCGGGTCGGGACCGCACGACCCCGAGGCGCCACAGCCGCAGCTGGTCTTGCCGCTGCGCGCCCGGATTGCCGCCTCGCCGTACTTCTGTTGGACGATGTCCTTGATCTCAGCCACGGTGCACCCCTTTGCCTGTTCGGCCATATTCGCTAATACGAATATATGGACGGATTGACATATATGTCAAGACGAATATGGGGCCGGCTGATGACCCTGTCAGCGTGGATCTTCTTCCGATGCGGGCGCCGGTACCGGGGCGCGCGTGTGGCACTCGCTGCGCGGCTTCCAGTTCACGCGCATGGCCGGCGGGCGATTGAGCGTGATGGCGCCGGGTTCCGGGCACACGTCCACGCAGCTGCCCTCGTACCAGCACTCCCCGGGGTAGATCACGTGTGGCGGGCCGCCGATCTCGGCATTCGGCAGGAACAGATCCACCGGGCACACGTGCAGGCACAGGTTGCAGCCCGTGCAGAGGTCCGGATAGATCGTGATCGGATCGACGAGCGCCTGGTCCGGAATGGCGAAGACCTTGCTCATCGCCGGGCCTCGCGCACGTGATCGGCGTTGTGCCGCTCGTAGTTGGCCGCCAGGTCTCCGTAGTAGTCGATTGGCAGCGATCCGGTCTTCACCCCCGACGCGTCCTGCCAGATGGTGACGAACTTGTGCCACTCGGGCGGATCCATCGCGGGGTAGTCGAGGCGCGCAAACTGCAGCTGGTGTGAACTGGCCCTGCGCGCGAGGCACGACTGGATGACCAGCTCGGCGTTGGTCAGGACGTTGAGCGTTTCCTGCGCGCGCAGCAAATCGTGTGGGTTGCGCGCGAACAGGAGCGTGGCTTCGTTCTCGCGCAATTCCTTCAGGCCGCGCAGGCCCTCGTGCAGCAGGTCGTCGCTCTTCACGGCGCCGCAGTAGTTCTGCATCACGCGCGTGATCGCTTCGCTCAGCGCCTGCCAGCTGACCCCGCCCTTTCGCTTCAAGGGCTCGAACAGGCGCGTGCGCTCGGCCGCCACTTGCGCTGGATCGATCGCGACCGGCCCACGCGCGGCCGAGAAGTCGGCGGCGTGCCGGCCGGCATAATGACCGGTGGCGGCGGCGTGGCCGACGCAGTCGGACGCGAACAGCACGTCGCCGGCGGCGAACAGGCCCTCGAGGTTGGTCATCAGCTTCCAGTCGTTGACGACGCCGCCGGGGATGCCGAAGAACTGGCGCTCCTGTGGCAGGAACTGGCCCGAACGCCAGCCGTCGCCGTAGCTTTGCAGCACGTCCCGGTTCGGGTCGAACCCGGCGTCGTTGTAGGCCTTGAACACCGGCGTCCGCGTCTTGCCTTCGTTGCCGACCATGGTGCCCCAGATCACGCGCCGTTCGGTTTCGGGCATGTCGGTCAGGTCGGCATAGAAGGGGAGCTTGTAGCCGCGCTTCAGGGCTTCTTCGAACCCCAGCGTCTCGGGGCCCTGGAACTCGTAGAAAGGGAAGTCGGGTTCACCGCCGCCCTTCATGTAGAACTTCTGTCCGGCCGCGGGGCGATAGCGCTCGGCGACGGTCTTCAGTTCGTTGCCGTCGCGATCGAGCCACGGGATCTTCCGGCCCTCGGCGTCGATCATCGTGCATGCGTACCACGTGTTGTGGTTGTTGCCCGTGCTGTAAGGCGGGAAGCTGCGCAGGCCCGACCACTCGGCCCGCACCGATTTCTCGAGCATCGTGAACGACGCACCGACGCGCCAGCCCATGGCGTGGCCGTCGCCCGTGCACTGGGGCGGGCGGAATTCCGAGAGGCCGGTGGCGCCAGGCGCGAACAGCCACAGGCGGGTCGGCCGCGACATGCACAGCACCGTGGCCTTGGCCCGGCAGACGGTGAACTTGCCGGTGCGGCCGTTGATGGCCACCGCGCCCACCACGCGCCCGCCCATGCGTCCACCTTCGGTGAGCAGGCCCGCGCCCATCGTCCGATCGACGACCACCGCCTTCATGCGCTTGGCGCCGCGATACATGGCCTTCTTGAACGTGGTGCCCCACACGCGCAGCGTGAAGCGATTGACGTAGTCGTAGGCGAACAGGAACTTCGAGGCCTCGTCGCGGAAATCCGCGCCGGCAAATTCGTCGTCGGTGTCGCGGATCTTGGCGCCGTAGTGCTCGAGGTCGAGCAGGCGATCGTAGGATTCCCGGGCTTCGATGTAGTGGGAGATGCCGTTGTTGTAGCCGTGGTGGCCGCGAATCATCGCGTCGGCGAGCTCTTCCGGCGTCACCCGCGAGCAGGGATTGGTCGCCGCCATCTCCCAGTGATCGCAGCCCGACCCCATGGCGCCGCTCGTGAGCGTGGCCGCCTTCTCCCACATCACCACCCGGGCGCCGCGGCTGGCCGCGCCCATCGCGGCGAAACAGCCGGAGGCGCCGCCGCCGATCACGAGGACGTCGGTCTCGATCTCTTCGGTCTTGTCCCACTCGATGGGGAACGGCCACTCAAGCGGTCCGGAGAGGTTGTCCTGCGTGTTGTTGGCCATTGTGGAGGGTTGGCAAAAACGGCAACCGAAGTATACCGTCGTCGCCGCCGGTATCGTCGCCGGCACCCGCCTCGCGAGCGGGCGCGCTGGCGCGCGGCTAGCGCACCCGCTTCAGCCTGGTTCGCGAATACACGACGAAGTCCTGCCCGGGGTCCGCCAACTCGAAGACTTCCTCGAATTCATCGGGGCCCAGCACGACGTGCGTCTCACGACTGCGATAGCCAGGGGGGATGTTCTCGATGGCCTCGCTCACGAACACGAAAGTGTCCGGCTTGATTTGCGGCTCGAGCACGTAGTGAATGACGAAGCCTTCAACGTGATACTGACGGAAGCGCACGCGCTTCGCGCCATTGTCGAAGCTGTAGGTGCCGGTGTCTTCGTGGGTCTCGCCCTTTGGGTTGGCAGGCTGGGGCGGATACTCCGCGCGGTTCCTGGCCTGGATGATCTTCGACCGCAGCGACGAGACGTAGTCACGCGCCGCGGTGCCTTTGCCGGGCTGGCCTTCCGACGTGCCTTGCCAACGTCCGATGAAGAACTCGAGCGAGCTCAAATTGTTGGGTGAGGCCGGCGCTTGCGCCGGCTGGCCGGCGGCGGCCACGCTGCCGAGGACGGCGCCAAGAATCCCGCCGATTACGATGCCCAGGAGTGGCTTGCTCATAAGTCCCTCAACGGCTCTATTCAACGGAGTCCAGGCGAGCATGTACGGCTATCGGATCAGGCGGCAACGAGGTTCGTCATCATTCGGGCGCGTGTAGCGACGCGATCAACGGGCAGGTCATGGTGTTCCGTGTCGCGCAGCAGTCTGCCACCAATGCCTCCAGCGCAGACTCGATGCGTCGAAGGCTGCGCAGCTTCGCCCGCACGTTGTTCAGCTTGCCTTCCGCCATGCCCCGCGCCTCGTCGCAGTGGGCCCCATCGTCCAGCTGCAGCAGTCCCTCAATCTCGTCGAGGGTGAACCCCAGGCGTTGAGCGGCCTTTATGAACGTGACACGCGCGACATCGTTCGGTCCGTACCGTCGGATCTCGCCACGCCGGCGCGGCGGTTCCGCCAGCAATCCCTTCCGCTGGTAGAAGCGGATGGTCTCGACGTTGACAGCGGCGGCCTCGGCCAAGGCCCCGATCGACCCTCGGAAAGCTTGATGCGACATATCGTCTTGACTCCGTACCCGGGTACGGAGGCTAACCTACCGCGAATGGCACCGGCAAGAGCAGTTGTCGCCCTTCTGGGCCTCCTGGTGGTCGTGGCGGGCTGTTCCACCACGACACCCTCACCGAAAGCTGACGGCATTCAGTCGATGAGAGACCTGGTATTTCTGACGCGTGACGGCTGCGTCAACACCGAGACGATGCGCGCCAATCTGGACGAGGCGCTCGCGGCAATGGGGCTGGCGACGGACTACCAGTTCATCGACGCCGATACCTTGAAGGAGTCGGATGCGCGCGGCGGGTATGGCACCCCGACGGTGCTGTACTTGGGCCGCGATCTCTTTGGGATGGCCGAACCGCCGGTGCCGCACCCCTCGCCGACGTGACGGCTCTACCCGGGCGGAGTTCCGTCCTCAGCGGCGATCCAGGGGAGGCTGATCGAGATTCTCAGACCGTAGCGCCTGCGTCCGGAGCAGAACCGACGCCTGCGCATTACCGCGGCGTCACCGGCTCCCGCTTCCAGGTCCCATCCGTTTGCGTCCAGTTGTAGCGCGGCTGGCCGTCCTGCTTGTGAATGGTCACTTCGTCGGCGGTCAAGCCGTTCAGGTCTGGCTTCATGAACACATCCAGGTCGTAGGTGTGGCCGTCGCTCCCTTTGAAGTCGGCGCATGCGAAGTAACGGCCGTCGGGCAGCTTGCGGGTGCCTTCCCGATGCACGGTGGTCAGGGTCAGCTGCAACTGGCGTTGCTGCTGGGGATCCTGGATCGCGAGCGAACCGCCCTGCCGCGCGGCCTCCGCTTGCATGTGCGTTGTCACCGCCGTCGTCAGCGAGTCTTCGGTCACGGCCGCGCCTTCACCAAGTTCTGGATGCTCTGCCGTCGCGGCCGTGGCCGTGGCCGGCGTGGCGTTGGCGGCGGCCGGCGGCGCGGGTTGGGAACCGGACGGGCCGGGCCCGCCGCATGCCGCGAACCCCAGGAGCGCGCCAGAGAGGAGAACGCCAACTGCGAGCTGAGCGGTTCGCGAGTGCTTCACGTGATCCACCATGACCTCCAGGTTATTGCCGAATCATTCCACGTCTTCAAGAAACGCACGTGCGGCGCGGGCGACGGCAGTCAGCACGCGAAGCCGGTAGCCGTGTCCGCCGGTATCGAATTGCTCGTGCGATGTGGCCGGGCTATTGCTGACCAGCGCCACCATGCCGATGCCGGCGCCGGTCGTGACGCCGAACGCGAACAACGAAGCCGCCTGCATCTCCACCGCCAAGGCCCCCGCTTCCGCCCATCGGTGCAGTTGCTGCTCGGTCTCACGATAGGGCGCATCGGTGGTCCACACAAGGCCCTCGTGGACGGCGCCAACCGTTCCAAGCTCGCGGGCCAGGTGCGTCACCAGTGACGGCGTGGGCGTCGATACCGTCGGCGATTCCTTCAAGTAGTGGAGCGA
Organism: Vicinamibacterales bacterium; assembly: GCA_041659285.1. Lineage (NCBI taxonomy): Bacteria > Pseudomonadati > Acidobacteriota > Vicinamibacteria > Vicinamibacterales > Vicinamibacterales bacterium. The sequence continues at coordinate 15,051 of JBAZYO010000013.1, read as the reverse complement.
CGTGCCCTCGTCGCGGACGGCGGCGTCGACGACGACAATGCTGGGAAGCGCAAGTGCTGGCTGAAGCCGGCCGGCAGATGTCAGCCCGACGATGAGGCGGGCGCCGGCGGCGTGAAGCTGCTCGGCGATCAGTACCGCATATGGCCCGCCAATGGTTCGTGGCACGACCCCACATTCCAGCCCATCAATGGTCAAGGTCAGCATCTGGGTGTGAAAGCACGCCCACGACGCCGAGGGTGTCGCCGTACCATCGCGGGCGAGACCATCGGCCAGATCGCCGTCGAAGTCGAGAACGCAGAGCGGCGGAACCCGCGTGGCGTCGAGGTGGCGCTCTCGCCGCACGGCATCCATGAGATCGGCCGGTCTGAACACCGAGGGCGCCTCAAGGGGGTGGTCGAGTAACGGACTGCGGCCGGTCGTGGTCATGGGTGAAGCTAGGATCTCACGGCCGTCGCCTGCCTTGGCCGTGGAATGGGGAATGCCGGCAAGGTAGTGTGCGGGAGGTGGCGGCCCGGCCTTCGCGAGCAAAGGCCCATCGCGCGAACGGCCAACCCTGGAATCGTTCCAGGTCTACGATGGTGTATGACACGAACCCTCCTCACGATTGCGGCGTTCGCGCTGCTCCCCGTCTTCGCGCCTTTGGCGCACGCCCAGCACTCGCCCATGCCTGCCGGCATGACGCACGAGCAGCACATGGAGCAGATGAAGAAGGACGCGGACATGAAGGCGCATGGCAAGCAGGCCATGGGCTTCGATCAGGACACGACCACGCACCACTTCACCCTGGCGGCCACCGGCGGAGCGATCTCGGTGGATGCCAACGCGGCGGGTGATCAGGCCGGTCGCGATCAGATTCGCACGCACCTCAAGGAAATCGCCATGGCATTCAAGCAGGGCGACTTCGGCAAGCCGCTCATGACCCACAGCGAGCAGCCCCCCGGAGTGCCGGTGCTGCAGCGCCTCAACGCCGAGATCTCCTACACTTACGCCGAAACCGAGCGGGGCGGCATCGTTCGTATCGCCACGGCCAACGCCGAGGCGCTGGCGGCACTCCACGCGTTTCTCAGGTATCAAATCACCGAGCACGCCACTGGCGATCCCCTCACCGTGCCGGGCGCCCCTCAGCCCATGGATTGAGCGGCCGGCGTGGGAATTCGGTGACGCGGTCTGTCACCTTTTCCCACATCCTGCATCTCTCAGGAACAGATGGCCTTCTCCCGGGTAGTTGCGCGGCAGGTTGGGTTCGGTGTCTTTGGCGTGGCGTTGCTCCTGGCGCTTGGCTGGGTGGCGACGCAGAGCGGTCCGCTGGCGCCGGTGCAGGTTACCGTCACCGAAGTCACGACCGGCGACGTCTCGCCTGCATTGTTCGGCATCGGCACCGTCGAGGCGCGCCGCTCGTATTTCATTGGGCCGACATCGGCGGGCCGCGTGAAACGGGTGCTCGTGGACGTGGGGGATGCGGTGCGCGCCGGCCAACTGGTGGCCGAGATGGAGCCCGTTGACCTTGACGAGCGCGTGACCGCGTCAACGTCGGCGCAGGACCGGGGCCAGAGCGCCGTGGCGGCAGCCCAGGCGCAACTGCGGGACACGCAGAGCCGCCAGAAGCTGGCGACCATCGAAGAGCGCCGTGCCGTGGACCTCGGCAAGGCCGGCGTCGTGAGCCAGAGCGTGGTTGACAGCGCGCTGCAGGCCAGGAGCGCGGCCGATGCCCAGGTCGCCGCGGCGGACGCCGCGCTGGCCGGCGCTCGACGCGACCTCGCCAGGCTCGAAGCGGATCGGGGGAGCGCGCAGCAGCAGCGCGCGAACATCCGCCTGGTCGCCCCGGTTGACGGCGTCGTCACCTCCCGCGATGCGGAGCCGGGCTCCACCGTGATCGCCGGGCAATCGGTTCTCAAGCTGCAAGACCCCGCGAGCCTGTGGATTGCGCTGCGGATCGACCAGGGCCGGTCGGCCGGTCTCGCCGTGGGGCTGACGGCCCACATCACTCGGCGAGCCAACCCGCTGCAGTCCCTCGCCGGCAAGGTAGTGCGCGTTGAGCCCATCAGCGACAACGTCACCGAAGAGCGTCTGGCCAAGGTCGCGTTCGACATGCTGCCAGCGGGGATTTCGATCGCGGAAATGGTGGAGGTCACGCTCGACCTGCCCGCTGTGACAGGCACGCTGATTGTGCCCAATGCCAGCATCCGCTACCGCGGATCCCAGGCAGGTGTCTGGCGCCTCGACGGCGAGCAACTGCGGTTCGTGCCGGTCGCGACCGGGGTCGAAGGGCTCGATGGCCGCGTCCAGGTGCTCGACGGCCTTCGCGCCGGTGACCAGGTCGTGGTCTACAGCGAGCGCGAGCTGACCGACGCCAGCCGCCACACGGTGGTGCCCTCCTTGCGCGGGGCGCAGCCATGATCAGCCTCGCCGGTCGAGACATCCTGCATTCATCAGGCCGGTTCGTGCTCACCGGGCTCGGACTGGGTTTGCTGATCGGCGTGACGTTCACGATGGCCGGCGTCTACAGGGGCATGGTCGATGACGCCAAGGTGCTGCTGAACAACAGCGGCGCCGACTTGTGGGTGGTGCAGAAAGACACGCTCGGTCCGTACGCCGAGGCGTCGAGCATCCGCGATGACGTCTACCGCGACATCCTGAGCATGCCCGGCGTGACGCAAGCCGCCAACGTCACGTATTTCACGATGCAGGTGCGCAAGGGCGTCCAGGACGTGCGCGCCATGGTCGTCGGGTTCGTTGCTGGAGAGCCGGGAGAGCCCGGGTATCTGATTGCGGGCCGCCGCGTGACCCGCGGCCACTACGAGACCGTGGCCGACGTGACCGCCGGGGTCGGGCTCGGCGAGCACGTCCGCATTCGCCGCCACGACTACACGGTGGTGGGTCTCACCCGGCGCATGGTGTCGTCGGGCGGCGACCCGATGTTCTTCGTGCCCCTCAAGGACGCGCAGGAGGCCCAGTTCCTCAAGGACAACGACGCCATCGTCAACGAGCGCGCGCGCACGGCCGCGACCGCGGCGCTCAATCGCGTGCCGGCGGCCTTCGACGACTCCCAGGCCAGCAACCACAACGTCAACGCGGTGCTCGTGCGGGTGGCCGAGGGCCGTTCGTCCGAGGAGGTCGCGCAGGGCATCCGCCGGTGGAAACACCTGCAGGTGTTCACGCGCGCGCAAATGGAAAACATCCTGATCGCCAAGATGATCGCCACGGCGTCGCGGCAAATTGGCATGTTCCTCGTCATCCTGACCATTGTCAGCGCGGCGATCGTGGCGTTCATCATCTACACCATGACGCTGGGCAAGATCCGGGAGATCGCGGTGCTCAAGCTGATTGGCACGCACAATCGCACCATCGCCAGCATGATCCTGCAGCAGGCTCTGGGGCTGGGCGTGGTTGGCTTCGCGGTGGGGAAGATCGCCGCCACGCTGTGGGGCCCGATCTTTCCGCGCTACGTGCTGCTCGAGCCCGGCGATGCCGTGCGCGGGTTCGTGATCGTGATGGTGGTGTGCGTGCTGGCCAGCACGCTGGCCATTCGCGCCGCGCTGGCGGTGGACCCGGCGACGGCGATCGGCGGCTGACATGGCGGCGGGCGTCGGCATCCGGATCGAAGGCCTGAGCAAGCGCTACGGCGCGGGCGACACCGCGGTTGATGCCCTCGTCGACGTCAACATGGAGGTGGCGCCAGGTGAAGTGGTGGGCCTGATTGGCCCGAGTGGATCGGGCAAGACCACCCTGCTCAAATGCCTGGGCGCGGTGATCGAGCCCACGCGGGGCCGCATGACCCTGGGCGGCACCGTGATTTACGACCACGGGTGGAAGATCCCCGATCTCCGGGTGCTCCGCCGTGACCGCATTGGCTTCATCTTCCAGGCGCCGTACCTGATTCCGTTTCTCGACGCCACCGACAACGTGGCGTTGCTGCTGATGCTTGCGGGACATCCGAATGGGGAGTCCCGTGCGCGCGCCCGGGAACTGCTGCAGGCGCTCGATGTGGCGCATCGCGCCTCCGCGCTGCCGTCTGAGCTCTCGGGCGGCGAACAGCAGCGCGTGTCGATTGCCCGGGCGCTGGCCAACCGGCCGCCGGTGATCCTGGCGGACGAGCCGACGGCGCCCCTCGACAGCGAGCGCGGCCTGGCGGTGATGCGCATCCTCCATCAACTGGCCACCCAGTACGAGACGGCCATCATCGTCGTGACCCACGACGAGAAGATCATCCCGACGTTCAAGCGCATCTATCACATTCGCGACGGACGGACGGTTGAACAGGCCGGCGCCGGCCTCCATCTCTAGCCTGTCGGACGGCCGGTTGCGTGGGGATGCTCCGAGCGGACACTTACAGCTTGGTATAGAGCCACGACTTCTCCACCCAGACCTTGCCGAGATGCCATCGCCGAGCCGGTGGACGCAGGGTCACCTCCGGCTTCGGCTCCGCGTAGAAGTTGCCGCCGCCCATGCCAGCCTTGCCCCCGCCAATCTCAATGAAGCAGTCGCCGTGGCCATCGAAGCGCGCCGATTCGACCTGGCCGGCAATGGCCTGGGCGATGTTGCCGGCGACGACCCTGGCCTGGCTGTGGGCAAACACGCCGGCCTTCGGTAGCGGCTTCCCGAGCGTCAGCGGGATCGAGACGACGTCGCCGATGGCGTAGACGTTGGGCCACCGTGTCTGCATTGTGTGGCGGTCCACGGACATCCAGCCGCTGTCACTCGCCAGGCCGCTGTCGCGAATCACAGCCGGCGCGCGATGAGGTGGCACGTAGGCGAGCAGGTCGAAGGCGGCCTCCTCGCCGTTTGCAAAGGTCAGGCGCTTCCGGCTGGCATCCACCGCCGTCACCTGATGCCCGGGGTGATAGGGGATGCCCTTCGCGGCGAGCAGTTGCGTGACGGCGCTCGAGACGTGGGGACCCGCCACGCCCATCGGCGCCGGCTCGGCGGCATAGACATCAATCTGCACGGCGTCGCGCAGTCCCTGCTCGCGGCACCAGCCGTCGATCAGCATCGCGCCTTCGTACGGCGCCGCCGGGCACTTGTAGGCCGGGGCGGCGGTGAGCACCACGATGCGACCAGTGCGCAGCTGCCGGAGCGCCGCCCACAGTGACTCGGCGCCGCTGCGCGTGTAGAAGTTGTGCCCCGATTCGGCGAGGCCGGGAATTGATTCCGGGGACAGGTCGGCGCCCAGCGTGATGACCAGGTAATCGGCCTCGAGTGTCTCGCCGGCCACCGTCGCCGTTCGCCGCTCAGGATCGATGTGCTCGATATTGCCGATGCGGACGTCGATCCCTTTGCGGGCCAGGCGGGCCAGTGGACGGGTGATCGCGCCAGCGGTGCGCTGGCCGACCATGAGCCACAGGAGTGACGGGTGCGAACACGTGATCGCGCTCGCGATCGACCAGCACCACGCGGTGCTGCTTCGGCAGGTGCTTGCGAAGCGCCCGCGCCGTTGCGATACCGCCGACGCCACCACCGAGAATCAGAACCGTCTTCGAGTCAGCCATGGGCCGTCTCCTTTGCTGCTGGAAGTCTGAGTAATCTGCGCCAACCTGCGGCCTAGAACACCAGCGCGCGATCGGCCCACTGCACCCAGTTGGTCAACTCCTCGAGCGTGCTCCGGTGCGTGGTGTCGATGAGCTCCGGGTCGGCGATCCCCCTGGCATCCATGCACGTGCCGCAGACGCCGATCTCGCCGCCGTGGCGGCCGACGGCTCGCAGCATGAGCTCCGTGTTGTAGTACCCCTGCGGCACCTTCTGGTCCTTCTTGGCGCAGCTGGCCGCGTCGCCAAGAAGGAAGACCTTCACGTCCTCGCCTTCGCGCTTGGACAACGAGCCCGCGAGGCGGAGGGCGTTGTAGCTGCGCTCCGTTCCATACGGAGGGTCATTCAAGATGAAGAGTGTGTTCGGCATGAGTCCTACTCCCGTGGAACCTGCAGTGTTTCCGACATCCGAAGCGCCGAGACGAGTCCTGACACGAAGGTGAGCGCCGCGATCACCCACATCGCGACGTTGAGGCCGAAGGCGTCGGCCGTGATGCCCGCGAGCAGCGCACCGATGGCATAGCCGAGGTCACGCCACAGGCGATACACCCCCACCGCGGAGGCCCGCCACCTGGGGTGGGCGACGTCGCCGATGGCCGCGAGGAGTGCGGGGTAGACCATCGCCGTGCCGATGCCCAGCAGCAGTCCACCCACGACAAACCCGGTGAACGCCTGCGCCATCGTCACCACGCCGATGCCGGCCGCCTGGATCCACATGCCCCAGACAATCAGCGGCTTGCGGCCGATGCGATCCGACAGCGCGCCGGTCACCAACTGGCTCACACCCCACGTGGCGGGATAGACCGCGGCGAGCAGTCCGACCTGCGCCAGGTTCATGCCGGCCGCCGCGAACACCATCGGGAAGAGACCCCAGGCCATGCCGTCGTTGAGGTTGTTGACGAGGCCTGCCTGGCTGATGCTCGACAGGTCGCGGTCGAGCAGCGTCGTGCGCCAGAACACCTCGCGCGCCGTGGGGATGCCGCCGGGCGGCAGGGCCCCGGCGAGCGCGGATTCGTGCGAGACGTGATGACGGGTCTCGCGAACGAGGAGCGCCGACAGCGCCAGACCGACGATGACGTACACCACGCCGAGATAGAACGGTTGCGGGCGCACGCCGTATCGCGTGGCGATCCAGCCCGTGGCCAGGGCGCTGGCGGCCACCGCCAGGTAGCCGGCGAACTCGTTCAGGCCCATGGCCAGCCCACGCTGCTTCGGGCCGACCAGGTCGATCTTCATGATCACGGTCGTTGACCAGGTCAGCCCCTGGCTGATGCCGAGCAGGAGGTTGGCGAACAGGATCCAGTTCCAGGTTGGCGCCCACATGAGCAGGAAAGGGACCGGAGCGGCGACCAGCCACCCGGCGACGAGGACGTGCTTCCGTCCCCACCGATCGGACAATCGGCCGGCGCCGTAGTTGGTGAGCGCCTTCGCCACACCGAAGACGACGATGAACGACAGCACGGCGGTGCGGGCGGCGAGCTGGAACTCCTGCTCCGCGATCGCCGGCAGGATGCTGCGTTCCAGGCCGACCATGGCGCCGACGAACGCGTTGACCACGATCAGGAGCGAGAACTGACCGAGGTTCTCGCGCAGCCCGAGCCGGATGGCGGCGCCTTCCGTCGGCGCAGACGCAGTCATGGGCGCGCGCTCTCGCGACGGCCCTTGCTGGTGTCGATGCGCCAGCCCTTGGCGCGCCACTCCGGCACGCCTTCCGCCATCGCCTGCGCCCGGTACCCCTTCGCCCGCAGCAGCGCGGCGGCATCAGTAGACATCACGCAGTAGGGCCCGCGGCAGTAGGCGACGATGTCACGGTGCTTGGGGAGTTCGCGGAGCCGTTTCTTCAATTCGCCCAGGGGAATGGAGACGGCGCCCGGGATGTGGCCGGCGTCGAATTCGCGGGCCGGCCGGACGTCGACCACGGTGACCTCGCCCGATCGCACCTTGCGGATCAGCTCGTTCTGCCCAACGGCATCCAATGCGCCGCGGTGGTCGAGATAGTCGCGGCGGACTCGGTCGATCTCGTCCAGCCGGGCGCGGGCCAGCGTCCGCAGCTGGAGCACGAAGGTGCCGACCAGCGCGTCGGCCAGGCGATAGGTGACGTAGAGGCCGGCCTTCTCGGTCTCGACCAGGCGCGCGCGTCGCAACACCTGCAGGTGGTGCGAGGTGTTGGCGACGCTGTGCTCGATCTGGCCGGCGACGGCCTCGACGGTGCGCGGCGCCTGCGCCAGCAGGTCGAGAATCTCGAGGCGCACCGGGTTCGATGCGGCCTTGCCGACCTGGGCGATCAGGTCGTAGACGGCGGTCTTGAAGCGAACGGGCTTTGGCATGGCTCAAGTATTCAAATAGATGCTTGAATAATGCCGCGGCGGCGGAGTCCGGTCAACCCCACCCGGCTCCAGAAGAAATCCTTCACCGTCATGGCTCAAACGGGCCAGTGCTATAAAGGGAGTCTTGAGTCGGTTCGCCTGCGGCCTGGCCGCCTTGCTCGTCCTCGCGATGCCCGCCGCTGCCCAGCAGCACCGCGCCGAGGAGTCGTCCGGGACGTCGTGGCAACCCGCGGCGACGCCGATGTCCGGCATCCACGCCGCCGTTGGCGACTGGATGTTCATGGGCCACGCCAACGTCTTCGCGCAGTTCCTCTACGAATCCGGAGAAGTCCATCGCACCAGCCGGCAGTTCGGCAGCATCAACTGGTTCATGGGCATGGCGCGTCGTCCGCTCGGCCGCGGCCGCGTCGGCGTGCGGGCGATGCTCAGCGCCGAGCCGTGGACCATTGGCGGCTGCGGGTATCCGGACCTGCTGGCCACCGGCGAAGTCTGCGACGGCGATTCGATTCACGATCAACAGCATCCGCACGACCTGTTCATGGAACTGGCCGTTGACTACGAGCGGCCGCTCTCCGATCGTCTCCGTTTCCATGGCTACGCGGCGTTGGCAGGGGAGTCGGCGCTGGGGCCGCCGGCGTTTCCACACCGCGCGTCGGCGATGCCCAACCCGATTGCGCCGATCACGCACCACTGGCTCGACGCGACCCACATCGCGTTCGGCGTGATCACCGCCGGCGTGTCCGGCTCGCGATGGCGCGCCGAAGCGTCGGCGTTCAACGGACGGGAACCGGATGACGCGCGCGCCGGCCTGGAGATGGCCGCGCTCGACTCGGTGTCGGGCCGCATCTCGGTTGCCCCCAGCGACCGCTGGTCGTTGCAGGTGTCAGCCGGTCACCTGCGCGAAGCTGAAGCCGGCCTCGGCAGCCAGCCGCGGCAGGACGTGAACCGCGCCACCGCGTCGGCCATGTACTTCCGTCCAACGCGCGGTGCCGGCGGCTGGGCCGGCACGATCGCCTACGGCGTCAATCGCGACACCAGCGCCGTTCCAGGGGGCACGCTCACGCAATCGACCCATGCCGTGTTGGCCGAGTCCAGCCTGCGCTCGGTCAATGGCCGGCACCATTGGTTCGCCAGGCTGGAGGTGGTCGGCAAACCCGCTCACGACCTCCACGTGCACGAATACATCACCAGCATCTTCACGGTCGGGAAGGCGCAGTTGGGCTACCTGCGCCAACTGCCACCGATCAAGGGGTGGGCGCCGGGCATCGGCGCGCATCTCAATCTCAGCATGCTGCCGGCGTTGCTCGCGCCCCGCTACAACGGCCGCGTCGCTCCGGGCTTTGGGGTGTTTGCCAACTTGCGGCCGGCTGGTTGAGTCAGGTGACGATCAGGACTTCAGAACGGATCCGTTACGGATCTCGTCGGTCGCCCGCTTGACCACGAGGTCGCCCGGCTTGAGGTCGCCCGCCACTTCCACTTGATCCCCCGCGGCGGCGCCTTTCTTGACCGTGACCCATTCGGCTTTGCCGTTGGTGACCCTGATCACGAACGTCCGTTCCGTGGTGGTCACGACGGCCGTGGCGGGTACCAGCATTCCGGCGGTTTCACGCGCGATCGTCCATGACACCTCGGGAAACATGCCGGGTGCCAGCAGTCCGGCCGCGTTATCGACATCCGCCTCAATCGACATCGTCCGCGTCCGGGAATCAAGCGAACCGGCGCTGCGCGCGAGCTTCGCGCTGAACGTTCGTCCTGGATGCGCCGGCACCCGGAACTCCAGGATCCGGCCCATGGCGATCACGCCCAGGCTGTGTTCCGGCACCGGCAGCACCAACCGCAGGCGGGAGACTTGTTCGAGTCGAAATAACGGGCCGGTGGTCGGCCCAACCAACGCGCCGGGGTGCACCAGGCGCTCGGTAATCCGCCCCGCGAAGGGCGCGACGATGGAGCGGTACTCTTCGAGCGCGAGCACGGACTGCAGCGCCGCCTTGGCGCCTTCGATGGCCTGGACTTGCGTCTGGAAGGCCGCGCGCGCCGACGCCACGTCTTCCTCGGCGCGCAGCAGGTCGAGGCCGGCCACCGTCCCGGGTGTCGAGGCGGCGCGCTTCAGCCGCTCCAGCGTCGACACCACCGTCGTCACCTTCGACTCGGCTTCGGCGCGTCTCGCTTCGGCCAGCAACACCCGCGACCGCGCCTCCGCCGACTGCGCGGTCAGTTCCGGCACCGCGAGCGTGGCGAGCACCTGGCCTTGCTTGACGACACTGCCGCGATCGACCTGCACGTGCTCAACGAAGCCGCCGATGCGGGCCGACAGGGCAGAGGCCTGGAACGGCGTCAGCTCGCCCGGCAACTGCACCACGCGCTGGTCGGCGCGCCGGGTCACCGGCGCGGTCTCCACCGCTTGCCCACGCGCGACTGCCGGGCTGATCAACACGAGGGCGGCACTGAAGGCGACGAACGATCTATGAAGGTGCATGACCATCACTCGCGAGATCCGAAGGGTTGAGGGACGCCGTCCGCGTTGATGCGGAGGCCTGGAGCAGGGCGTAACACGCGGGAACCACGAGCAGGGTGGCGGCGGTGGCGGCCATCAGCCCGCCGATCACGGCGCGGCCGAGCGGCGCCGCCTGGTCGCCGCCATCGCCGAGGCCAAGCGCCATGGGGACCATGCCAATCATCATGGCGGCGGCGGTCATCAGCACGGCGCGAAGCCGGCCGACGCTGCCGGTGGCCGCGGCGCTGAGGCTGGATTCCCCTTGCCGGCGGGCGGCTTCGGCAAACGAGACGAGCAGGATGGCGTTGGCCACGCCGATGCCGGTGGCCATGGTGGCGCCGACGAACGACTGCACGTTCATCGAGGTCCCCGTCGCCCAGAGCATCAGCACCACGCCCGAGAGCGCCGCCGGCACGGCCGCCAGCACGGCGAGCGCGAGCCGCCACGATTGAAAGTACGCCGTCAGAAGCAATGCGATGGCCAGGACTGAGAGGCCGAGGCCAGATTGAAGGGCACTCACGGTCTGTTCGAGCGCCGGCACCTGTCCCCTGAGCGCCACGGTCACGCCACGCGGCACTTCGCCAACGGTGGCAATGGCGTCGCGGATGGCCGGCAGGGCCTGGCCAAGCGTCATGCCATGCAGGTTGGCCGTCATGCTGACGACGCGTTGACCGTTATAGCGCTCGATCATTCCCGGCATCACCCCCGTGGCAACGGAGGCGACATCGCCGAGGGTGGTGGCCTGGGTGCCCCCCGCCATCACCGGCAGCGCCTCGAGATCCTGCGCTGAAGCGATGCGGCTCTGCGGAATCTCCACCTGGATCTGAAAGGCGTTGCCGCCCACCGGGTCACGCCAGTAGTTGGGTTCCACGAAGCGGCTCGACGCCGTCGCTGTGAGCAGGGACCTCGCCACGTTGCTCATGGTGAGGCCGTACTGGCCGGCCCGTTCGCGATCGATGTTGACGTTCAGCGTCGGGTAGTCGAGCGGCTGGGCAATCTGCAGGTCGCGAAGGAACGGCAGCGGCGCCAGAGCGGCCTGGATCTTCGCGGCGTGCTCGCGGTTCTGCTGCAGGTTGAGGCCCTGCACCGCGACTTCGACCGGTGTCGGCGAACCGAAGCTCATGACCTGCGAGACGATGTCGCCGGCTTCGAACGAGACGGTCATTTCTGGCACGGCCTTCTTCAGCCGCGCCCGCAAGCGCTCGCGAAGCCCGGCGGCGTCGCGGCTGGCCTCCGCCGTCAGCGACACGAGCAGCACCGCTTCGTGCGGACCGGAGGTCCACAGGTAGATGGTGTTGATCGGGTAACTGGCCGGCTGCACGCCGATGAACGCGGTGCTGATTGAGACGTTGTCCGCGCCGACCTCGTTCTTGACCGCTTCGAGCACCCGAAGCGTCAGCGGCTCGGTCCGTTCAATGCGCGTGCCGGTCGGCGCGCGCAGCCGCATCTGGAGTTGATCGCTGCCGGTCACCGGGAACAACTCGACACCAAGGCGAGGCAGCAACACCGCGAGCACGGCCGCGCACGCGACCAGGTAACCGATCACCGTCACGCCTCGGGCGGCCAGCACGCGGTGCAGCACGGCGGCGTAGCGGGCCTGCGCCTTCGCGAACGACCGCGAATCGTCGGCGTGCGTCCGCAGCCACCAGGCCGACAACACCGGCACCAGCGTGCTCGACAGGACATACGATGCCGCCATCGCCAGCGTTACCGCCAGCGCCAACGGCACGAACAGCTGGCGCGGCACGCCGACCAGTGAGAACGCCGGCAGGAACACCGCCACCACCACCAGCATGGCGAGCAGCCGCGGCACCGACGTCACGCGGCTCGCCTCGATCACCGCGTCGACCTTGGCCGCGCCACGGCCCAACTGCGAGTGAATGCTCTCGATGGCCACCGTCGCTTCGTCAACCAGCACACCGACGGCCAGGGCCAGGCCGCCCAGCGTCATCAGGTTCATGGTCTGGCCGCCGAGCCAGAGCCCGACCACCGCCGCCATCAACGCGCCGGGAATGGTCGCCACCACAATCAGCGCGCTCTTCCAGTCGCGCAGGAACAGCAGCACCATCAAGCCGGTCAGCAGCGCGCCGAGCAGGCCCTCCGTGACCAGGTTCCGGATCGCGCTGGTCACATAGCGTGACTGGTCGAACTCCAGCCGGATCTCCACGTCTTCGGGTACCAGCGCCTGCATCGCCGCCAGGTTCTGCCGCACTGCCGCGATCACCGAGAGGGTGCTGGCGTCGGAGCGTTTCGTGACAGGGATATAGACGGTGCGCTTGCCGTTGACGTGCGCGTAACTGGAGACGATGTCGGTGCCGTTCTCCACGACCCCGAGGTCTCGCAGGTAGACCGTGGTCCCGGAGCCCACGCGCACCGGCGCCTCGAGCAGTTCCGACAGGTTGCCGCCAAGCGTGGCGTTGGTGGAGGCAATGCGATTCAAGTCGCCGGTCCGCACGTTCCCCGACGGCGTGACGACGGTGGCGCGATTGACGGCGGCAATCGCCTCCTCCGGCGACACCCGATACGACTGCAGCCGTTCCGGATCGAGGCGTACGACGATGGTGCGTTGATTGCCACCGAAGGGCGGTGGTGCGGATACGCCAGGCAACGTGGCAAACAGCGGCCGGACGCGGTTCAGGGCGATGTCCTGCATTTCCGCCGGCAGGCGGGTGGGACTGCTGAACACCAGCTGGCCGATCGGCACGCTGCCGGCATCGAAGCGCGTGATGAAGGGCGGCACGGCCCCGGGCGGCATGAAGGCGCGGGCCCGGTTCACGTAGCCGACCACCTGCGCCATGGCCTGGTTCATGTCGGTGCCCGGGTGGAACACCAGCTTGAGCAGCGCGACGCCCTGGATGCTCTTCGACTCGATGTGCTCGATGCCCGAGATGTAGAGGAAGTGGTACTCGTAGTAGTAGGTCAGGAACCCGTCCATCTGTGCCGGGTCCATGCCGCCGTAGGGCTGGGCCACGTAGACGGCGGGGTCGCCGACGGTCGGGAAGATGTCGACCGGCATGCGGCGCACGGCGAGCCCGGCCGCCACCGCCAGTCCGAGCACGGCGACGATGATGGTGATCGGCCGGGAGAGTGCCGCAAGTGTGAGTCGCATGATCAGGGTTTGACGCGGGGCCCGGTGGGCATCGCGGCCTCGGTGAGAAACGCCGTCAGGTCACCGTGTGCGGCGGCCTGCGCGAGTCGCGCGCGCCACACGGCCAGTGACGCCAGTGCGTCCTCGGTTTCCGCCTGCGCCAGCAGCCGCTGTGCGTCGGCGACTTCGACAATGCCGGTTAGCCCCGCCTCGTAACGGGCGCGCGCCTGCGCATCGGCCTGCCGCGCCGCCGACAGCTGCGCCGGGATGTTCGCGGCCATCTTCGCGGCGGCGTCCAGCAGCACATCCGCCTGCCGCGTCTCGATGCGCCGACGTTGCACCGCGCCCTGCAGCCGCGCCTGGGATGCGGCGGTGTCGGCTGCCTCGACCGCGAGCCGCGCCCGATTCGCCGTGAGGTCGAGGAATGGAAACGAGACGGTCAGGCCGGCGGCCCAGTTCGGGACATCGGGCCACAGACCATGCCCGTTGTCGATGGTGCCATCGACGCTGGCGCCGCTCGCGCGCGCCGCCAGCGCGCCATTGAACAGGAATCGCGGCCTGAACGCTCGGGCCGTCGCTTCGCGCTTCATCTCGGCGGCGGTGACGGCTCGCGTGGCGGCGGTGATCGCCGGATGTTCCGGTGAGCCCGTTTCGGCGGAAGTCGTGCGAGCCGGCTGATTGGTCAACAGGCTCGCGGGAACCAGCACGAGATCCAGATCCGGACGTCCCACCGCCTGCGCAATCGCCAGCTTCGCGAGCGCCAATGCCTGCTCTGCCGCCACCAGGCGGTTGCGGGCGGCGGCGGTTTCGGCATCGATGCGCGATTGGTCGGCGCCCGGCTTCAGCTCCGCATCCACCTGCGCCTTCACCGTGCCCTGCAGGGTCTCCAGGCGAGCGACGTTGGCGCGGGCGGCCACCACGGTTTGCTGGGCGCCGAGAGCGGCCAGGTAGGCATCGGCCGCCGCGATGCCGGCGTTAAGGCGCGCGAGGCTGAGCTGCGCCTCACTGGCCGAGGCCTGGGCGCGGGCGGCGTCGACGGTGGCCGATCGCCGGCCGAAGTCGAAGACTTCCGCTGAGAACAGCAGGCCGGCGGCGCTGCCCCAGGCGCTTTCGAAGCTGTCGGTGCCGAGTACGGGACCTGATATGGCGGGGACGATGCTTTGCGGCAGTAGCAGGCCGAACACGTTGTTGCGGCTCGCGCGATTCAACTGCCACAGGCCATCGACGCGCGGCAGGTAGGCGGCCCTGAACTCGCCGATGGCCGCCGATGCCGCGCTTGCCCGGGCGGCGGCTTCGGCGACGGCGGGCAGGTCCTTGCTGGCCGCGTCCACGACCTCGCCAATCGCCATGGGCGTGGCCGGCACCTGCGCAAACGCGGCATGGTCGTGCCCAAACGCCATTGCCAGCACTGCCAGCAGTCCGACCGTCGTCTTTTCAACCAGCGTCATCCGACCTCGTAGGATTGCGGTCAGGCAAAAGCGAATATCGATAGTCGTAGATGATATCCGATCGTGAGCTTACCGTTTGTGCCGCGTCTTCCTTGCCTTGGACGACCCGGCAGGGGTCGCGCCGGCCAACCGGAACGGCTTGCGCGGGCGGTGCGCGGCGGCCTCTTCGACC
>JBAZYO010000012.1 GCA_041659285.1 Vicinamibacterales bacterium | reverse complement strand
TGGCGTCAACGAGCACGTGCGCGTGTTCGACCGCCAGTCCATGACCGAGCTCTACAACTTCGGCTACGGCGGCCGCCAGCCCGGGATGTTCCTGGGCGTGCACAGCATCGCCACCGACTCGAAGGGCAACATCTACACGACCGAAACCTACACCGGCAAGCGCCTTCAGAAGTTCGTGATGAAGGGCCTGGCCGCGGTGGGCAAGTCGGCGACCCCGCCCTGGCCGGGAATGTAAGGACCTAAGACCTAAGACCTAGGACCTAAGAGTTAGAACGCAGGGCCGGCTTGGGGAACTCTCCAGGCCGGCCTTTTCGTTGTACTATCGAAGACCGACTCCATGAGCCTCGATCAATTGCTGGAGTGGATTCCAACCGGCGGGCCCGAAGAGGCCCTGGCGCGCCAGATCGAGATGGATCGCCTGCCGCGCCACGTCGCGATCATCATGGATGGCAACGGCCGCTGGGCCGGCCAGCGCCACCTGCCGCGCGTCGAAGGCCACCGCGCCGGCATCGACTCGGTGCGCGACGTGGTCGAGGCCTCCGCGCGCCTGGGACTGGACGTCCTGACCCTGTACGCGTTCTCGGTCGAGAACTGGAAGCGGCCGGTGACCGAAGTCAGCACGCTGATGATGCTGCTCAAGCGCTACCTGCGGCTGGAGCTGTCCACGCTGCTGCGCAACAACATCCGCTTCAAGGTGATTGGCCGCACCGAGTCGCTGGCGCCGGACGTGCTCGAGGAACTGGTGGCCGCCGAACGCAAGACCGCGACCAACACCGGAATGCTCTTCAACATCGCGCTCAACTACGGCGGCCGCACGGAGATTGTCGATGCGGCGCGGCGCGCCATGGCCTCGGGCCTCGATCCGCAGGACCTGGACGAGGATCGCTTCGCGAGTTTTCTCTACACGGCGGGCCAGCCGGATCCCGATCTGTTGATTCGCACGAGCGGCGAGATGCGGGTGAGCAACTTCCTGCTGTGGCAGATTGCCTATGCCGAGATCTGGGTGACCGATACGCTATGGCCCGACTTCCGCTGCCGCCACCTGCTCGAGGGCGTGCTCGCCTACCAGAAGCGCGACCGCCGCTTCGGCGGCATTGCCCCATCCGTCGCCGCCGGTGTGAAGTAAGCCCCGTATGACCCGTTTACTGAGCGGCGTGGTCCTGATCGCCGTGACGCTGGCCCTGATCTGGTTCCTCAGCCCCATTGCCATGCTGGGCGTCGCCCTCGTGGTGGCGGCGCTGGCCTTCACCGAGTACGAGAAGATCGTCGATGCCATCGGCGCCAGGGTGCCGTTCTGGACCACCCTGCTGGCCACGCTGCTGGCCTGCGCGATGGTGCCGTTCCAGTGGGTGGACATCGAGTCGGTGCTCGCCGCCGCGCTTCTTCTCATCGCCCTCAACGTGTTGATCTCGGATCGCGTCGGGACGCCGATCCTGGCCGATACCGCGGCGGCGCTGCTGGCGCCGGTCTATCTCGGCCTGCCCCTCGGATCGCTGGTCGGCGTGCACGCCATGGCGGGACGCGAGGCGGTGCTGTTGCTGATTGCGACGGTGGCGGTCAGCGACACCGCGCAGTACTACTCGGGCCGCGCCTTCGGCCGCACGCCGCTGGCGCCGGTGCGCAGCCCGAAGAAGACCCGCGAGGGCGCGCTGGGCGGCTTCATCGCGGCGCCGATCTTCCTGGCCGTGGCCGGTTCGTACTGGCTGCCCGTCGCCTCGCCGATCTGGCTGGCCGCGCTCGGCGCCGGCATCGTCATGGCCGGCATCATCGGCGACCTGTTCGAGTCGATGCTGAAGCGGGCCGCCGAGATGAAAGACAGCGGCTCGCTGATCCCCGGACACGGCGGCGTGCTCGATCGCATCGACGCCCTGCTGTTTGCCGCGCCGGTGTTCTACTTCTTCCTGCGGGCGCTGTGATCACGAAAATGCGGCCGCAGATTACACAGATTGAAAAACGCTCGCAGGCGCGTCGAATGCACTTCGGCGTCGACTCGACCCGGCCCGACCTTCGGTCGGGCGCGGGAGCCACCAGAACGCGAACGAAAGGCCCCTGCAGGCACGACGGCAGCCCAAGTGGGCTTTTCGTTCGCGTTCTGATGGCTCCCGCAGTGGCCGGGCGAAGCCCGGCGGACGGGTCGAGTGTGTATCTGCGAAATCTGTGTAATCTGTGGCTGTCTTGCAGACCATGACGCGCATAGCAATACTCGGCTCAACGGGATCGATCGGGACGAGCGCGCTCGAAGTGGCGCGTACGCACGCCGACCGGCTCGAAGTGGTGGCCATCGCCGCGGCGACCAACGTCGCCGCCATGGCGAAGCAGATCCTCGAGTTCCGCCCGCGCGCGGTGGCCATGGCCAGCGGCGAGGCCATGGACCGGCTGCGCGCCGCACTCGGCGGATCGCCCGCTGAAATTTGCGGCGTCGGCAACGACGGCCTGATCGAAATCGCCACGCACCCGGACGTCGACATCGTGCTGTGCGCCTCGTCCGGCACCGCCGCGCTCGACGCCGTGCTCGCTGCCATCGAGGCCGGGAAGACCATCGCCCTCGCCAACAAGGAAGTGCTGGTGATGGCCGGCGGCATCGTGATGGACGCGGCCCGGCGCAAGGGCGTGGCCGTGCTGCCGGTCGACAGCGAGCACAACGCGATCCACCAGTGCCTGCACGGCCGCCGCCACGGCGAGTGGCGGCGCTTGATCCTCACCGCCTCGGGCGGGCCGTTCCGCGGCCGCTCGCGGGCGGCGCTCGCCACGGTCACCGCCGCGGATGCGCTGAAGCACCCGACCTGGCAGATGGGCCCGAAGATCACCATCGATTCCGCCACGCTGATGAACAAGGGCCTCGAGGTGATCGAGGCGCACTGGCTGTTCGGCGCGGCGGCGTCGCAGATTGCGGTGGTCGTGCACCCGCAGTCGGTCGTCCACTCGATGGTGGAGTTCAAAGACAGCTCGATCATCGCGCAGTTGGGCATCACCGACATGCGGCTGCCCATCCAGTACGCCTTCGCCTATCCGGAGCGCTGGGACGCGCCGGTGCCGTTCCTCGACCTGACCCGCGTCGGCGCGCTCGAGTTCCACGAGCCGGCCTGGGATGACTTCCCCTGCCTCCGCCTCGCCTACCGCGCCCTGGAAGCGGAACGCAGCCTGCCGATCGTGTTGAACGCGGCCAACGAGGTCGCCGTGTCGTCCTTCCTGGAGGGGCGTTTGGCCTTTACCAGCATTCCCCAGGTGATCGAACAGGCCATGGATGCCCACACCCCGGAGCCCGCGGCGACGCTGGCCGAGGTCCGGCGCGTTGACGCCTGGGCCCGGCAGCACGCCGCCGAGTCGGCCCGGGAACTAGAATCGAGTTTGAAATGACGACGTTGCTTGCTTTCCTGTTCGTGCTCGGCGTGCTCGTGTTCATCCACGAGCTGGGCCACTTCCTGCTCGCGCGCTGGAACGGCGTGAAGGTGCTGACCTTCTCGCTCGGCTTCGGCCCCAAGATCCTCAAGGTCCAGCGCGGCGACACCGAGTACTGCATCAGCATCATCCCGCTCGGCGGCTACGTGAAGATGGCGGGGGAGAACCCGGACGACCCGCAGACCGGGAGCGACGACGAGTTCCTGTCGAAGAGCAAGTGGCAGCGCTTCCAGATCCTGATCGCCGGGCCGATGATGAACCTGATCCTGGCGGTGGTCCTGCTGGCGGTCGTGCTGATGCAGGGCGCCGACGTGCTGGCCTACCTCGATCGCCCGGCCGTCGTCGGCGCGGTGCAGCCGGGCTCGCCCGCGGAGAAGGCGGGCATCCGTCCCGGTGACGTGATCGTGAAGCTCGGCACCGCCGACATTCGCACCTGGGAACACCTCGACATGGCGGTGGCGGCGCGCCCCGAGCGCGAAGTGGACGCCGTGGTGATGCGCGATGGCCGGGAGGAACGCCTGAAGATCCGGCCCGACCTCACGGAGCTGCGCACCCGCGGCAACGCCCGATTCGAAGTGGGGACCATCGGCGTGCTGCCGGACGTGAATCCCAGCGTCCAGTCTTTGCAGCCGGGGTCGCCCTCGGCAGCAGCCGGGTTCAAGGGCGGCGACCTCATTCTCGCCGTCGACGGCCAGCGCATGGTGTTCAGCTCGATGGTGAGCGAGGCGATCGGCAGCAAGAAGGGGGCACCGGTCGAGTTCCGCATCCGCCGCGACGGCGTCGAGCAGACGATCAGCGTGACGCCACGGATGGAGGGCGACACGCCGCGCATCGGCATGTTCATGAGCAATGCGACGCGCCCGTTCACGCCGACACCGATCGAAGCCATCGGCATGAGCTTTCAGCGCAACTGGGAGATGGCCGGGCAGATCTTGGCGACGCTGCGCGACCTGGTCACCGGCGAAGCCTCACCGAAGCAGTTGATGGGACCGGTCGGCATTGCGCAGTTGTCCGGCGAGTCGGCGCAGGCGGGCTGGATTGCCCTGCTCGGCCTGATGGCCGGCATCAGCCTCAACCTCGGCCTCCTGAACCTGCTGCCGATCCCGATTCTGGACGGCGGCCACATCTTCATCATGGGCATCGAGACCATCTCGCGCCGCGACTTCAGCCTGCAGGTGAAAGAGAAGATGCTGTTTGTCGGCTTCGTGCTGCTGATGACGCTGATGGCGACGGTGATCTACAACGACCTCACGCGCATTGCGTGGATCGAAAACCTGATGCCGTGGAGATGAGAGCAGGGTTCAGAAGGGTTCTGAACCCTGCTGAACCTCTCTGAAGTGCGCGACGATCGCGTCGGCGAATGCTGAGAGGGAACCGGCCGGCAGTTGGATGGCCGGCGAGACATGGGCCCGCGCCAGGGCATCAGCGGCGGCGGGACCGAGCGTGGCCACCACCGTGTGGGCCAGCAGATCGGAGGCCTGGTCGGCGCCCACATTGGCGAGGAAGCCGAGCACCGCGGAGGCGCTGGTGAAGGTCACCACGTCCACCTTGCGGTCGAGGAGCTGGCGATAGACGTCGAGGCTGGGGTCGGTGTCAACCAGCACCTCGGCGCCGCGGCCCTGCAGGAGGGTGGCCAGGCCGTCCGGCTGATCATTCGAGTGCATGACGAGCGCCCGTCGGCCAAACAACGGCCGCGAATCGAACCATCGCAGGTGTTCGCGGAAGTTGACGACCCGGCCGACGATCAGGAGCGCGGCGCCGATGGCTTGCTCGTTCACCAGTTGGGCCAGTTCCGCCAGGGTGCCGGTGATGGTGCGCTGTGACGAGAGCGTGCCGTTCACGACGATCGCCGCGGATTCGTCCGCCGGCCGCCCGTGCGCCATCAGCGCCTCGAGCAGCTTCGGCAGTTGCGTCGGGCCGGCGTTACAGACGATGGTGCCGCCGAGACCGGCGAGGTGGTCCCAGTTGAGGCGGGTTCGCTCCCGCCCTTCGTCGTCATGTCCGCGCACGAACGTGACGGTGTCGCCGGCGCCCGAATACGTGATGGGGATGCCCGCGTACGCCGCGGCGCCGATCGGCGTTGGCACGCCCGGCACTACCTCGAACGCGATGCCCTGCTCGTGCAGGAACAGCGCCTCTTCGCCGCCGTGATCGAACAGGAAAGAATCGCCGCGCTTGAGCCGCGCCACGACCTTGCCTTCGCGCGCCTTCTCCGCAATCAGGAAGCAGATGGCGTCTTGCCCGCTGGCGTCGGCCGCCGCGCCCACGTCAATCCGCTCCGCCGGCGCGGGCGCGTACTGCAGCACCCCGGCGTGAACCCGGTGGTCGTAGATCACGACGTCCGCCTGTTGCAGGCAGCGGTGGCCGCGCAAGGTGATGAGGTCCGGGGCGCCGGGTCCGGCGCCGATCAGGTAAACCATGGCACGCACGGGGGAATACTAGCAGGGCTAGTGTGAGGTTGGGCCGTAATAGCCGCGTTTGGTGCGGGCCGTCACGTTGGGACGGGCGACTTGCACGACCAGTCGGCGAAAGGCGCCGTCGCGCCGCGGGTTCCTCGACGAATACCCCATCGAATACTGGCTCGACAGCTCATCGGCAATCTGGCCGTAGACGTCCTTCAGGTCCTCGACCTTCTGCGCGAAGAACGCGCGCCCGCCGGTTTCCTGCGCCAGCTGGCGAAGCACGAACTCCGCTTCACGGAACCCGCGTAGGGAGCTCGTCTCGCGTGGCTGCAGGCCAATGGTGTAGATGGCGGTTTCAGAACGCTTGGCCAGTTCGAGCGCCTCCTCGAAGCTGACGAGGCTCGACGTGTCTTCGCCGTCCGACAACACCACGATGGCCTGCCGGCGAACCTCCTCCGGGTTCTTTGCCCTGACCTTGGCGAGTTCCTTCAGCGAGATGTAGACGGCGTTGTGCAAGGCGGTGGATCCGCCCGACGAGGTGCTGCGGATCGCCTTCTCGAGTTCGTCGAGCTTGTTGGTGAAGGTCTGCCGAATCTCGACGCGGCTGTCGAAGTCCACCACCTGCGCCAGGTCTTGCGGCCGGATCTTGCTCGCGAAGCCGATGGCGGCCTCCTGGGCGTTCTCCATCCGCTGCTCCATGCTGGCGCTGGAATCGATCAACAGCGAGAGCGCAATCGGCAGGTTGGTGCGGTTGAAGTAGGTCAGCTCCTGCTTGGCGCCGTCTTCGAACACCCCGAACTCCTCTTGCGCGAGGTCGGTGACGTAGTGGCCCTGGCTGTCGACTACGGTGACGTTGAGCGACACCATCTCGACGCTGGCGCGGAACACCTGGTTCTTCTCTTGAGAAGCGGGTGCAACAGCTTGGGCCGTCAGGCGCGCGTGCCCGGCAGTGGCGCCCGACAGCGCCACCGCCAGCACGAACGCGCTGAATGCTGACGATCGCATGACTACCTTACGGCCTGGCCTCTCGCCGGAGCGCCGCTGGCCGCCATGCCCGGCTTGGCCGCCGTCACTTCGATCTTCTCGGGCGGGATCAGCGTTTGCGGGCGCGAGTAGACCACGCGGTGCTGGCTCTTCAGGATCGCGGCCAGTTCCTGCAGCTTCACCTCGAAGGCCTGGCTGGTGAGCACGTCTGCGCGCGTGCCGCCGCTGGCCTGCGGGCCGAGGTCGAGCACCGAGGCGCGATTGCGCGCCTCGTCGTTCAGCGCCGCGCCGCCGGGCCCGGTCAGCACGAGCGCGTGCATCATCGCGCCGCCTTTGCCGAGCGCCTCGAGCACGTCCCGATAGTGGCGCGTGCTGTACTCGCGGTTTTCGGTCGTGACAATCACCATC
Organism: Vicinamibacterales bacterium; assembly: GCA_041659285.1. Taxonomy (NCBI): domain Bacteria; kingdom Pseudomonadati; phylum Acidobacteriota; class Vicinamibacteria; order Vicinamibacterales; species Vicinamibacterales bacterium. The sequence continues at coordinate 188,600 of JBAZYO010000012.1, read as the reverse complement.
GCGACGCGGTCGGTGTCGCGCTTCGCCAGGCCCTGGCTCACCTCGACGATGGCGTCGAGAAGGGTGGCGCCGGAGCCGGGCATCGCGAACACGCGCTGGACGCCGTCCTGCAGTTGCTTCTGGTCCGTGGTGTAGTCGCGGAGGATGGTGGGCCGGTCGGCCACGCCGATGATGGCGACCGGGCCAATGCCGTCGAGCGAACGCACGAAGGCCGACAGCGCCTTGCGCAGATCCGCGATGGTGGGCGTGGCGGCCTGCGAGTTGTCGACGAGAATCGCCACCGGCATCGGCGAGGTGGCGGGCGTGACACGCAGCACCTCGCGCCGCACCCCGTCTTCCCGCACCGCGAAGGCGTCGGCCCCGAGGCCCGTGATCGGCGCGCGGGTGTGCTCGTCCCACACGCTCACGTAGAGCACGCGCTCAGCGGACTGGGCGACGAGGACGACGGAAATGAACAGGGCAGTTGCTGCCCCGGCGACGAGACGAACGATCGGGTGTCGGCTCATACGTCCTCACGGTGCTGCGGCCGAGGCGCATCGGACAGCGTCATCTGCAGTATACCCGTGGCGCCAGAGCCGAGGCTCGTTTGGCCCTACACTGAAGGCATGCCGCCGACGTCCCCGACCACCTGGCAGCTCATCGGTCAGCTCAGCACAATCGGGATGTCGTTTGTCTTCGCCCTGGTGCTGGGTTTTGGCGGCGGCTACTGGCTCGACGTTCAGCTCGGGACCAAGCCCTGGCTGTCGTTCCTGGGTTTCTTCCTGGGCCTGGCGGCCGGCATCCTCAACGTTTACCGCGTCATGCAACTCGCGTCGAAGAAGTGACGACGAGTCGGTCAGTCTGCTGATGCTGGAGCGCATTGCACGCGATACGGCGGTGGCTTGCGGGCTGATGGCACTGGTCGCCGGCGCGTGGTTCCGCAACCTGGCGGCGCCGCTGGGCGTGGTGGGCGGCGGCCTGTTGATCGGGCTGTCGTTCTGGGCGATTCAAGGCAGCGTCGATGCCCTTGTGGGTCTTCGGTCCGGCGGCGAAACCCCCCGGAAACCCGCCCGTTTCCACTTAGTGAAGTTTTTCACAAGGCATGGTATGCTGGCACTCGCAGCCTACGGTATGATGGTGCGTTTGCAGCTCGATCCGGTGGCCATGCTGGTAGGTGTGACGTCGCTTGGCGTCGCCGTCGCGGTGGAAGCGGTGAGAAGTCTGAGATGGAGGCGTTTTCCGTGAGAACAAGTCGGTTTCTGCTGTCGTTGATGTTCGGGTTCGTGGTCCTCGGTCTGGCCTCACCGGTCTATGCCCAGGAAGCCGCCGCAGGCGCGGCCAATTCGGGGTTGGTCCAGTGGTCGATCATCACCGCCGGTTTCGCGCTGGCCATCGCCGCGTTCGGCGCTGCGCTCGGCCAGGGCAAGGCTGTGGCCTCGGCCGCTGAAGCCATTGCCCGCAACCCCGGCGCCGCCGGCGAAATCCGCGGCTCGCTGATTCTCGGTCTCGTGCTGATCGAGTCACTCGTCATTTACGTGCTGCTGATCTCGCTGATCCTGTTCTTCCTCAAGCCCTTCGGCGGCTAAGGGCAGGCAACAGCCAGCACTTCGCAATCACGGGGGCGCGCCAAAATGGCGCCGCCCCCGTTTTCTTTTTCGATCAACACTTCCAGCTTCTTGTGGCCCTGACCCTCCTCGACGGCGCGTTGCTCCTCATGGTCCTCATCTGGGGCAGCAATTTTTCTGTCGTCAAGGTCGCGCTCCGCGACTTTCCGGAGGTTCCCTTCAACGCGATGCGGTTGCTCGTCGGCACCACGGTCTTCCTGGCCGCGATGCGATGGAACCGCGCCGACGAGCGGGAGCGCGGCAACCCGCTGACGCGGACCGACTGGGTGCAGCTGGTCTTCCTCGGCGTGGTTGGGACGTTCCTGTACCAGCTGTGCTTCGTCGGCGGCGTGCGGCGCACCAGCGTCGCCAACAGCTCGCTGATTGTCGGCACTTCGCCGATCGTCATCGCCGTGCTCTCGGCGCTGGCCGGCCACGAGCGCATCAAGCCGGTGCGCTGGGTCGGCGTCTTCATGGCGCTGGCCGGGCTCTACCTGGTGGTCGGCCGCGGCGTGGAACTGTCGGGGGAAACGCTGGCCGGTGACGCGCTGATGATTGCCGGCGTGTTGTGCTGGGCGGTGTACTCGGTGGCCTCGCAGCCGGTCCTCCGCCGCCACTCGGCGCTCACCGTGATTGGGCTGACCTTCTCAATTGGCGCGGCGTTTTACGTCGTGGCGATGATCCCGATTCTTCTCGACGTCAACTGGCGGTCGATCTCCGGTCAGAGCTGGGCCCTGATGCTCGGCTCGGCGCTGCTCGCCCTCAACCTGTCGTATTTCATCTGGTACACCGGCCTCAAAAAGCTTGGCGGATCGCGAACCTCCGTCTACAGCTACCTCACGCCCGTGGTCGCGATGATCGTCGCGTCGGTGTGGCTCGCCGAACCGATTTCGGCGAACCAGATTGCGGGCGCCGGAGCGATCTTCGCCGGCCTGCTCATCACGCGGTTTGTCAGCTGATCGACGCCCGTCGCCATTGAACGATCGTTCGACCCCGTTGGTTTACATCTTGTCCCTGCCTACGGTATCGTTCCCAGTTACTTGTACGTCATAAGGGCATGAGCCCTTTCTATCGGGATCGTCGTTCGGCGCATCGTTCGGGCAAGTCCTGCCAACCGCTCGCGGAGCCTCCGCGAGTCCCGGCGTTCTCCCGCTCCATGGTCGTCGGCTCCACAGTCGTTGTTCGGGTGATTTGCACGTAGTCGCCCTGCCTGGTTCTGCGCGGATTGCAGGTCCCGGTGGGTCGCCCCACAGGAGGAAGTAAGCATGAAGAGTTGGACGAAGGCCGTATTGGCCTTGGCGGTCGTGGTGTCGTTCGCGGGTTCCGCGTTCGCACAGGGCGGTGGCGCCAGCAGCACTGGTACGATCCAGGGACGAGTGTCAGACTCGCAGGGCGCGGTGTTGCCCGGTGTCACGGTGACGGCGACGAGCCCGGCGCTGATTCAGCCGCAATCGACGGTCACTTCGGAAACGGGCAACTATCGTTTCCCGGCGGTGCCTCCCGGCGCCTACTCGGTGAGCTTCGAGCTCGCCGGTTTCAATACGTTCAAGCGTGACGGGATCGCCATTGGGCTGGGCTTCACGGCGCAGGTCAACGTCGAGCTCGCGCTCGCGACGCTGCAGGAGACCGTGACGGTCAGCGGCTCGTCGCCGGTGATCGACACCAGCACGACGCGCGTGCAGCAGAACTTCAAGATGGAGCAACTGCAGTCGATCCCGAACGGGCGCGACATGTGGGCGCTGCTGGCGGTGACTCCCTCGGTGCAGATGGGCCGCATCGACGTCGGCGGCAACCGCGCCGGCACGCAGACCGGCTACTCGGCCTACGGCATGACGGGCCAGGTGCGCGTGCTGATCGAAGGCATCAACACCACGGAAGGCACCGGCGGCGCCGGCTTCTACTTCGATTACGCCTCGCTCGAAGAGGCCTTCCTCGGCACCAGCGGCCAGTCGGCGGAGATGCCGAACCCCGGGGTGCAGTCGCAGTTCATCGCCCGCTCGGGCAGCAACACGTTCCAGGGCGAGTATCACCTCGACTGGTACAACAACTCGCTGCAGGGCTCGAACATCCCGGACTCGTACATCGCGCCGACGGCGTTCAACAACAGCCCCATTCGCGCGCACAGCAACGAGATCGATCGCTACTACGACCACGACATCAACGTGGGCGGCCCGCTGAAGAAGGACAAGGTCTGGATCTTCGGCACCTACCGCGAGCAGTTCAACGCCGTGGCGCAGCCCCAGTTCACGTTCGACAGCACGTTCGACACCAAGCTGTGGAACCCGGTGGCGAAGCTGACCTACCAGGTGAACCAGAAGAACAAGGTCATCGGCTACTACCAGTGGGGCCAGAAGACGCAGCCCAACCGCCTGCCGTTCGGCACCTACACCTACACCTCGCCGGAGCAGACCAACCTGCAGGACTCGGGCAGCTGGGTCTACAAGGGTGAATGGAACAGCACGGTCAGCGACAAGCTTTACCTCGAAGCGCGCTACGGCGACTTCGGCTACTACTTCCCGCTGATTGCGAATTCGAGCGCCGACTACTCCTGGCGTGACACCGGCCGCGCGGTGGTCGAGGGCGCCAACCAGATCTGGCAGCTCGATCGTGACCGCAAGCAGTACAACCTGGCCACGACCTACTTCCTCGACACGGCCAAGGGCAGCCACACGTTCAAGATGGGCGGCGAGTTGCTCAAGGAACAGTCGTGGGAAGGCTACCTGCAGCAGTGGGGCGGCAACATCGACCACATCTACACCAACGGCGTGTCGAACCAGGTGACCTTCGCATTGCCGACGGCGACCGATGCCGGCAAGCTGAGCGCGCACGACAAGCTCACGTCGCGCGCCGCCCTCGACCAGCTCGGGCTCTTCCTCAATGACACCTGGTCGTTTGGCCGGACGACGATCAATGCCGGCCTGCGCTACGATCGCTACAAAGGCTGGCTGCCGGAGCAGGAACAGCTCGCGGCGACGACCGGGCCCATCTCGGTGCAGGCCAAGACCTTCCCCGAGACGACCTTCTACACCTGGAATCAGGTTGCACCGCGCATCGGCGTGACGTTCGACCTCACCGGCGACGGCAAGACCGTGCTGAAGGCCAACTACGGCCTCTACTGGCACAATCCGGGCGCGGGTGTCGGCGGCAACGGCAACCCGAACACCGCTGCCAAGTCGGCGACCTACAGCTGGAACGACATCAACGGTGACCGCCGCTGGCAGGCGGGCGAGCAGGGCAACCAGGTGTCGGCCACCCTCGAAGGCGCCATTGGCGTCGATCCCAACATCAAGGCGCCGTACACGCACGAAGCCAGCGCCTGGCTCGAGCGGCAGCTCAGCGACACCATGGGCGTGCGCGCCGGGTTCGTCTACAAGACCGAAGACGACCTGATCGCCACCTACCAGCCCCTCCGCGGGCCGTCGGCGTTCACCGTGCCCTACACCTATAACGACAACGGCGTTGACGGTCGCGCGGGCACGAGTGACGACCGGCAGCTGACCTTCTACGGCATGCCGAACTCGCAGGCCGCGAACTTCAGCAACCGCCAGGTCGTGATGAACGTGGACCAGTACTCGCGCTACAAGACCTTCGAGGTCTCGATGAACAAGCGCTACGGCAGCAAGTGGTCGGCTTCGATGGGCTTCGGCTACACGCTGATGTCGGACTTCCCGAATGGCCCGGTCCGCAACCCGAACAACCCCGGCCTCGAAGATCGCTCGCAGTGGAACTTCAAGGCGTCGGGCTCCTACGATGGGCCCTACGGCATCCGCATCTCGCCGGTGGTGCGTCACCAGTCGGGAGCCAACTACGCCCGCACGCTGTCGATCACGGCGCCGGCGGCCCTCGGCCTCACTGCTACGTCGTCGGGTAACGGCGCGACCGCCTACGCCGAGCCGATGAACGCGAACCGCGAAGACAACATCTGGGTGTTCGACATCCGCGCGGAGAAGAGCCTCACGATCACCAACCGCATCCGCATTCGTCTGTATGCCGATGCGTTCAACCTGACCAACAGCCACGCGTCTGAGACGATCAGCCGCGCGACCGGTCTGGGCTACCAGAAGCCGTCGGCGATTCTCGCTCCGAGAACCGCGCGCGTCGGCTTCCGCTTCATCTTCTAGTCACTACCGAAGTCCGAAGGACGGGGTCCGGAGCGCATCCGGACCCCGTTTTTTTTGTTCGTCCCGCCTTTGTCAGTCATCCAGGCTGAACAACCGTTCAGACCCGGTAGTTGCAACTGCTCCCACTTTTTTGTATCTTTTCGTCACTTCGGGCATGCTACCGTCTCGTCGTCGCCGTTTCTACAGTTCCACCGTCGTTAGGTCTTACTGCAGTTTTTTGATTTGTTCCGTCGGGACTTGGCCCGGGCCCGGCCCCCACATGAACTTGAGGAGGAAGAGCATGAAGCGTTGGACTACGGGCGTTCTCGCCCTGCTGATGGCGTTTGCCGTCGGCTCATCGGCGTTTGCCCAGGGCGGCGGTGCCAGCAGCACCGGCACGATCCAGGGTCGCGTCACCGACTCACAGGGCGCGGTCCTGCCGGGTGTGACGGTGACGGCCACCAGCCCGTCGATGCCCGGCGTGCAGACCGCAGTGTCATCCGAGACGGGCAATTACCGTTTCCCCGCGATTCCTCCCGGCACCTACTCGCTCAGCTACGAGCTGTCGGGCTTCAACAACCTGAAGCGCGAGGGCGTGGAGATTCGCCTGGGCTTCACGGCGAACGTGAACGTGGAGCTGGCGCTGGCCACGCTCCAGGAGACGGTCACGGTCAGCGGACAGTCGCCGATCATCGACACCACGGCGACGCGCACGGTGCAGAACTTCAAGCTGTCCGAGCTGCAGTCGATCCCGAACGGCCGCGACATGTGGTCGCTGCTGGCGGTCACGCCGGCGGTGCAGATGGCGCGCATCGATGTGGGCGGCAACCGCGCCGGCACCCAGACCGGCTACACCGCCTACGGCTTCAGCGGCCAGGTCCGCGTGCTGATTGAAGGCATCAACACCACCGAGGGCACCGGCGGCGCCGGCTTCTACTTCGACTACTCGTCGCTCGAAGAGGTGTTCCTCGGCACCTCGGGCCAGTCGGCCGAGATGCCGAACCCGGGCGTGCAGAGCCAGTTCATCGCCAAGTCCGGCGGCAACACCTTCGCGGGTGAAGGCTATCTTGACTGGTACAACAACTCGCTGCAGGGCTCGAACATCCCCGACGCCTACACCGCGCCGACGGCGTTCAACAACAGCCCGATCCGCGCCCACAGCAACGAGATCGATCGCTACTGGGACACGGCCCTGAACATCGGCGGCCCGATCGTGCGCGACAAGGTGTGGTGGTTCGGCACCTACCGCAAGCAGTTCAACGCGGTGGCGCAGCCCAACTTCAACTTCGACTCGACCTTCGACACCCAGCTGTGGAACGCGGTCGGCAAGGTGACCTACCAGGCCAACCAGAAGAACAAGATCATCGGCTACTACCAGTGGGGCCAGAAGCTCCAGCCGACGCGCCTGCCGTTTGCCACCTCGATCTACAACTCGGCCGACCCGACGTTCAAGCAGGACTCGGGCAGCTGGGTCTACAAGGGCGAATGGAACAGCACCATCAGCGACAAGCTGTATATCGAGGCCCGCTACGGCGACTTCGGCTACTACTTCCCGACCCTGGCCAACAGCGACGACAGCTACTTCTGGCGTGACTCGGGCACGCTGGCCATCGAGGGTGCGCACCGCAAGTGGCAGCTCGATCGCGACCGCAAGCAGTACACCGGCGCCGCCACCTACTTCCTCGATTCGGCCAGCGGCAGCCACACCTTCAAGCTCGGCGGCGAGATCCTGCAGGAGATCGGCTGGGAAGGCTTCGAGCAGGGCGTGGGCGGCAACATCGAGCACGTCTACAGCAACGGCCGGTCGAACCAGCTGATCTTCCGCATCCCGACCGCCACCGAAACCGGCAAGCTGGGGCTCGGCAAGTCCGGCGCCCTGACCTCGGCGTCGGCGTTGGATGTGTCCAGCTTCTTTGTGAATGACACCTGGAGCAAGGGTCGCGCCACGGTCAACCTCGGCGTGCGCTACGACCGCTACAAGAGCACGTTGCCCGAGCAGCAGCAGCTCGCCGGAACCGTGGGCCCTGTTTCCGTGGCGGCCAAGACGTTTGCCGAGAGGGAAATGTTCACGTGGAGCGAGTTCGCGCCCCGCGTCGGCGTGGTCTTCGACCTCACGGGCGACGGCAAGACCGTGCTCAAGGGCAACTACGGCTTCTTCTGGCACAACCCCGGTGTCGGCGTGGGGAGCGATGCCAACCCCAACACGGCGGCCAAGCAGGCCACCTACCAGTGGAACGACACCAACCTCGACCGCCGCTGGCAGCCAGGCGAGCAGGGCAATCTCCTGAGTCAGGCGCTGGAAGGCGGCGTGCTGCTGGCCGATGGGATCAAGCAGCCCTACACCCACGAAGTCAGCGTGTGGCTGGAGCGCCAGCTCGCTGATACGCTGGGCGTGCGCGCCGGCTTCGTCTACAAGACCGAAGACGACCTCATCGACAACGGCTGGCAGCCGTTCCGCGCTTCCTCCGCGTTCACCGTCCCTTACACCTTCGTGGACCTCGGTGTGGACGGACGCTCGGGCACGTCGGACGACAAGAACGTCACCATGCTCGGCCTGCCCTCCGCGCTGGCCGCCAACTTCCCGACGACGACGGTGGTGTCAAACACCGGCGAGTACTCGCGCGCGAAGACGGTGGAGGTGTCGCTGACTCTCCGCTACAGCAACAAATGGTCGGCGTCGATCGGTGGCGCCTACACGATGACTACTGACTTCCCGAACGATTTCCCGAACAACCCGAACGAGCCTGGTGCCGAGGATCGTACCCTCTGGAACTTGAAGGCCACGGGCAGCTACGACGCGGCGTGGGGCATCCGCATTTCGCCGGTGCTCCGCCATCAGTCGGGCTCCAACTACGCCCGCACGCTCACCATCGCGGTCCCGTCCGGGTCGGGCCTGATTGCCAGCGGCACGGCCCATGCCGAGCCGATGGATTCGAACCGCGAGGACAACATCTGGGTGTTCGACGTCCGCGCGGAAAAAACCGTGCCGATCGGGTCGCGCACCCGCGCGCGCCTCTTCTTCGACCTCTTCAACATCACCAACAGCCACTCGTCCGAGACGATCAGCCGGGCGACCGGGTTGGGCTACCAGAAGCCGTCGGCCATTCTCGCGCCCCGCACGGCGCGCGTCGGCTTCCGCTTCCTCTGGTAATCGGCTTTCAGCTGACGGCTTTCGGCTATCAGATTTCACTGATAGCCGAGAGCTGAGCAAGCTCGACTCCTGTGGGGGAGTCGTTAGGCGGGAGGGCGCTACGCCGGCGCCCCCCGCCATTTTTATTTGGAGATGCTGTTCATCGCCGCGACCCCATGCGTGCGGAGATGTGCGAGCGCCTGGTGGATCTGGACGAGGGCATACAGGAGTGGCGCTACCGCCACGTCAAGATGGTCCAGCGGACCATCGGCGCCAAGGTCGGCACCGGCGGGTCGGCGGGGGCGCATTACCTGGTCACGACCCTGATGACACCGGTCTTCCCGGACCTTTGGGCCATTCGCTCGGCACTGTAGCGGATTCAATCACCAAGTCACCAAGTCACCAGGTCATGAGATCACCAGATTAGCGGCCGCGATCCATCCGCCTGAAGTCAGCGTTTTCAATGTATTGGATCTAGCGGGCCGCTGCGACCCTGGTCGCGTGAAAACGCTCGGGTTTTTGTCGAATCGCGGCCTGCCGTCCACCGGCATGACGCTTGCTCTATGGAGGGTGAGAAGTTTGACGTCCCCCACAGGAGTCATTAGTTTCTCCGCCGACCTGTCCACCGTAGCCTTGGCGAAGGTGGAAGGCTTTCAGGCAAAGGCGGAATTTTTCGAGCCAGGCTGACTAGGCTGCTGGCTCACGGGGCCCTTATGAGGGCCCTTTTTTTTGCTCCGCCTGGCTGTGCGCGGAGCAATCCCGCCGAAGCCCTCGAGAAGTGCCGGGGCGAAGGCGGATAGTATTTCCCCAATGACCCGCGGCACCAGGCTCGTGTGCGTTGCGGCAGCCATGCTGGCGCTCACGCTTGCCGTGCGTGCCGCGCCGCGATCCCCGGGCGGGCTAGAGCCCGCCCCTGCGACCGCGCAATCTGCATCATCCACCTCCGCGGTTCCCGCTACGGCGGACAAGTCTGCGGCCTACCTTGGCTCTGCATCCTGCGCGCGCTGCCACGCCGCCGAGCACACCCAGTGGCAGGACTCCCTCCACGTCAAGATGACCAAACCCATCGCCGAAGCCACCATCGTCGGCGACTTCCGCGACGGGACGACGTTCGCGGATCACGATCGGGCGTATGCGTTCGGACGAAAAGACGGCAGGCCGTTTGTGACGGTGAAGTTCGGCCAGGCGCCCCCTGAGACCTTCACGGTGGACTACACGCTTGGCGCCAAGCGCTACCAGGGCTACCTGGCGACGCTGCCCGACGGGAGGATCTATGTGTTGCCGGTGTTCTGGCACATCGCGAGCCAGCGGTGGATGGACTGGAAGGAAATCACGCTTATTCCAGACGGCGCGCACGGCATGCGCCAGATCTGGAACGCCAACTGCTTCAACTGCCACGGCACCAACATCGCGCAGGGCTACGACCTCGACGCCAAGCGCTACAACTCGACGTGGACCGAGATGGGCATCGGCTGCGAGGCGTGTCACGGCGCCGGCCGCGAGCACGTTGCTTTGATGGACCAGTGGGAGAGGAACCCTGCCTCGAAACCCGCGTACGACAACAGCTCCGACAACCGGCAGCTGAGCGACACCCTGAAGATCTTCTCGACGCGCAGTTCCGATCCGAAGCGCGTGTACGATACCTGCGCCTATTGCCACGGCAACAAGACCAACGTGTTCGTGGGCTTCAGCGGCGGCGATCGCTACGCCGACTACGCGCTGCCGTTCCTGATCAGCCAGCCCATTCCGGCGCGCGACCACCAGGGCGAGTTCTGGCCCGACGGCCGCCCCAACCAGTTCAACCGGCCCCAGGCGCTGACCCTCAGCGGCTGCTTCCAGGCCGGCGCCGTGGCGTGCACGAGCTGTCACCTGTCGCACGGGTCGAAGTACGACGCCTCCCTGAAGGTCGACATCCATGTCGGCCGCCGGGGCGATGAGCTGTGCACGCAGTGCCATTCGACTCCCAAGTCCACGAGCCTTCCGCCTTCGCTAGAGCTACGGCGGACAAGCAAGCCCCAGGGCCCAGGCCCTGAGCCGGCGGCGTCCTTTGCCGGCGACGGCCTGTCGAAGCACACCTTTCATGCGCCGCAATCCGAGGGCAGCCGTTGTATCAACTGCCACATGAGCGACGTCAACTGGCGCATGCTCACTCGTCGTCGTGATCACTCATTCCAGCCGCCGGTGCCCGAAACCACCGCTCGGTTCGGCATTCCCAACGCCTGCACGACCTGCCACGACGACCGCTCACCCGAGTGGGCGGCGCGGCAGATGGACCAGTGGTGGGGGAATGGCGAGCGCCGAGGCAAGGCGATCACGCTGGCCGATACGATGTATCGAGCGGGCTCGGGAGACGTCTCGACATTGCCGGGCCTGGCGCGGCTCGCGGTGGATCGGTCGCAGGGCCTGCTGGTCCGCGCGAGCGCGGCTGAGTACATCGGGCGGTTGATTTCCGAGCGCCGGCCCGATGCCGCACAGGTGACGCCGGCCGTGGTCAACTCACTGATCGCCGCGGCCGCCGACCCCGAACCGGTCGTGCGCGCGGCTGCGGTGAAGGCGCTCGGTACGACCGGCGATCGCGAGCGCGCCCTCGCACCGGTGCTGGCCCGCGTCGTCGATCAGTCGCGCGTCGTCCGCGCGCGCGCGGCCGAGGTGCTGGCGAGCTTTGGGGTTGTCCAGTTGCCGGGCGGCGCCGGCGCGGCCCTGCGCACGGCGCAGGAGGAATACATCCTCAGCCTCGACACATTCCCCGATGTGGCGTCTCACCACGCCGCGAAAGGCTGGCTCGAGGCGGAACGCGGCCATGCGAGCGAGGCGATGGCCGCCCTGGACAAGGCGATCATCGTCGATCCGGGCTACGCGTATCCGTGGGTGGTGAAGGGGGTGATGTCGGCGCGGCAGGGGAAGTTCGCCGACGCGGTGGAGATGTGGAAGAAGGCCCGAAGCATCGAGCCTTCCTACCCCAATATCGATCAGTTAATCGGCGAAGTCGAGAAGCGCAAAGCGCCTTAGCCCTTCTTGAGCTGAGCGATCAGGCCCTTGGCCTGCGCCGCTTCCGCCGAGTTCGGATCCACGACGATCACCTTCTCCATGATCTCGAGGGCGCCGGCCATGTCGGCCTTCTGCAGCTTGGCCAGGCCAATCTTGAAGAGTGGCTTGCCCCACGTCGGGTCCATGTCCACGGCGCGCTGGTAGTACTTCACGGCCTCGTCGGTCTCGGCCTTCGCGAACTTCACCTCGCCGAGGTTGTAGAACACCTCGCGGTTGGCGCTGGTCGACGTCGCCACTTCCAGCAGCGACTTCTCGGCGTTGGCGAAGTCGCCCTTCTCGAGATAGGTCATGCCGATTTCGATCTTCGACTTGTCGTTGTTCGGGTCGGCGGCCAGCACCTTCTGATACGACGCAATCGCCTCGTCGTACTTCTTCTGCAGGCGCTGCACCTGGGCGATCTGCCCGTTGATCATCGTGAGCGCGGGCGTCTTGGTGAGGATGGCCTGGTAGGCGACGATGGCGGCGTCGTACTGCTGGCTGTTGGCCAGGTCCATGGCCTTCTGCAGTTCGGCCTGCAGTTCCTTGGTGTTCACGCCGGCGAGTGCCCCGGCGGGGCCGGTGGCGCCGGGCGCCAGCACGAAGTCCACGGGCGGCATGGGCGCGCCCAGCGAGCGGACGGGCACGTTACCGGAGGAGGGCGTGAAGCCCGGGGCCGCGGCCGTGATCTTCCAGGTGCCGGTCTTGAGGCCGATGATCGAGTAGCGCCCCTTGTCGTCGGTGGTCGCCGTGAACGACGATGGCGACGCCTGCGGATTTTCCGCGGTGATGGTGGCGCCCTTCAAAGGCTGGCCCTGTGGATCCTTGATGGTGCCGCCAACCCGGCCCGTCTGCGCCGCGGCCGGGAGGGCCGAAACCACGAGCGCCACGACCAGAGCCGCCGCCCCAAAGAATGTCTTCAAGTCACGCATTGCTAGCATCTCCCTTAAAAGAACCACGACCGAATCAGTATATTAGCCCGATGCGTTTGACGCTACTCGCCCTCGCCCTGGCGGCCCTGGCCTCGGCCGCACCGGGAGCCCAGGCGCCCTCTTCTGCGCCCAAAACCGCGCTTTCCCTGGCCGGGCCGCTGACCCGGATAGACGAACTGGTCCGCGACGGCATGACGGCCAGGCAGCTTCCGGGCGCGGTGGTGCTGGTCGGGCGCGGCGATCAGACGGTGTACGAGAAAGCATATGGCTCCCGGGTGACGGTCCCCGCCGAAGAGCTGATGACCCTTGATACGGTGTTCGACCTCGCGTCGTTGACCAAGGTCATTGCGACCACCACGGCGGTGATGACGGTGGTTGAGCAGGGCAGGGTGAGGCTCAACGACCCGGTGGCGTCGTTCATTCCCGGGTTCGAGCGATACGGAAAGGCCGGCATCACCGTTCGGCACCTGCTGACGCACGTGTCGGGCCTTCGCCCCGACGTGGATCTGCACCCCTGGAGCGGCTACGAGGCCGCCATTGCCCTGGCGATCGACGAGGTGCCGACCTCGGCGCCGGGCGAGCAGTTCGTCTACAGCGACATCAACTTCTTCCTGCTTGGCGACATCGTCACGCGGGTGACCGGGCAGTCGCTTGACGCGTACCTGCGACGCGCGGTCTTCGGACCGCTCGGCATGCGGGACACGGGCTTTCTGCCGGCCAAGATGCTGATGTCGCGGATCGCCCCGACCGAGCGGTGCGCGGAACAGGATGCCTGGCCCTGCAAGCGTCCGGACGCGGCGCCGCTGCGCGGCGTGGTGCACGATCCCACCGCCCGGCGCATGGGCGGCATCGCCGGGCATGCCGGCCTGTTCAGCACGGCCCGCGACCTGCAGCGGTTCGCGCGGATGCTGATCAACGGCGGCGTGCTGAACGGCACGCGCGTGCTGTCGGCCGCCAGCGTGAAGGCGATGACGTCGCCGGCCACGCCGGCGGGCATGACGAGCGTGCGCGGACTCGGGTGGGACATCGACACGTCGTACTCGAGCAATCGCGGCGACCTGTTTCCGATCGGGTCGTACGGCCACACCGGGTTCACCGGCACCAGCCTGTGGATCGATCCGGCGTCGAAGTCGTACGTGATCTTTCTGTCGAGCCGCTTGCACCCGGACGGCACCGGCGATGTCGGTGTGCTGCGCAGCCGGATCGCGACCGTCGCCGCGGCGGCGCTTCTTGGCGACGCCACCGGGGTCCGGCTAAGGCCGGACGCTACATTGCCCGGGGTCCGGCTGAAGCCGGACGCTACATTGACCTCACCGGTCCTCGCCGGCGTTGACGTTCTCGCCCGCGACGGCTTCGCGAAGCTCAAGGGCAAGAAGGTCGGCCTGATCACGAACCACACCGGCCGCGCCCGTGACGGCAAGAGCACCATCGATCTGCTGCACGGCGCCCCCGGCGTGCGTTTGGTGGCGCTGTTCGCGCCGGAGCACGGCATCCGCGGCATTCTCGATGAGGACGTGCCGTCGGCTCGCGACGAGCAGACGGGACTCGCCATTCATTCGTTGTACGGCGCCACGCGGCGCCTGACCGACGCGATGCTCGCCGGCATCGACACGCTCGTCATCGATCTCCAGGACATCGGGTCGCGCTTCTACACCTACCCGGCGACCGTGGGCTACGTCCTGGAGGAGGCCGCGAAACGAAAGATTGCGGTGATGGTGCTCGACCGGCCGAACCCGGTCAACGGCTGGCAGATCGAAGGGCCGAACCAGTCCGAGCCAATCCGCGAGTTCATCGCCTATTTCCCGATGCCGGTGCGACACGGCCTGACCCTCGGCGAGCTGGCGAAGCTGTTCAACGAGGAAAAGAAGTTCAACGCCGACCTGACGGTGATTGCCGCCGAGAACTGGCGGCGCGATTACTGGTTCGACGAGACCGGGCTGGCGTGGATCAACCCGTCGCCGAACATGCGCAATCTCAACCAGGCGACGCTCTACCCTGGCATCGGCGCCATCGAGTACTCGAACGTCTCGGTCGGGCGCGGCACCGACCAGCCTTTCGAGCAGCTGGGCGCGCCGTGGATCGACGGGCCGCGGCTGGCGGCCGCGCTGAACGCGCGCAAGCTCGCGGGCATTCGCTTCTATCCGGTGGCCTTCACGCCCACCTCGAGCAAGTACGCCAACCAGGCGTGCCAGGGCGTGTTCATGGTGATCACCAATCGCGCCGCGCTCCAGCCGGTTCGCGTCGGGCTGGAAATTGCGGGCGCGCTGTTCACGCTGTTCGGCGAGAAATACCAGCTCGAGAACACCGACCTCCTGCTGGGTTCGCGTGACAGCCTCGAGCGCGTGAAGCGCGGTGAGGACCCGGCCGCGGTGGCGGCCAGGTGGGGCGCGGACGAAGCGCGCTGGCGCCGCCTGCGCGCGAAGTACTTGCTGTATCGCTAGGGGACTGACCCCGAGCCCGCAGTGCCGAGGGGTCTGTCCCCTCCGCCGCACTGCGACAGGGCCTGTCCCCTCCGCAGCGCTACGGCAGGGTCAGACCCCTCAGCAAGTCACGTTCGGGGTCAGACCCTCCGCATTGCTGCGGCAGGGTCAGACCCTAGAACCTGAAGCGGATACCTACCGTGGGCAGGCGGGGAATCGACTGGTCGCGCTCTTCGACAATGCGCGGCCGATCGGCGGCGGCATCGTGCTCGAGACGCGGGTCTAACGCACCGGCGTTCTTGCGGTTCAACAGGTTGATGATCTCGGCGTAGAACTCCCACCGGCCGGCGGCCCCGCGCGGTTTCCAGGTGGCGCGCACATCGACCCGGGCAAACACCGGCAAACGCGCCTGGTTCAGGTTGGCCGCACTACCGAAGTCCACCCCGTAGACCAGGCGGCCCGCGGCATCACGCTCAGGCAGCAACTCGCCGGTCACGCCATCCCCATCGCGGTCGAGCGTGTCTTCGACCGCCGCCACCCGCACGCCGAGCGGAGCCGTTCTCGGAAACCCCGAGGCGACCCTGATGGTCGACGCCACTTCCCACCGCGGTGTGACGCGATAGGCTGCCACCGAGGTGAAGGCATGCCGCCGGTCGTATTCGAAGTCGTAGCGCCGGCCGTACGCATCGCGAGTGGTCTTGCCCCACGTGTAGCTCGTCCACCCGCTGACGCGGGCGCCGGCAGCGCCTGTCCGCGACAGGAACACATCGAAGCCATACGCCCGGCCATGTCCGTCGTTGGCCGGCATCGTCGTGATGAGCGGATCAACGGGAACGCTGGACTGCAACTCCGCAGGGAAGTCGTAGCGTGACACGCGGGCGAGGCGCGCCGGCTCGGTTTCGAGCTGGCCGATCAGCAAGTCGGTGAAATGCTTGTAGTACCCCTCAACCCGCAGGGCGGCGCCGCCGGGCAGGTCGTGCTCAACGCCCGCCGACGCTTGCATCGCGCGCTCGCTCCGCAGCGTCGCGAGGCGTTCGTCGGTGAAGTCGAGCACGTAGTCGCTTTGCGCCAGCTTCTCGTATCCCGGGCTCTGTGTGTATCGCCCCGCCGCCGCGCGCAGGCGCGTCGAGCCGGCCAGCTGGAACGAGGCGGACAGCCTCGGCGAAAACAGCGACTCGCCGGTCACCCCCGGTCCATCCCATCGCAGGCCCGCCTGGAGCGAGCCACGGGACCCGACGGGAAAGGTGTCCTGGACCCAGGCGCCCGCGCGCGTGGACTCCTGCGAGGACTCCAGCAGATCCGGCAGCCCGGCGCCGCCCTGCACGCTTGAACCGTTGGCCGCGTTCGGATTGCGATCGCCCGTGATCGCAAACCGCAATCTCGTCGACAACCGGTGCGCCTCCGCTCCCGCCTCGAGGACGTGCGCGCCCAGCGCAAACACCAACTCCTGCCGCGCCGAGACGTCTTTCACCGACAGGACGCGTTCGAACACGACGCTGGAGGTTCCGTAGCTCTCGTCGCGCGGCGCGTTCGACCGCTTGCTGGTGTTCTCGAAACTGGCATCGACGCCGAAGGTCGATCGCGTATCGGAATAGCCGACGACGGTATGGGACTGGCCGCTGGTGCCCAGCGCCGTATCGACGCGCGTCCACGCCAGGTCGTTCTCCGTGTCGTCCTGGAACTCTCCCCGCGCATCGTCCTCATCGATCTCGATGGCGGCAGCCTGTCGGCTGCGCAATCCGAACAGCGTCACCCGGCGGCCCGGCGCCGGTTCCCACACGCCCTTGCCCTGCAGATCGCCAAAGGCCGGGAACTCCTGATCGGCGATGCGCGATGCGACGAGGTCGTAGTAGGTGCGCCGCCCGGTGACGAGCCACGACCCGACGGCCTTGCCCGGCAACCGCCCTTCGAGGACCAGGTTGGCATCGGTGATGCTGAGGGACGCGGATCCGCCAAACGCCTGCGATCGCGTGCCGTCGCGGTTCTCGACCACCAGCAGCGACGAGAGCCGATCGCCATACAGCGCGCTGAACCCGCCGGTGGACAGCTCGAAGCGCTGAATGGTCTCGGGATTGAACGCGCTCGTCAACCCGAACAGCCGATACGGATCGTGAATCTCGACGCCGTCCATCACGGTGAGGTTCTGATCCGGTGATCCGCCGCGAACCGCGAGCCGGCTGCCGAACTCTTCGGTGGCCGCCACCCCCGGCAGCGTCTGCAGCGTGCGATACACATTGTCGAGCGCGCCCGGCGTGCGCAGCACTTCCACGGGAGCGACAGTCGCCGCCGCCGGCGCCGCGGCGGGCGGCGGGGCCGTCACGGCGACGCTGGTGGCGAAACCGGTGTCGCGGGCGAGTGCCAGTTCGGCGCCCGTGAGGCCGGCCGGTGGCACGTCCAGTTCGGTCGCGAGCGCGAAGTATCCGTCGGCTTCGACCAGCACCGCGATGCGGCCCAACACCGCCGGCAGGGTGAAACGGCCCGCGGCATCAGTGACGGCCTCGCCCTGGTTCGCCGACAGCCTGGCGCGGGGAATGGGAGCGCGCGTGCCGGCATCGATGACGATGCCGGCGATGGTCGGGGGTGTGGGTGCCTGCGCCATGGCCGGGGAGGCCGGTAGCAACAGGGCCACGGCCAGTACCAGCCGAGTAAACATCTGTAAAGTCAGACGCCTTCGTACCCGGGTTGGTTCCCGCGTGGCATCACGCACTTATCCTGCCGCTGCTCGTATACTCTGCACAACCGTAATCTCAGGAGCGCCCACATGAAGATCCGAATCGTGGTTCTTGCGTCGGCAGTGGTCCTGGCCGCCACCGGCGCGCTGGTGGTTGGTCAGCAACAGGCGGCCGAGGCGCCGGCCTCGAGCCGTCCCGCGATGACGCGTCCCGCGGTCGCCGGCCGCAACGGCCTGGTCACGACCGGGCATCCGATTGCCTCGTCCGCGGGCCTGCAGATCCTGTTGAAGGGTGGCAATGCCTTCGACGCGGCAGCCGCAGTCGGCGCCATGGCCGCGCTGGGCGAGCCCGAGATGAACGGCATTGGCGGCAACGGCTTCATGACCGTGTTCCACAAGGCCACCGGCAAGGTGTGGTCGCTGTCGATGGCCGGCGCCGCGCCGAAGGCGCTGGTGCCGGGCGAGATGACCGCGGAAACGCTCAACGCCGGCATGAAGGCGGGCATCGTGCCCGGCAACCTGGGCGGATACCTCTCCGTGTTGGAGCGCTTCGGCACCATGAGCATCGCCGACGTGTTCGCGCCCGCCATCGAGTACGCCGAGCAGGGCTATCCGATCGATCCCATGCTGGCGCAGTCGATCGCGCGCGGCCGCAACACCCTCGGCAAGTACCCGACCACGGCGAAGATCTTCCTGCCCAACGGCGAGCCCCTTAAGGCCGGGGAGCTGATGCGCAACCCCGACTACGCGGCCACGCTCCGCAAGCTGGTGGAGGCCGAACAGCAGGCCAAGGCGAAGGGCGCTTCGCGCTCAGCGGCCATCCAGGCCGCGTTCAACCGCTTCTACAAGGGCGACATCGCGCAGGAGTTCGACCGCTTCTTCAAGGCCAACGGCGGCGTGCTCACCGCCGCGGACCTGGCCGCCTACACGCCAACCTGGACCGAGCCCCTGCATACGACCTATCGCGGCCACGACCTCTACAGCAATCCGGCAACGTCGCGCGGCGGCTTCGAAGTGCTGATGGGCGCGAACCTGATCGAAGCCGTGGACCTGAAGGCGGCGGGTTCCGGATCGCCGGCGGCGCTGCATGCCGTGATCGAGTCGATCAAGATCTCGAAGGCCGACATCTACCGCTACGTGGCCGATCCGGCCTTCGTGAAGGTGCCGACGGCCGGGTTGCTGTCGCGAGATTTCGCCAACACGCGCCGGTCTCTCTTCAACCCGGCGCGGGCAATCGCCTATCCGCCGCCGGGCACGCCCGACGGTGGGCCCGCCACCATGCCGAGGGCCGGCGGCCCCGCGTTTGACGACGCCTACGATCCCGAACAGCACACCACCTCGTTTTCGATCGTCGATCGGTTCGGCAACGCGGTGGGCTGCACGCCCACGCTGGGTGGACTGTTCGGCAGCAACGTCGTGGTGGGGAACACCGGGCTTCTGCTCAACAACGGCATGCGCCTCGGCTCGACGTCACCCTACCCGACCGATGCGAACTACGTGGGCGCGGGGAAGACTCCCATCCTGAACAACTCACCGGTCGTCGTGCTCAAAGACGGCGCGCTGGCGTTTGTCTTCGGCACGCCGGGCGGCGAGACGATTGGGCAGACCGAGTTCCAGGTGCTGATCAACCTGGTGGATTTCGGGATGCCGGTACAGGACGCGATCGAGGCGCCGCGCCTCGCGCTGGATGCGGCCCCGAATTTCTACAAGCCCGGCGCCGCCATCACCGTGCGGGTCGAGAGCCGCGTTGCGGCCAGGACCATCGAGGCGCTGAAGGCGATGGGGCACACGGTGGAGGTGTTGCCCGGATGGGGGAGCCTCGGTCACATGCAGGTGATTCGCGTCGATCCCAGGACGGGTGCGATGACGGCAGGCGCCGACCCGCGACGAACCGGTTACGCGATGGGGTACTGACAGGGAAGTTGGAAGTTGGAAGCGGATCTCTTGCTTCTCACTTCCAACTTCCAACTTCCAACTTCCAACTTCTTTGGGTGGCACCGCGCAGGAGCCTCACTTTTTGCCGCGCCGCTCGTGGTCGCAGCCGTCGCCTTTCTTGTGGCCGTTTCTGCCACGCTCGTGATCGCACGTGTCGCCATCACGATGGTCGTGGTGGCGGTCGTCATCCCGGCCCGCGCAAGACGTGATCAGGCCGTGTTCGCGCCCGGTGATGAGCCGCGCCCGTTCCCAGGCCCTGGCCAATTTGGCCACCGCGCTGACGCCGCCACCGTGATGGCGCGCTCCGGCCAGGGCAGCTGCGATCAGGTCGTTGAACGTCGCACCGGTCGGCAGCAGCCGATTGGCCACCCGCGTGGTGCATGAGCCCACGCGGACAAAGGGCGCCAGGTCCGACTGGTCGAAGGGGTCGGTGTTGTCATCGACGCCGTCGTGATCCGTATCCGTCGTCGAGGGCGGCGGTGGTGGTGGCTCGACTACCGTCACACGGAACGCCACTTGACTGATGTTGCCGTGGGCGTCGGTGGCCGCGCAGGTGACCGTGGTCACGCCAATCTGGAACAGCGAACCGCTCGCGGGCGCGCACGCCGCGATCAGATTGCCGTCAACGAGGTCCGCGGCCGTGACCGCCGGCCAGGTGATCACCATCCCGGTGGCGTCCGTGGCAGTGGCAGTGAGGTCGGCCGGCGGCGTCACGACCGGCGGTGTCGAATCGACGACGGTCACGGAGAAGCTCGTGCTGCCGCGATTGCCGGCGGCGTCAACCGCACTGCACGAAACCGTCGTCGCACCCACCGCGAAGGCCGAGCCGCTCGCTGGCGAACAGGTCACCGCGACATCGGCATCGACGCTGTCGGTCGCAACGGGATCGGTCCACGTCACGCTGGTCGCGACGCCGCCGGCTTCGACGCTGATGTTGTCCGCGCCTGCCACCGCGGGCGCGTGAGTGTCGCGCACGGTGACCTCCGACACGAAGGAGGTTTGATTGCCCCACGCATCCGCCGCGGTGCAGTGAAACTGGTGGGTGCCGACCGGGTAGGCGCCGAAGGGCTCGAGACACATCGTGGGGACCTGCTGTGTGGCAGGTCCGCCGGTGCCATCGAGGGCGCCCAGCGTGGCCTCCTGCACGTCGGCGCCAGACGGTCCGACCGCCTCGAGCGTGACGGTGCTGACGCCCGCCGCCGGAGGCGTGCTGTCGATCCACGGCATGTAGAGCGGCAGGTTGGTGGTCAACTCGAAATGCGACGTGCTTGTGGTCCGGTCGGCATAGAAGATGTCGAGCGAGTAGGCCTGCGAATCCTGAAGCCCCAGGCTGGCCACATCCACCTGGCCGCACGCGACGTTGCGCACGCCGCCCAAATCCACGACCAGCGTGCCGTTGATGAAGATCCACATTGAATCGTCCGAACACGCTCTCAGCATCGGCTGATAGCCAGCGGTCGCGTGGTAGATGAATTTCGGGTGGGCCTCCACCGTGAAGTGGTAGTTCCGATCGACGCCCGGATAGTTGCCGAAACCGCGGCCGTTCAGCGGGTCGAACGTCGTGTCCTTGAACTGGTACACCCCTGACGCCAGGTGTGTCATCGTGATCTGCTCGGTGGACACGTGGAACAGCGGTGCACTCCCGACAACCGAGGCGTTATAGAGCGTGTTCGCGAACCAGGTCTCGAACGTCCCCGCGCCGAACGTTGTGGCGGCGGGCGAAGGCCTGATGGCTCCCAGGTAGGTCTGCGGGTTGACGACGAGGGTGGGCAGCACCTCGCCAGTCACCACGCCCGTCGGTGGCCACTCGAAGTCGGGGTGCGCGGGCGTTCCGGCCGGCGGCGCCTGGGCGCCGGCGACCACGTCGCGCACGATGATGGGGAGAGAGTAGGTATCAGCCCCCTGTGCCTGCGATTGGACGGGATCGACCAGGCCGATCGCGCTGGTGAAGGCGGCAAACAGGAGTCGCGAGACAACGCGTTTCATTCCGGCACCTCTGAGATTGGAAGAGACACACAGGATGTCGAAGCCGCCGGCATTACGGAATAGGTAGATCTACTGATTTCGGGATGGGTAGACTTGCCCCATCCGATGCGATGGCTTCCGTCCCCCCCAAGACCCCTCGCGTGCTGGCTGTCAGCGGCGGTCTGCTTGGCCGCCGCCACGCCTGCCGCCGCGCAGTATCGAATCGACCGCTGGACCACCGACAACGGCCTGCCAACCAATTCGGTCACATCCGTCCTCCAGACCCGCGACGGTTTTCTGTGGATGACCACCTACGGCGGCCTGGTCCGTTTCGACGGCGCCAACTTGAAGACCTACAACACCGAGAACACGCCGGGGCTGCGCACCGGGCGGCTGATCTCGCTCTACGAGAGCCGGGACGGCGCGTTGTGGATCACGACCGAGGGCCTGGGCATCACCCGGTTTGCCGGCGGCCGGTTCGCCTCGTATTCCACCGCCGACGGCCTGCCCGACAACGAAGTGGGCGCGGTGTTCGAGCAGCCAGACGGCACGCTGATCGTGGACACGAGGCGGGGCGCGGTGAAGTGGGAACGCGGCGGGTTCGCGCCCGAGACCTCCCTGCCCAGCCGCGGCGACCGCGGCCGCACCATCCTCGGGCGCTCGATGGCGGGCGCGATCTGGTTTCGCGATGGCAACGGCATTCACCGGTTCGAGGGCGGGCGGATCACGCGCACGTTGTCGCTCGACATCGACCCGGTGAGCGCCTACGAGGACCGTGCCGGCCGGCTGTGGCTGCAGCTGAAGGTCGTGGACGGCGATCGCACCCGCCAGCTCGCGTGCGTGTGCGACGGGCGGCTGGTTCGCTACACCGCCAGGGACGGCATCCCGAGGTTCGGCACGATCGCGTGGTCGGAGGACCGCGAGGGCCACGTCTGGTTCGGGTTTCGCAGCAATGCCGGGCTGCTGCGCTACGACGGCCAGCGCTTCATGCACCTGACTACCGCCGACGGCCTTCCCGGACCGAACGTGGAGATGGTGTTCCAGGATCGCGAGGGCACGCACTGGGCGCCCACGGATGGCGGGCTGGCGCGGTTGACCGCCCGCCCGCTCACGTCATATTCAGCTGCCGACGGGCTCGAGACCAACAACACCTACGTCGTCTACGAGGATCGGCGCGGCGACATCTGGATTGGCGGTTGGGCCGGGCTCACGCGCTATCGCGACGGCCGCTTCGAGGCGATGGCCGCCGCCTACGGCGTGGTGCGGCAGAACGTCACGTCGATCCTGGAAGACCGCGGCGGCGCGCTCTGGCTGGGCGTCTGGGACGGCGGCATCCGGCTCATCAAGAACGGGCGGGTGGCCGCGTTGCCGAGTCCCGTCGGGATCGTAACGCGTGCCATCTACCAGGGCCGGGGTTCCGAGGTGTGGTTCGGGGGGCGGGAAGGCCTCGCGCGCTACCGCGACGGCGTGTTCACTCCCGTCGTCACCGGCTACCCCGGCGGCGAAGTGCAGGTGCTCTTCGAAGATCGCGACGGCGCCCTGTGGATTGGCACCGACTCGGGCGTGGCCCGCTACCGTGACGGCGTGTTCACGAAGTTCGGCGAGCGCGACGGCATCGCCGGCCAGCCGATCGTCCGCGCCATTCACCAGGACGCCGACGGCACGTTGTGGTTTGGCACCTACGACAGCGGGCTCCTGCGGTTTCGCGATGGCCGCTTCAGCCGCATCACCACACGCGACGGCCTGTTTGCGACCGGCGCCTTCCAGATCGTCGAGGACGCGCAGCAGCGTTTCTGGATGACCTCCAACGTCGGCGTCTATCGCGTGTCGCGGCGGGAGCTCGACGACTTTGCCGCCGGCAAGACTCGTCGCGTCACTTCGGTGGCCTATGGCACGCGCGACGGGATGCTGCACTCGGAATGCAACGGCGGCACCCAGCCGGCTGGTGTCTCGACCCGGGATGGCCGCATCTGGTTTCCGACGCAGCAGGGTGTGGTGGTCATCGATCCCGGGACCATCCCGGTCAACACCCAGCCGCCGCCCGTGGTGATCACGCAGTCGATTGTCGCCAACGAGCCGGTGGCCGCGCGGGATCGCATCGAGATTCGCTCGGGACCGACCGCGCTCGAACTGCACTTTGCGGCCCTCACGTTCGTGCGTCCCGAGCAGTCGCGGTTTCGCTTCAAGATGGAAGGCCTCGACGAAGACTGGATTGACGCCGGCGGCGAGCGCACGGCCCGGTATGCGCAGCTGCCCTACGGCAACTTCGAGTTCCGCGTGATTGCCGCCAACCGCGACGGCGTGTGGAACACCGAGGGCGCGCGGCTCGCCGTGGTCGTGGTGCCGCCGTTCTACCGGACCCGGTGGTTCTTCACCGTGCTGCTGATCGGCGCCGCCGCGATCGGGTTCGCGGTGCACACCTGGCGCATGAAGCTGCTCCGGCGCGAACAGGATCTGCAGCAGGCGTTCTCGCGTCAGCTGATCGACTCGCAGGAGGCCGAGCGCAAGCGCATTGCCGCCGGCCTTCACGACGGCCTGCAGCAGAGCCTGCTTGTGATCAAGAACTGGACGCAGATCGGGCAGGCGGCCGCCTCGGCCGACCAGGCCGCGGGGCAACGCTTGCGCGAGATCGACGACGCCGCGTCGCAAGCCCTGAGTGAAGTGCGCGACATCGTGCACGACCTCACGCCGTACCAGCTCGATCGCCTGGGCCTGGCCCAGGCGGTGGCCGACATGGTGGGCACCGTGTCGGCATCATCGTCAATCCAGTTCGCGTGCGACGTCTCGGGGCTCCAGGGGCAACTGGGTCAGGAGGCGGAACTGACCCTGTTCCGCATCATCCAGGAGGCCATCAGCAACGTGGTAAAGCACTCGGGCGCGCGCGCGGCCTCCGTGACGATTGCGTCCGATGCCGTCGCGGTTCGCGTTCGCATCCAGGATGACGGCCACGGGTTCGAGGCGTCGCCGACCGCGTCGCGGCGCGGCAGCGGCGGTGGATTCGGATTGTTCGGCATATCGGAGCGGGTCGGGATGATCGGCGGCCGGCTCCACGTCGAATCGACCGCCGGCAAGGGGACCACGGTGGCGATTGATCTGCCCATCGGCGGAGCGTCGCGATGAGCGGCAAGGCGGCAGTTCGCGTGCTGCTGGCCGACGACCACCCGGTGTTCCGCATGGGCCTGCGCCTGGTGCTCGACGCGGCGCCCGGCGTGACCGTGGTCGCGGAGGCCGAAAACGGTGACGTCGCGCTCACCCGCATCCAGGAGACCCTGCCGGACGTGGCCGTGCTCGACCTGGAGATGCCCGGCAAGGACGGCATCGAGGTGGCGCTGGCGGTGCAGCAGTTGCGGTTGCCGGTGAAGGCGGTGCTGCTGACGGCGCACAAGGACGCGGGACTCGTGAACAAGGCGCTCGACTCGGGGCTGGACGGCTACCTGCTGAAGGATGCCGCCGCCAGCCAGATCCTTGAGTGTGTCCGCCAGGTGCGGGACGGCCAGCGCTACGTCAGCCCGCAACTGTCGGCGCTGCTGCTGGCGCGCCGGCAGAGGGCTGACGCGCTGGAGACCGCGACACCGGGCCTCGCGGACCTCACGCCGGCCGAGCGCCAGGTGCTCGCGCTGGTGGCCCAGGGCAAGACCAGCCGCGAGATTGGCGAGGTTCTGTTCATCAGCCCGCGAACGGTGGAGCACCATCGCGCGAACATCGGCGACAAGCTGAAGCTGCGCGGCGTCAACGCGCTCATCACCTTCGCCATCGCCCATCGATCCGAACTGTCGTGACGCAGGCCGGCGTGCAGCGGCGGTTACATCCGATAGAGCATCAAGTAGACGACGACGCCCGTTACCGAGACATAAAGCCACAGCGGCAGCGTCCATCGCGCGATCTGCTTGTGCTTGTCGAAGCGGCTCGACAGCGCTCTCGACACGGTGATGACAACCATCGGGACGATGGCGACGGCCAGGATGACGTGGGGAATCAGGACGAGGAAGTACACCGTCCGGATCCACCCGGTCCGCTGGAACGGCACCGAGCCCACCTGCAGGTGATACACCACGTACGACGTCAGGAACGCCGCCGACATCACGAGCGCGGCGATCATGCAGCGCTTGTGTGCCTGACGGTGGCCGCGCCGGATCAGGATGTAGCCGGTCGTCAGCAGGACGAACGAAATCGCGTTCAGCGTGGCGTTGAGTGCGGGCAGGTCGGTGACGGTCATTGGGATGGGCGGCTCACCAGCAGCGTGCTGATCGACAGGGTGACGAGCGCGAACACCGCGACGGTGCCCGCGGCGGACGCGAGGTTGGCGGCAGGCACGCCGGTGAGAAACGCCCGCAGGATCTCCACCGCCGGCGTCAGCGGGTTGAGGCGCATCAGCACCTGCACCCAGCCCGACGCGCCGGTCGCCGGGAACAGCGCGCCCGACAGCAGCCACATCGGCACCAGCGCCACGTTCATGATGGCGTGGAAGCCCTGGGTGGATCGCAACGGCCACGCGATCATGATGCCCAGCCCGCTGAGCGCCAGCCCCAGCAGCGCCACGCAGGCAATCGCCGCCACCACGTCGCCCGCGCTCGGCGTCAGCCCCGAGAACGGCAACAGCAGCAGGAAGACCAGGCCGTTGAGCACCGCCAGCGTCGTGCTGCCCAGCGCCTTGCCGAGCACGATCGCCGCGCGCGGCGCCGGCGACGCCAGCACACCCTGGAGGAAGCCTTCCTGCCGATCCTCGATGATCGAGATGGTCGAGAAGATCGCGGTGAACAGCACGATCAACGCCAGTGAGCCTGGAAAGTAGTACGGCAGGAAGCCGCCCTCGGCCGTGCCGGCCTGGAACGACGAGCCCAGGCCCGATCCGATCACGAACCAGAAGATCACCGGAGTCAGCAGCGCCCCGACGACGCGGCTCGGCTGCCGCAGGAAGCGGATCACGTCGCGCCGCCACAGCGAATAAGTGGCCAGTATCATGCTCATCGCCAGAAGGGCGGAATTTCAGGTCTCTGTCGCCAGGAGGGCGGAACTTTAGTTCCGCCGCGTGCCGTGATCATGAAGACAGCCTCGTTCCGGTGTGGTGCACGAACACGTCTTCCAGCGTCGGCTTGCCCACCGACACGCTGGCGATGTCCGGGCCGAACGCCTCGACCAGCGTCGGCACGAACTCGTGCGCCCGGCGCCGCTCGATGCGCAACGTCGCGCCGACCACCGTGAAGTCGATGCCGAACGTCTGCTCGAGCTTCGGCTTGAGGGCATCCGCGGAACCGACGGGGTCGATCGTCAGCACGTCGGCGCCGATGGCGTCCACCAGGTCGGCGGGCGCGCCGATCGCCACCAGCTGTCCTTCGTGAAGAATGCCGACGCGGTCCGACACCGCCGCTTCCTCGATCATGTGCGTGGTCAGCACGATGGTCGTGCCGGCATCTTCGCGCAGGCGCCGCAACTCTTGCAGTAACTCGCGGCGGGCGGTGGGGTCGAGGCCGCTGCTGGGCTCGTCCAGCACGAGCAGGGGCGGCTCCGGCAACAGCGCCTTGGCCAACTCGACGCGGCGGCGGAGGCCGCCGCTGAGGGTGCCGACGCGGTCGCCGGCGCGCGGGCTCAGCCCGAACCGTTCCAGCGCGCGCTCGATGCCGCGTGCCAGCGGCGCCCCCGACAGGCCATACAGGTAGCCGTGATGGCGAAGGTTCTCGAGCACCGTGAGCCACGGGTCCACTGCCGCCGACTGGAACACGACCCCCAGCCGCTTGCGCGCCTCCGACGGCTGCTTCGCCACGTCGAGGCCGAACACCTCCACGGTGCCCGAGGTGGGTTTGATCAGGGTGCTGATGATCCGGAACAGCGTGGTCTTGCCGCCGCCGTTGGGGCCGAGCAGCGCGAACATGTCGCCGGCGCTCACCGAAAACCCGAGCCCGCGCAACGACTCGCGGTCACCGTAACGGTGCCGCAAATTCGTTACTTCCAAGGCCGCAGATGACGTCGAGGTCATGCCAGGGCCGCAGATGTCACAGACAACTCAAACGCCTCAAACAACTCAAACGGTTCCGACAAGTCGCGCCCTCCCGACAGATGGTGTCCTCCCGACAAGTGTTGCCCTCCCGTCAGGTTCACGTTCAATGGGCCCGGTGATCGAAGACCAGCATGGCCCAGAGGATCGGCAAGTAGAGAATCGACCCGAAGAACAGGCGTCTGGCGGTGTCCATGTTGCGCTTGGCCGAGAACTCGACGCTGAGCAGCATCAGCACGGCGCCCAGGGTGAGCGCGCCGACCATGTACCACAACGAGGCCAGGCCGACGCCGGTCGGCATCATGCTCAGCGGCACGAGAGCGGCCGTGTAGATCACGGCCTGGCGCCCCGTCGATCGCCCGTCCGGCTGGATTACCGGCAGCAACGGCATGCCGGCGCGCGCGTACTCGTCGCGATACAGCCACGCAATCGCCAGGAAGTGCGGCATCTGCCACATGAAGACGATGCCGAACAGCACCCAGCCCTCGATTGACAGCGTGTTGGTGGCCGCGGCCCAGCCGATCACCGCGGGCAGCGCGCCCGGCAGCGCCCCGACGATGGTCGACAGCGAGGTGCGCACCTTGAGCGGCGTGTAGAACAGCACGTAGCTGGCGGCGGTGAAGAACGCCACGCCGGCCGAAAGCACGTTGAGGAAATATGCGAGCTCCGCGGTGCCGGCCGCGATCAGGGCGAGGCCGAACAGGATGCCGACCATCGGCCCCATCCGCCGGTCGGCGATGGGGCGCATCCGCGTCCGGCGCATCAGCCGGTCGGTCGCGCGCTCCCACACCTGGTTGAGGGCGGAGGCGCCGCCGGCGACGAGAAACGTGCCGAGCAGCGTATGCGCGAAGTCAACGATCGTCGAATCCGGACCGGCGCCCAGCGAATACGCCGCCGCCGTCGTCAGCAGGACGAGGAAGTTGAGCCGCGGCTTGGTCAGCGTGACGAAGTCGGCCGCCCGCGACGGCGCCGCCGTCTTGGCTTGATCGCCGAGGTGGACGCTGGCGTCCGCCGCCATGTGGAGTCCGCCTTCGGCTGCCATGTGGAGTCCGGCTTTAGCCGGACTATTCTCCGCGTGCGAATGTGAAACTGACATCCTTCGATTCTTTCGCGCCGACCGTCACCTGTTGCGTCTTCACGCCGAGCGTCTCGTGCCAGGCCTCGATCGTGTAGGTGCCCGGCGGCAGGTTGTTGAGCACGACGCGGCCGTCGGCGCCGGTGGTGCCGAAGTACGGATGCTCGAGCACGCCGACGTAGGCGCTCATCCAGGCGTGCACGTCGCACCGAATCGCGACCATCACCTCGCGGGTGGCGAAGGTGCGATTGAAGCTGACGCCCTCGACCGGCGTGGACATGTTGAAGGACTGGTTGATCTTGCCCTCGGCCCGCACGTTGTGCAACAGCGGATCGCTGTTGCGAATGGTCAGCGGCTGGCCCACGCGCACGCCCAGCACGCGCGGCGAGTAGCGGCATTTGTCCTGGTCGAGCATGACCGGCTCGGCCGGGATGGGGAAGGTGTGGCCGGTCATGCCGTCCTTGACGTAGATGAAGACGTTCTGCAGCGCCTGCCCGGCGCCCAGCACGATCAGCTCGTTGGGCCGCTCGCCGGCGCCGTTCGCCGTTACGCACCTGGGGTCGCCATCCAGCCGGATCATCTGGACCGGCGGCGGCGCACCCTCGAAAACCACGGCGGCGGTGATCGATCCGGCGGTGGCGGGGTCGACGGAAGGGGCCGCCGGAGCGGGCGGCTGGGCCGGCGGGGCAGTGCCGCACGCCAGCGATCCGGCGAGCAATCCGAGGCACAGAATGAGGCGTCCGAACGGCATCCAGCCATTATCTCACCCGCGGGCGCTTGACCCTGTGGCCCGTGGGTCACTATCATTAGAGGTTCGTAGTCCCTAGTGCCGCTATCGTCTAGGGGTCAGGACGCCAGATTCTCAGTCTGGACACCGGGGTTCGAATCCCCGTAGCGGTACCACACCGATGCAGACGCGAAAACGACTCTCGTTTTTCGGCATCGGCCTCTCTGCCGCGATTCTCGCGGGCGCGCTCGGCCTTCTCCCCTTCGTTCGCGACATCGAACTCAGCACCTACGACCTCCGTGTGCGGGCCACCGCCCGCGCC
Organism: Vicinamibacterales bacterium; assembly: GCA_041659285.1. Lineage (NCBI taxonomy): Bacteria > Pseudomonadati > Acidobacteriota > Vicinamibacteria > Vicinamibacterales > Vicinamibacterales bacterium. The sequence continues at coordinate 158,724 of JBAZYO010000012.1, read as the reverse complement.
GCGGGTCCGGCACCGGCCATCGCGATCGTGGAGATCGGCGACGACAGCATCGGGCGCATGGAGCCGATTGTGGGCCGCTGGCCGTGGCCAAGGCTCGTGCACGCAACGCTGATCGACTACCTCGCCGCCGCCGGCGCCAGGGTGATCGTTTACGACGTCCTGTTTGCCGAGCGCGATCAGCGCCGCTTCATGGTCGGCGCCGCCGAGTGGACCGGTGAGGAATCCGATGCCGCGCTGGTGGAATCCACCAGGAAGGCCGCGATGGTCGTGCACGCCGCCGCGGCGGCCAGCGAGGAACTGCTCGATCCCTCGCGTGCGCTGGCCGTGGACCTGTCGGCGGCGTCGTTGAATCAACCCTATCGCATCGACGACTGCGTGGAGCGGCGGCCCATGCTGACGCCGCCGTTCCCGGCGCTGGCGGCGGCCGCTCGCGGGATCGGCCACACCCTGTTCGTCCTCGACAGCGATGGTCCCATGCGCCGGACCCCGCCGATGATTCGCGTCGGCGAGCGCGCCGTCCCGTCGTTGCCTCTCGCGGCCGTGGCCATCGCGCGTGGTCTCGCGGCGCCGGACGTTGGCGTCGACGCCGGACGGCTGGCCCTTGGGGATTCGCGATCGCCCCTGGTGAATGAACAGGTTGCCGGCTACGAACGGCAGCGGCTGGTCGCCTGTCGCGCGCTCGTGCCATACCGCGGCCCGACACAGGATGCCGCCGGGCAGCCGTCCTTCACCGCGTTCTCGTTCTACGACCTCTTCTACTCGCAGCAGCAGATCCTCGAAGGCCAGAAGCCGCAGATCGATCCCGCCCTGTTCAAGGATCGCATCGTGCTGGTGGGCGCCACCGCCCAGGGCCTGCACGACGTATTCAACACTCCGTTTGGCGAAGGCAAGATGTCGGGGCCCGAGATTCACGCCAGCGTCATCGACGGAATGCTGAGCGGACGATCGACCGCGCCGGCGGTGCCGTGGGTTGGTGTGGCGCTGACGGTGGGCCTCGCCATGCTTGTCGCCGTGGTCGGCTTCAGCGCCAGCGCCTGGATTACCGGCACGGCCTTGGCGGCCATCGTCGCGGCGCTGGCGTGGTTCTCCGTCTGGCAGTTCGGCGGCGGCATCTGGGTTCCGGTCACGGTGCCCGCGGTCGCCGTCATCCTCGCGTTTGTCGGCGATCTCGCCTGGAAATACGTCGTCGAAGGCCGGGAGAAGCGCCAGGTCAAGAAGCTGTTCTCGCGCTACGTGTCCAAGGACGTCTACGACCAGCTGGTGGCCGACCCGTCGCTGGCGGCGCTGGGCGGCGCGCGGCGCAACATGACGGTGCTGTTCTCCGACGTACGCGGGTTTACCGCGTTGTCGGAGAAGGGCACCCCCGAAGACGTGGTGAAGCAGCTCAACGAGTACTTCACGCGGATGGTCGCGGTGGTGTTCGACCACCACGGCACGGTGGACAAGTTCGTGGGCGACATGGTGATGGCGCTGTTCGGGGCGCCGCTCGACGACCCGGACCACGCCGAGCACGCCGTGGCGGCGGCGCTGGCCATGATCACGGCCCTCGACCAACTCAACCGGCAGTGGCAGAGCCAGGGGCGGGCCGCCCTCGACATCGGCATCGGCATCAATACCGGCGACATGGTGGCCGGCAACATCGGCTCAGACACGATCATGAGCTACACGGTGATTGGCGACGCGGTGAACCTGGGGGCCCGGCTCGAGTCGCTGAACAAGGATTACGGCACCCGGATCATCATCAGCGACGCCACCCGGACCCGGCTCAAAGGAAGTTATGATATTCATCCCCTCGGCGACGTGATCGTAAAAGGCAAAAGCAAACCCGTCGCGATTTTTGAGGTCAAAACATCATGATGCGTACCGCGGTGTTCGGACTGGCCTTGACCTGCATGTATACCGGACTGGCCGAGGGCCGCTCGAGTGGCAGCGGCCCGAGTCGCGCCGTAGCCGAGGCCGAAGGCCGAGGCGAAGGCGGAGCACGGGACCAGCTCGGCCAGATCGGCAAGGGCCTAACCATCGCCAAGAAGGCGAACGACGTCCGCGACCTGCAGATGACGGACGCGGAGGAGCAGGAGCTCGGCGCCGCCGTCAGCGAGCGCATCCGCACCCGCTACGGCGTCGCCCAGGACGCCGGCGTGCACCGCTACGTCGCGCTGGTCGGCACGGCGCTGGCGCAGGGCAGCACGCGCCCGGCGCTGCCGTGGACCTTTGTCGTGCTCGACACCGACGGCGTCAACGCGTTTGCCGCGCCGGGCGGCTACGTGCACATCACGCGCGGCGCGCTCGCCCTGATCAAGAACGAAGCGGAGCTGGCCGGCGTGCTGGGCCACGAGATCATCCACGTCACCGAAAAGCACACCATTCGCGCCATCCAGAAGAGCAAGGCGGTGCAGATGGGCGCGGCGGAAACGCTCTCGGGCTCATCCGCGCTCATGGAGCGCGCGGTCACCGCCACCTACGACAACATCGTCGAGCGCGGCTTCGGCCGGGCGGAGGAGAACGAGTCGGACGAGAAGGGCGTGGCGCTGGCCAACAAGACCGGCTACGCGCCGAGCGGCCTCGTCAGCTTTCTGACCACGTTGAAGGAGCGCAACAAGGCGTCCACCGGGAAGCGCGGCTTGTTCGCGTCGCATCCGGAAATGCAGGAGCGCCTCGATCGCATCACCAAACAGATTGCCGCGCAGAAGCTGGCGGCGACCGCCACCGTGCAGCCGCGCTACGCGAAGAACATCAGCTACAAGCCCGTGCCGGTGACGGCGATTGCGACGGTTGATCCGGGCGCGGCGGGCCTGGCCGGCGGCGACGCCAAGGCCGGCGAGAAGAAGGAAGCGGAAAAGAAGGAAGACGAGCCGAAGAAGCGCGGGTTCGGGTTGAACCGCATGCTGCCGACCGGCGGCGGCGAGAAGAAGTCGGCGCAGGTGACCGCGTCCGGCGGCGCCCGAGGCGTCGATCCCGAAAAGGACTCCAAGGGCGGATCGAACCCGACGATCGTCCCGGTGAAGCTCGTGGCCGCTGACATCGCCGCCTTCAAGAAAGAGGGAGGCTTGCCGTAGGCCGCTATGTTCGCGGCCGGCTGCTGTTTTCGGCCTGGCTGCTGATCGGCTTCGTCCTGATCGAGGCCGCCGTGCGCCAGGGGCTCGGCGACGTCGAACTGCTGTCGGCCATTGCCAGGCTGGTCCTGGTGCTGGCCATCGTCAACGCCGTGGTGACGCTGCTGGCCAACAAGTGGCGCGACGATCGGCCGGGCGATCGCTTCCCCGGCATCGTGCAGGACGTCACCGTGATCGCGCTCTTTGTCGCGATTGGCACGATGCTGCTGCGCGAGCAGTTGCTCACCACGTCGGCGGTCGGCGCGGTGGTCGTCGGCTTCGCGCTGCAAGACACCCTCGGCAACCTGTTTGCCGGCCTGGCGATCCAGATCGAGAAGCCGTTCCGGGTGGGGCACTGGGTGCAGGTCCACGATCGCGAGGGCCAGGTGCACGAGATCACCTGGCGCGCCACCAAGCTCCGCACCAAGGCCGGTCAGTTCCTGGTCGTGCCGAACAGCGTGATTGCCAAGGAACTGGTGCTGAATTTCTCCGAACCGACGGTGCCGACGCGCGTGGAGGTGGAGGTCGGCGCGAGCTACACGACGCCGCCCAACGAGGTGAAGCGCGCGATCCACGAAGCCATCGCCAACGCGCCGCTGGTGATGCGCACGCCGGAGCCGCAGGTCATGATCAAGGCCTTCGGCGGCTCGTCGATCGATTACCTCGCCCAGTTCTGGATTGAGGATTACGGCGTCGATCGGCAGGCGCGCGACCAGGTGCGGACCAACATCTGGTACACGTTCCGGCGCTGCAACATCGAGATCCCATGGCCCATCCAGATCCAGTACGAGCGCGACGAAGAGCCGGTGCGCACCGACGCCGATGTCGCGGCGGCGGCGGAGCGGCTGGCCTCGGTGGACCTGTTCAGCACCCAATCGCCTGAGGCGCGTCACCACCTGGCCGCGGCGGCCACGCACCACCTGTTCGCGGCCGGTGAAGCCATGGTGCGCCAGGACGCGGACGGCGATTCGATGTTCGTGCTGTTGAGCGGCGGCGCCCGGGTCACGCTGGAGCCGTCGGGGCAGGAAGTGGCGGTCATTCCCGCCGGCGGGTTCTTCGGCGAGATGTCGATGCTGACCGGTGACCGCCGCACGGCCACCGTCCGCGCCGTCGACGACACGCGGGCGCTCGAGATTTCCGCGGCCGATTTCCGGGCGGTGGCGGTGGCGGATCCGGCGCTGCTCGATCACATCTCGAGTATCGTCACGGCGCGGCGCGCCGGCCTGGACGAGGCCCGCGCCTCCGCTGCGGCCTCCATCGCGCCGGAAGCGAAGCAGACGTTCCTGGCGAGGATGCGCAAGTATCTGCACGTCTGACGCGGCTGACACCCCGTCATCAGCGCCCTTGAAAAGGCCTCGACTGGTCGGCTACAGTCCATGAGCCGTCTTACCGGCGAAGGAGTTGGAAACCCGATGACACGTTCTATCGCAATCGCTTCGGTTGTTCTCACGTTGGCGTCTCCCGCGTTCGCGCAGATGGGCGGACCGCCCCAGAAGATCACCCTCGCCCAGGGCCTCACTCGCGCCTACGATGGCGTGAAGCGCAACCTCACCGAGATGGCCGAGAAGATGCCGGAGGCCGACTACGGCTACAAGCCGCACGCCGACTCGCGCGCCTTCGGCCAGCTGTTCGCGCATGCGGCCAACAGCATGTACGGCTCTTGCGCGGCGCTGAAGGGCGTCGCCAACCCGAACCAGGGCAAGAACCTGGAGGAACTGCTGAAGACCAAGGCGGAGTTCGTGAAGGCCATCACCGACGCGTACGCCTTCTGCGACGATGCGGTCAAGGGCGTGACCGACGCGAATGTCGCCGAGATGGTGAAGCAGGGGCAGAACGAGGTCGCGCGCGGTTCGATCGTGGCCGGCATCACCTCGCACAACAACGAGATGTACGGCACCGGCGCCGCCTATATGCGCGCCAAGGGCCTGGTCCCGCCGTCCACCGAGCGCGCGCAGGCGCCGCGCAAGCCGGGACAATAGGGCACAACAGGAGCCGGGTCCCGCGCGCGCGCGGGACCCGGCCTCACTGCTATTCGGCCCAGATCAACACGCGGCCCTCTCGCGGCTGCGTCATGTCGAGCACGATGCCCGGTCCGCGCCGCTCGATGTCTTCCACCCGCAGCTTGACCCGCTCATCGTTAAATCCCGAGGCCCAGGAACTGAACGCGATCGGCCCCGACTTCAGCCGCAGGATCCAGAACGGCACTTCGATGCGCGCCAGTTGGCCTTCGTCATCGTCGAACGCCAGGATGTGCAGCGTGGTCAGGCTGACCGTTGATGCGGGCCCGGCCGGCACCTCCAGGGCCTTCGGCTCGCCGTCACGGAACTCGAAGAGCGGCTGGCCGGGGAAGCGGGCCTTGACCTCGTCGAAGGCCTTCGTCGCGTCCATGTCGGTGGTCGCGGCGACCTCCATGTGGTTGCGGAACCAGGCGGCGGTGAAAACCACGGCGCCGACGCCGAGCACGAACAGCAGGAACAGGACACCGACGACGATCGGGATCCATTTCCGCTTTGGCTTCCGGGGCGCGTCGTTCATCTCGCTCATAAGGTCAACTCCGTTCCCGCTCCGGTTTCCGCGGCGCGGCGGAGCACCAGGTCCGCGGCCACCACGTCTTCCACCGCCATCCCCAGGGATTTGAAGATGGTCACGTCATCGTCTGTGCGGCGGCCTTCCGCGCGGCCGAGGACCAGTTCACCGAGTTCGCCGCGGATGTGCGCGGGGTTGAACAGCCCGTCGGCGATGCCGATCACCACGTCTCCGGATTCGACGAGGGCCGCGGCCCGCGAGTCCACGTAGAGGCGCGCGCGCGCCACCAGCGCCGGCGGCATCTCCCGCTGGTCGGGACGGCACGCGCCTACCGAAACCACGTGCGCGCCGGCCCCGACCCACGCATCTTCGATCACCGGAGTGGGGGACGAGGTGACGAGCACGATCAGGTCGGCGCCGCGCACCGCCTCTTCAGCCGTGCCGGCGGCACGAATGGCGGCCGCGACGTGTCCGCTCATGTCGCTGACAAAGCGTTCGCGGCTCCGCGCCTGCGGCGACCACACCCGCACGTCCTTCAGCTGGCGCACTTCCGCGAAGGCTTCGAGGTGGCTGCGGGCCTGCACGCCGGTGCCGATGATCGCCATCGTCGAGGCATCGCGCTTGGCGAGGAACCGCGCCGACACTGCCGACACCGCCGCGGTGCGGGCCTCGGTGATGTAGCGGCCGTCCATCAGCGCCAGCAGTGCGCCTGTTTCCGGATCCAGCAACAGGATGGTGGCGAGGTGCGACGGCAACTGCTTCGCCGGGTTATCCGCAAACACCGTGACCAGCTTGGCGCCCAAGGTGCCTGGATTCGGGACGTACGCCGGCATCAACCCGAAGTAGGCCTTGGTTGGTCCGACGGTGAGCACCGTCCTCACCGGCTGCAGCACCTCACCCGCGGAAAAGCGCGCGAGCGCCGCCTCCATGGCAGTGATGAGGTCGCCCATGGGCAGGAGGGACTGGACTTGCTGTTCGGTCAGGAGGCGAAAGTGTTGTGCCATGAAAGTTGTGCTCGTCGGCTACCGCTCAGGGCGAGCCGCGGTCCGAATGGTGTTGGCGTGAATGGTAACGATGGCGTCGATGTCGGGAGCGTAGCCGCCGCTCATCGAAACGGCAAGAGGAAGTCCGGCGCGGCGACAGGCGCCGACGACCATCTCGTCCCGTTGACGCAGTCCGTCAATGGTGAGCTTGAGCCGGCCGAGGCGATCCCCTTCGTACGGGTCGGCGCCGGCCACATCGTTGAACACGCAGAACCCCTCGCCGCGGCAATGGTGGCGCCCACCGACCGGCGCGCGCGTTCGACCATCGGCGGTGACCAGGGGAAGCCGATGCGGCGTTGGATGTCAGGCGGCACCGTGCCGTTGGCGACGGCATCCACGTAGGCGGACTCGTGGACCAGCCGTAGATCCTCCCATGAGGCCAGCGGCGCCTCGTGAAGCCGGTCCGGCGCGATGATGTCTTCCGCCAGGATGCGCTCGCGCAGGCGCGAGTACTTGGCCATGGGGAACTTGTGGCCGTCCGGCAGCGGCAGGACGAAGTGGTCCGAGTAGTACGCGCGCATGCGGCGACACCGATTCTCCAATATCAGGGCCGCAGATGACACAGATAACGCAGATGCCGTGGCCCGTTCAACGCGGCGCCGTTGGCGCCGCTGGCAGTGGGGCAGTCCACGACGAAATGAGTGGGAGGGTCTGTTGCGTTGCCCACTCATTTCTCGTGGACTGCCCCACTGCCGCGGGCCGGCCTCCGGCCGGCCAGGTTGAACGGGCAGGGTCTTCTCGGAGTCTCTGAGTCGCCGTGGCCAACGTGAATCTGCGTCATCTGTGTCATCTGTGGCCCTGGTACTCAGAAATCGGCGTCTGCGGATAAACTCATCGGCGTTGATTCACCGCATCAAATCCATCGACGCGCACGCCGCCGGCGAGCCGCTCCGGCTGGTGATTGAGGGTCTCCCCAGTCCCGAAGGCCGGACCATGCTGGAGAAGCGGGCCTGGGCCATGAAACGGCTCGACCACCTGCGCAAGTCGGTCATGCTCGAGCCGCGCGGGCACACCGACATGTACGGCGCGTTGCTGACCGAGCCGGCCACGCGCGACGCGCACGCCGGCATCCTGTTCATGCACAACGAGGGCTGGAGCACGATGTGCGGCCACGGCATCATCGCGGTCACCACCATCGCGATCGAGCGTGGCCTGATCTGGTCGAAGCAGGAAGGCAAGCCGGCCACGGTGGAGGTGCGCTACGACACGCCCGCGGGCCGCGTCGAAGCGCGCGCCCACCTGGCGCATCACGGCGACGCCGTCCGCGTGGAGTCGGTCGCCTTCCGCAACGTGCCGTCGTTCGTGTTCGAGCCTTCCGTGCTGGTGCCGGTCGGCTCCCGGAAGATCCCCGTGGACATCGCCTTTGGCGGCGCCTTCTACGCGATCGTGGATGCCGAGGCCGCGGGCGTGCCGATCGACGCCGCGCACCTGCCGGAACTGCGGAAGCTTGGCATGGTGATCGCCCGCGAAGTGGAGCGGCTGCGCCGCGTCGTCCACCCGAACGATGCCGGCCTCGAGGGCATCTACGGCACGATCTTCACGGCGCCGTCACAGCTGCCCGACGCGCACTTGCGCAACGTCACCGTCTTCGCCGACGCGGAGGTCGATCGCTCCCCGTGCGGGACCGGTACCGCCGCCGTCATGGCCGTGCTCAACGACATGGGCCTGCTCCTGGACGATGTGCCGTTCGTGCATGAGAGTATCGTCGGCACCACGTTCAGGGGCCGGGTGGTCGATCGTGTGATGGTGGGTGAGCGTGCCGCGATTGTCCCGGAAATCGAGGGCTCGGCGTGGATCACCGGCGAGCACACGTTCCTCATCGACGGCGAGGATCCGCTGAAGGCGGGGTTCAGGTTGTAGTTCGATTGTAGGGCACCCCTTTAAGGGGTGCCCTACAGGGTGATTATTTCAGGCCGGCGATCTTGCTGAAATCCATCTTCGACGCGAACTCGTGCAGAACCTTGGTGTCGGCGAGTTCCCGCCCTTCAATCGTCACCAGGAAGCGCTTGCCGACGAACACGTTCAGCTCGCCGTGCTTGTCGTCCTTCTCCCAGCGCTCGAAGCCGGGGTTGCCGGCCACACTAGTGGCCTTCTCGTAGCCCTCGCTGGTTTCGCGGCTGAAGCCGCTGGCGAGAAACATCGACCACGGCGCGATCAGCATTTGCGAGTAGCCGGTGTCCACGACCTTCACTTCGATTTCGGCGTCGCCTTTCTTGTATTCGGTTTCGGCCTGCGAGTAGGCGATGGGCGAGGTCATCCGCTCCGTGCGCGGGTCTTCCATCTGCCACCCCGACACCGACGGCAGCGTGCCCTTGAGCGCGTCGCCGGAGACGGGATCGATCGGCTTGCCGTCGCCGCCGCTCACCGCCGCGGCCATGCCCTGCATGGCCTTCGCCATGTCGGCCATCCCCTTCGCGGTGTCCCCGCCCTGCTGCTGCGCCTGGGTGACGGCCTCGGCGGCCTTCTTCATGTCCGCGGCGGCCTGCTCGCCCTGTTTCTCGGCTTCAGACTTCCCGCACGCGGCGGCGGTGAACACGATCAGGGCGATGAGGCCGGTAGCTCGTAGGAAACGCATAAGTCCTCCTTAGTGTCTCCTACCAACCTATCGCAAGTCCGTCCTTCCGGAGGTCGGATCCGCCAAGCATCACGCCCGTCTTCGGATCGATGAAAATCGCTTGGTAACCGCCCATGGCGCCGCGGCCGTCCGACACCGTGTGGCCCCTGGCTTCGAGCGCCTTGCGCACGTCGGCGCCGATTCCGCTCTCCAGCGCGAGCCGATTCCCCATGTGGCGCATGCGGGCGGCGTCGCCGGCTTCCTGCACGTGCATGCCGAAATCGACGAAGTTTGCCACCACTTGCGCGTGCGCCTGGGCCTGGTTGTCGCCGCCCATCACGCCGAACGCCACCCACGGCTTGCCGTCCTTCATGATCATCGCCGGCACCAGCGTGTGCAGCGGACGCTTGTGCGGACCGATCTGATTCGGATGGCCCGGTGTCAGCACGAAACCGGAGCCGCGGTTGTGCAGCGTGATGCCGGTTTCTCCCGCGACGAAGCCCGCGCCGAAGGCGCTGAACAGCGACTGGATGAACGACACGACGTTGCCTTCGCTGTCGGCGGCCGTCAGGTAGATGGTGTCGCCGAGATCGCGGCCGGCGAAGTCCTGCGTGGGCCGGCCCGCGCCTGCCGGCGTGCCTGGCGCGTAGCTCTTCGCCGCCTTCGCCATGTCGATCTCCTTGCGGCGGGTGGCGGCGTAGTCCTTCGAGAGCAGTGTCTTCAGGATGTCCTTGGCCATGTGATCGCGGTCGGCCAGGTAGGCGCCGCGATCCGCAAACGCAATCCGTTTCGCCTCGGTCACCACGTGGAGGTAGTCGGCCGAGTTGTGGCCCATGGCCTTGATGCCGAAGCCTTCCATGATGTTCAGCATCTCGAGCGCGACGAAACCCTGCGTGCTCGGCGGCATCTCCATGACGTCGTAGCCGCGGTAGTTGACGCCGATCGGATCCACCCAGTCGGCCTTGTGCTCCGCGAAGTCGCGCATCTCGAGCAAGCCGTTCCGGGCCTTGAGGTCGGCGACAATCGCGCGGGCGAGGGCGCCCTTGTAGAAGGCGTCGCGCCCTTCCTTCGCGATCAGCTCGAGGCTGCGCGCCAGCCGCGGGTTGGCGAAGATGTCGCCTTGCGCGAGCGGCTTGCCGTTCGGCAGGAAGGTCGCCGCCGTGGCCGGGTCGCGCGCCAGCAGTTTCTCGTTGGCCGTCCACTCGTTGGCCATCAGCTCGGCAACCGGGAAGCCGTCGCGCGCGTGCGTGATGGCGGGCGCAACTGCCTTGGCCATCGAGATGGTGCCGAAGCGCGTAAGGAGCTGGTGCCAGCCCTCGACGACACCCGGGACATCAACGGTCAACGGCCCGTTGCCCGGCATGTCCTTCAGGCCGCGCTTGGCGAACTCTTCCGGCGTGGCGGCGTAGGCGGACCGGCCGGTCGAGTCGAGCCCGTAGACCTTCCTGGTCTTCGCGTCGTAGACGATCGCCAGCAGGTCGCCGCCAATGCCGTTCATGCTCGGCTCGACGACGGCGAGCACTGCGGCGGCGGTGACGGCCGCGTCGATGGCGTTGCCGCCGTCCTGCAGCACCTTGAGTCCCGCGGCGGAGGCGAGTGACTGGCTGGTGGCGATCATGCCGTGGCGTCCCACGGCCGGCGACCGGGTGCCGCGAATGTTGCCCGAGGGCCGATCGCCGGCGGATATCTGTTGAGCGGACGAGGTGGTCATGATCAGGAGGACTCCGGCAATCGCGAACAGGAAGTTTCGCATGACGGCATTATAGGGTCTGGCCACTCTCGCAACTCGGCAGGACGCGCGAAGGGGTCAGACCCCTTCCGTGGGCCATCAAAGGGGGCAGACCCCTATACTTGGATATGGCCATCCGCGACCGCGTCGCCCGGCTGCTGGAGGAGATGCCGCGCGAGGCGCAGTTCCCCTCGCAAGGCGCCACGTTGTTCGTGGATCTCGAGCGCCGGCAACTGCACACCGCCTACACGCCGCTCGCCGTCACGCGCACGGTGCTTGGCGGCCGCGGCGCCAACATGTATTACCTGCACCGGCTGCTGGATGAGTCGCTCACGCCGCTCGATCCGGGCATCCCGCTGATATTCGGATCGGGGCTGCTGACCGGCCTGGTGCCCAGTGCCGCGCGCGGCAACTGCACGTCGTGGTCGCCGGAATCAGGCGTGCTGCTCGACTCGAACGCCGGTGATTACTTCCCGTCGTTCCTGCGCATGAACGGCTTCGACCACCTCGTGTTGTACGGCCAGGCCCCGGCGTGGACGCTGCTGGTGATTCGTAACGGCGTGGTGACGTTCGACGATGGCGCGCCGTACGTGGGGATGGACAACATCGAGATGCGCGAGGCCGTGGCCCGGGACCTGGGTGGCGTGTGGACCCGCAACATGGCGATGGCCAACATCACCCGCGCCGGTGAGAACCAGGTCCTGACCAGCGGCATCATGGCCGGCCCGAAAGCCATCTACGCGCGCGGCGGCCCGGGCGCGAAGATGGGCGCCCTCCGCCTGAAGGGCATCGTCACGATTGCGCCCACCCGCGAGTTTGCGACCGCGCAGCCCTACAAGCCCTACAACCGGCACATCGCGCAGAAGCTGCTTGCCACCTCGGTGGTGAAGAACGCGCTGTCGAAAACCGGCACGCCGTTTCTCTACAAGCCCAGCCGATTGCTGGGCGCGATGGGCACGAAGAACAACCAGGAAACGACGTGGACCGACGGCCTCGACGCCGAGCACTTCGATCCGTACCGCCCGGGGATGGAGGGCTGCTTCCGCTGCCCGGTGAACTGCCGTCCGCTGAACGACCTGCACAGCGCCGCGCCGGACAAGTACGACAAGGGCGATGGCCCGGAGTACGTGACGCTGGGGAAGTTCGGCCCCAATCTCGGCATCGACAGTGTCGCCGCGGTCGTCCGCCTCAATAACGTCTGCAACGACCTCGGTCTCGACACCGCGTCCACCGGCTCCGCCCTCGCCTGGGCGTTCGAGCTGTTCCAGCGCGGCATCATCACCACGGCGCACACCGGCGGGATCACGCTGACGTGGGGCGACGCGGTGACCATCGAACGCCTGCTGTTCATGATGGCGGCGCGCGAGGGCTTTGGCGCCGCGCTGGCCGACAGCACGCGCGCAGTGGAGAAGGGACATTATCCGGCGGAGGCGCTGAAGTACCGCATTGCGGTGAAGGGCCTGGGCCAGAGCGACCCGCACGACGCCCGCATCCTGAAGGCGTTCGCCCTCGGGTTGGCCGTGGCCACGCGCGGCATGGATCACCTCCGCAACCGCGCCACGCTGGAGATCAACGCGCGCATCAACGACAACCCGGTGTTCAAGTCGGAGCTGTATGGCGGCCCGGTCAGCGCCGAGCCCAACAGCTATGTGGACAAGGAGCGCGCGGTCCGGGCATGCGAGGACATGTACGCGGTGGGCGACTCGGTCGGCATGTGCCGCTTCACCACCAGGCTGTTCAACAGCCCGTCGCTGCCCGGCCTCGAGGAGTTCCGCGAGCAGCTCGCCAACGTCACCGGCCTGGTGTTCACCGACGAAGCCCTCGAACAGTGCGGGTTGAACGTGATGGGCGTGGAGCGGTTGATCAACCATCGCCTCGGCATGCGCCGCAAGGACGACACGCTGCCCGACCGCTGGTTCGACGAGCCGAATCCCGGCGGCCCCTACAAGGGCGAGAAGATCGATCGCCAGGAGTTCGACGCGATGCTGTCACGTTTCTACGCCATCTCGCGGCTGACGAGCGAGGGCGCGCCCGAAGAGGCGTGGCGCAGGGAATTGGTGGGCGCCCTTGGCAGTGACCGTTAACTTTCCCGCCGCCTTGCATCCCCTGACCGGCACGACGCTGGTGGTCCGCGACGCCGTCGCGACCGTCGGGCAACTCCTGCAGGTACTGGACCGCATGGTCCCCGGCCTCGCCACCGAACTGGACGATCCGCTGTATAACATCGCCGTGAACAACGAACTGCTGTTGCACGGCGTTGACCAGCGCGCGGTCGCCGACGGCGACGTCGTCGAGATCGTTCCGACGATGGCCGGGGGCTGAACAGCCAAGGTGCCTCGGGTGCCTAGTGTGCCTAGGGTGCCTGGGGTGCTAGAGTTCGACGATGGCGCGCGCGGTCGGGGCCAATGTTCGTCGCAAGGACGGTGACGCCAAGGTCACCGGCGCCGCGAAGTACATCGACGACCTGACGTTCCCCGGCATGCTGTTCGGGGCCACCATCCGCTCCACGGTCCCGCGTGCCGAGATCACCGCCAGGCATCTCGATCTTTCTCCCGCCTTCATCGTCGCCGACTACCGCGACATTCCCGGCCAGAACTACGTGGCGCTGATCGATCCCGACCAGCCATGCCTGGCCGAGCGCGAGGTGCGGCACGTGGCCGAGCCGATTTTGCTGGTCGCGCATGCGGACCGGCGGCAGTTGTTCGGCGTCGAGACGCGAGTGCGGTTCGAGTACCGAGAGCTGGCGCCCACCTGCGACCCCGAAGCGTCGGCGGTGTGCTTCAAGCAGATTGCGATCGACAAGGGCGACATCGATCGCGGCTTTCGCGATGCCGACTTCGTGATCGAAGGCGAGTACCGCACCGGCCACCAGGAACAGCTCTACATCGAGACCAACGGCGTCATCGCGGTGCCCGGGTCCGGACAGATCACGGTCTACGGCTCGCTGCAGTGCCCGTATTACGTCCACAAGGCGCTCGTGGTGCTGACCGGCCTCGCGCCCGAGCGGGTGCGCGTGATCCAGGCCGAAACCGGCGGCGGCTTCGGCGGCAAGGAAGAGTACCCGTCGATGCTCGCCTGCCATGCCGCCGTGCTCGCGATGAAATGCGGCCGGCCGGTGAAGATGATCTACGACCGCGTCGAGGACCTGCTGGCCACCACGAAGCGGCACCCGTCGATCATCCGGCACCGCACCGGCGTCACCCGCGACGGGCGCCTCACCGCGATGGACGTGGACGTGGTGATGGACGGCGGCGCCTACGCGACGCTGAGCGCGGTGGTGCTGTCCCGCGGCGTCATTCACGCGGCCGGTCCGTACCGGTGCGAACACATCCGCATTCGCGGCCGCGCCATGATGACCCACACGCCGCCCAACGGCGCGTTCCGGGGCTTCGGCGCGCCACAAACGCAGTTCGGCATCGAGGCGCACATGGATCGCGTGGCCGACGCCCTGGCGATGGATCCGGTCCGGCTCCGCGAGTTGAACGCGCTACGCCCTGGCGACGCCACCGCGACCGGCCAGAAACTGGGCCGCGACGCCAGCGCCCTGCCGGTGTTGCGCGCGGCGGTGAAGCGATCGGGTTTCAGGCAGAAGCGGCGCCAGTGGCGCGGCACCAACCGCGGCATCGGGTTGTCGCTCTTCTTCCACGGCTCGGGCTTCACCGGCGGCGGCGAAGTGAAGCTGGCCTCGAAGGCGTCACTCGAGCTGACCGCGACCGGCGCCCGCATCCTCGTCGCCAGCACCGAGATTGGCCAGGGAACGCGGACCATGCACGCGCAGATTGTCGCGGACGCGATCGGATTGCCGTACGAGGCCATCGACGTGCACCAGGTGGACACCGACGTCGTGCCCGACAGCGGCCCGACCGTGGCGTCGCGCACGTGCATGATTGTCGGCAAGCTGCTCGAGCGGTGCGCGCGCGACCTGCGAAAGCGGCTCGGCACGCTCACTCCCGAGGAGTACTTCAAGCGCCACGGTTCGGTCACCGTCACCGCCCAGTACGAACCGCCGCCCGGCCTGACGTGGGATGACGACCTCTACCGCGGGGATGCCTACGGCAGCTACGCGTGGGGCTGCAACGTCGTCGAGGTGGAGGTCGATCCCGTCACCTGCGAGGTCACCCCGATGCGCGTCACCGCCGTGGCCGAGATCGGCAAGGCCATTCATCCGCTGATGGCCGAAGGGCAGGTCGAGGGCGGCACCGCGCAGGGCATCGGCTACGCGTTGATCGAGGAAGTGGTGATGCGTGATGGCCGCATGGCCAACGCCCAGCTGACCAACTACATCATCCCCACGCCGATGGACGCGCCGGTCATCGACGTGGAACTGCTCGAGCGTCCGTACGCCCATGGGCCGTTTGGCGCCAAGGGCGTCGGTGAAATGCCGATTGACGGTCCCGCGCCGGCGGTGATCAACGCTCTTCGGCATTGCGGATTCGACATCCGGTCGATTCCCGCGACGCCCGAACGGCTGATGAAGGCGCGGCGATGAACCTGACCATCAACGGCAGGAAGCGGCGCCTCGACGTCGAGCCGATGAAGCGGCTGCTCGACGTGCTGCGCGAAGACTGCGGGCTCACCGGCACGAAGGAAGGCTGCGGCGAAGGCGAGTGCGGGGCCTGCACGGTGCTGGTGGACGGCGTCGCCGTGGACGCCTGCCTCGTCCCCGTCGCGCACGTCGAGGGCTGCCGCGTGGTGACCATCGAGGGGGCGAGCGCGGCGTCGCGATCGGGCAAGGCGCTGCAGAACGCGTTTGTCGAGCACGGCGGCGCGCAGTGCGGCATCTGCACGCCGGGCATGATCATGGCGGCCCTGCCGCTCAAGGCCGGCGCGTCCCGCGACCAGATCAAGACCGCGCTGGCCGGCAACTTGTGCCGCTGCACCGGCTACATGAGCATCTTCCGGTCGGTGGAGGCTGGCCTTCCGCCTTCGCGCCAAGCGCTTCGGCGGACAAGTCGGCGAACAAGCACGAAACGGCAGACGGCGAAGAGGAACAGGCGTGCCAACCGACGCTAGATCCCTCTCGCTGAAGCGGCCGCGCACCCTCAAGGCGGCGCTGGCCATGCTGGCCGACGACCCCACGCTGACGCCGATTGCCGGGTGCACCGACGTGTTTGTGGGCCTGCACTTCGGCACGCTGGAGCAGCGTCGCTTCGTGGACCTGTGGGGGCTCGATGAATTGAGGGCGATTCGAATCGACCGGCCCGTCCTCCGCATTGGCGCGCTGGCGACCTACACCGACATCATCAAGTCGGCGCTCGTCCGGAAGCGGGTGCCGATGCTGGTGGCCGCGGCCCGCGAAGTGGGTGGACCGCAGATTCAGAACCGCGGCACCCTCGGCGGCAATATCGCCAACGCCTCGCCGGCCGGCGACACGCTGCCGGTGCTGGCCGCCGCCGGCGCCCGCGTCGTGCTTCGCAGTATCGCGGGCGAGCGCCGCGTCCCCTTCGCCGGGTTCTACACGGGCTATCGCACCAGCGTGCGGCGGCCGGACGAGCTGATCACGGCCGTCGAGATCCTGCCCATTGCCGGCCGTCAGTGGTGGCGCAAGGTCGGCGCGCGGCGGGCCCAGGCGATTTCGAAGATCATGATCGCCGCCGTGCGCGGGCCGCAGGTCCGCGTCGCGTTCGGCTCGGTGGCGCCCACGGTGGTGCTCGCGACCGCGGCGGCGGCCGTGCTGACCGGCGGCGGCGCCATGGCCGATGCGCAGGCGGCGTTGCGCCGGGACATCGCGCCAATAGACGATGTGCGATCGACGGGCGAGTATCGGATGCAGGTGGCCGAAAACCTGCTCGATGAGTTTTGGAGGGAAACCGATGGCTAGGGGCCAAGGTGTCCGCCTCCGCGGCCGAAGGCCGCTACGGCGAGACCTCGCCGAAGCTCGCCACCGAGACTTGGGCGAGCGAAGGCGGGCTGAGGTGCTCAGTGGCTGGCGTGCTGGGGTGCTCGCCGTTGTTGCGGCGCTCGCGTGGCCGGCTCATGCCTTTGCCCAAGGCCCGGCCGACGTCGATCGCGTCATGACGGTCGTGCGCGCGGCGCTGGCGCCGGCCCTGCCGTTCCCAGACACCGACGACACCAACTCGGTGCCGGCGAACAACTCGACCACCGTGCTCTGGATGGTGCGGCCGCTGCAGACGGGCGAGCGCACCATCGAGGTGATGGCCAACCCGCTCAACGAAATCAACCAGGCCCGCGCCAACCGGGCCATGGCCCAGATCGGCGCGGCGATTGATGCCGCGCAGCGGCGGGCCGAGGCGCAGTACGAACGGGCGCTGGCCGAGGCAAGGCGGACGGGCCGCTCGCAGGACGTGGACGGCGTCGGGCTGTCGGACGAAGGCGTGGCCGGCGCCCGCATCGACGCCGAAGGCCACGTCACCATCGACGTGGATTACAACCAGCCGGCCTACGCGTTCGCGGTGGCCTCGTCGATAGAACCCGCGGTGTCGAAACAAGTGACGGTTGATGGGGCGGTTGCCGTGATCGCGGTCCCATCCAACGTGTATCGGGGCAAGACCGCCCAGGGCACCGAGGAGCGGTTCGCCCCGGCCGAGACAGTGGTGTTTTTCGGCACCCTCGCAACGCCGGAGGTGCGCGGCCGGTCCGATGCGGCCTTCGACGTGACCGCCTCAGCCGCGGCTTCCGAAAGCCCGGCCGCGGTTCGCACCATGACCGTCCGGTTTCGCGGCAACGAGGTGTTGATCGCCGATCTCCTGCGGAAGGCCGACTGGAAACGGGTGCTGGAACTTCTCAAATAGCGCCGCCGTCCTACCTAGTGGCCCTCCCAGAAACGGCCAGGTAACAAGGCCGCCACGAGGCGGCCGAGGTGGCAACATGTTGAGAATCTACGATTGGAATTTCTCAGGGACGGTTGACGTGGTTGTTCCCGCACTGCTCGCCGGCTTGTTCCTCATGGTCGGCGTGTTGTCCCTCTTCTGACGAGGGACACCCTTCAGGACTTGGTGTCGGGCGCGGCGAGATAGCTCTTCCGCGCCCGCACGGTCATTCCCGGCCGGTTCACCTTCACATCCAGCTTGTGCACCTTGCCGTCGAGCGAGGCGGGGGCAAAACCGATCAGGTACTGGCTGCGCAGCTCCTGCGCCACGCGCGTGAAGGTCGGCGCCAGGTCGATCGTCTTCAGCAACTCGAAGTAGCCGCCGCCGGTTTCATCGGCAATCTTCCGCAAGTCTCGTGACGGGCGCGTCTTTACGACACGCATGCCGTTGAAGTACTCCGACTCGAGGCCAATGGCGTAGACCATCACCTCTTCGTCGCGGGCTTGCTCGAGAACGGTCTTGAACCCGGTGCGGCTCGCGGTGTCTTCGCCATCGGTGAACACCAAGACAACGCGGCGGCCTTCGATGCCCTGCAGCGCGTCGAGGCCGGCGCCAATGCCGTCGTTCAGGCGCGTGGGGTTGCCGAAATACAGATCGTTCAGCGCCCCGATCAACTCGTCGCGATTGTTCGTGAAGGTGCCGCTCAACTGGATCTTGTCGTTGAACGCGCCGACCTGCGCCCGGTCCACCGGCAGCAAGCGCAGCAGAAACTGCTCCGCGGCGCGGTTGAGCAGCTTCAGGTTGGCGGTCATGCTTGCGCTGGTGTCGAGCATCACCACGGCGCTGAACGGCTGCGAGTCGTTCGAGAACAGCGTCACGTCGGCGGGCTTGCCGTTGTCGAGAATGGCAAAGTCGGCACGCTCGAGGTCCGGCACCAGGCGCCCGCCGCCGTCCACCACCGTGGCGTAGATCGGCACCGTGCGCACGGCGGACTTGAAGATCGGCTGATCCTGCGCGGACGTCGCCAGCACGGCAGTCCCGGTGACCAAGACGCTGGCGAGCACAATGGAGGACAGCCTGTTCATGATTACCCCAACTCTAGCAAAGGTCATGCCCCGGCGGCCTACACTAACCACTGGCCCGTCATGCCATCCCCGTTTCCCGGCCTGTGCGCCACTTGCGCGTTTTCCCGCACCGTCGAGGGCGGCCGTTCGACGTTCCACCTGTGCGAGCGCGCGCTGAACGATCCGCGCTTCTTCAAGTACCCGTCGCTGCCGGTGCTGTCCTGTCCGGGCTACCAGCGCAAGGACGAGGCGGCGCCCGGGACGGCTCCCATTCCAGGCGCCGATGATAAGCTGAGCGGATGAGATTGTCAGGCTCCGTCCGAGGCTACGCGCTGGTCTTCACCTTGGGCGTGGTGGTCACCGCGTGCTCCGAGTCGTCCAACGTGGCGGCCCAGGCGCAACCGGCTCCGGCGTCCAACCCGGATCAGGTCGTGGCCGAGGTTGCGGGGCGGAAGGTCACGCTCAAGGAACTCGACGCCAAGTGGGAGGAGTTCGACGCCGCCGAGCGCGCGCGTGTCACCCAATTGCTCTACCAGAACCGGCGCAACATGCTGGATCAGGTGGTGGGCGAGATCCTGATCGAGGACGCGGCGAAGGCCGCCAACCTGTCGGTGGCCGCGTACGTGTCGCAGGACGCGGCCAAGCGGGCCGTGCCGGTGTCGGAGCAGGAGATCGTTCAGTTCTTCGAGGCCAACCGCGAGCGCGCGCAGGGGCGGACGCTCGAGCAGCTGCGCGGCCAGATCAAGGACTTCCTCGACAGCCAGCGCACACTCCAAGCGCGCGCCCAGCTCGTTGAGGAACTGAAGGGCAAGAGCGCCGCCGTGAAGGTGATGCTCGATCCGCCGCGCTACAGCGTCGCGGTGGACAACACCGACCCCGCAACCGGAGAAGCCACGGCGCCGGTGACGCTGGTGGAATTCTCCGACTATCAATGACCGTTCTGCGCGAGGGTCGGTCCGACCCTCACACAAGTTCGCCAGGTCTACGGGAACAAGGTTCGCATCGTGTTCAAGGATTTCCCCCTGCCCAATCACGCGCAGGCATTCAAGGCATCGGAGGCGGCGCGGTGCGCCGGTGAGCAGGGCAAGTACTGGCAGATGCACGACGCCATGTTCGCCAACCAGCGGGCGCTCGAAGTGCCGGCACTCAAGCAGGCAGCGGCCGGCCTGGGCCTCGACGCCGCGAAGTTTGGACAGTGCCTGGACTCAGGCAAGTTCGCCGGTGCCGTGCGCGCGGGCATGGCACAGGGCGAGAAGATGGGCGTGAACTCGACGCCCACCATCTACATCAACGGCCGCGCCCTGATCGGCGCGCAGCCGTTCGCGGCGTTCAAGCAGATCATCGACGAAGAGCTGGCCCGCAAGCCCTGATCGGAGTTCACAGGAGATCAGGAGTTTTCACAGGAGACCAGAAGATCAGAAGAATAGGATTTCTTCTGATCTCCTAACCTCCTGTTAGAAGTTACGGGATCAGCACGATCTTCCCGTGCGCCCCTGGCTCCATCACCTCGATGTGGGCCCTGGCGGCGTCGGCCAGCGGCATTTCCCGGCCGACCACCGGGTTGAGGGCGCCGCTTTCCAACCCCGCGATAATCGCCTGATGCGCGCGCCGGACTTCGTCCGGCGGAATGCCCCACAGCGCCAGGCCATACACCGCGCAGTCTTTCGACATGATCTTGCGCGCGTCGATCTCGACGCGGCCGCGGTTGCCGATCACCACGACCCGTCCGCCGGGCGCCACGATCGTCAGGTCGTGATCGAGGTTCACGTTGGCGAGCATCTCGAGAATGACGTCGGGCCCGCGCCCGCCGGTGACGCTGGCGATGCGATCCAGGTAGCCGTCACCGCGGTGATTGAAGGCATGGTGCGCGCCTTGCGCCGTCACCACCTTCAACCCCTCATCGGTTCCGGCCGTGCCGATTACCGTCAGGCCCGCCGCGACCGCGAACTGGGTGGCGGCCACGCCGACCCCGCCGCTGGCGCCGTGCACCAGCACCGTGTCGCCGGCCCGCGCGTTGGCGCGGCCGAATAGCGCCCGCCACGCTGTCACGTACGGCACGAACAACCCCGCACCCTGCGCAAAACTGATCCGGGCCGGCAGCCGGTGGACCTGGCCCACCTCGCACACCGCGAGCGCCGCGTAGGCACCGTGGGCTTTGCCGAGCGCCGTGCCGCTGATGTAGACCCGGTCGCCGGCGTGCCATCCGGTGCCGCCATCGCCGACCTGGTCAATGACGCCGGCGGCGTCGGCGCCCGGCGTAAACGGCAGGGCCGGCGAAATGGCATAGCCGCCCGCACGCATGTAGGTGTCGTAAGGGTTGACGCCGACGGCATGAATGCGGACCCTGACCTGGCCCGTGCCGGCCGCCGGGTCCGGCACTTCTTCGAGTTTGAGGACGTCTGGACCGCCGAATTCGCGCGCGAGGATGGCTTTCATGGGGGCAATTCTAGTCGTACACTAAGTGCCATGGATTGGCTGACGCGACTCGAGGCGCCCCAGAACGCGCTGGCGATCCTGACCGCGATGATCACCCCGGCGGTGCTCATTTCGGCCTGCGGCGCCCTGATCTTCTCGACCAGCACCCGCCTGGGCCGCGTGATCGACCGCGTGCGCCTGCTCTCGGAGCGCTTCCAGGAGCTGGCCCTCCATTCCGACCAGGACGAGATGTTCGAGGAGCGGCGGCAGCTGATTTTCTCGCAACTCGATCGGCAGACCTCGCGCGCGCGGCTGATCCAGCGCGCCATGACCGCGTTTTACGCGGCCCTAGGCGTGTTCGTCTCCTCCAGCGTCGCCATTGCCATCGCCTCGGCCGCGGCCCGCAACTTCACGTGGCTTGCCGTGGTGCTGGGCCTGCTGGGGTCGCTGTTCATGCTTTACGGGTCGATGCTGTTGATTGTCGAGAGCCGCATGGCCCTCAGCGCCATCCACAGCGAGATGGATTTCGTGTGGAAACTGAGCACGAAGCTGGCCGGCAAGGAGCTCACCGACAAGTCCACTGGCGGCCCGTTCACCTGGCTCGGTAAGAAGATTTAGGCTCCGCGAGAATTTTGGCAAGCTCGGCCGTCTATATCTAGTGTCCCCCCGCATCGGGCCTAACCGCCCGGTCGCACACAGCCGTTCGCACTGGCCCTGGTTCGGGTCGGCCGCGCGCACGGCAACATGCGACACATCGCGACAATGCCCTGTTTTTGGCCTCCTTCAGGGTCGGAAGGCTGCGATTGTGTCCGTCGATGTCGATAAGATGCGGCGGCTAGCATGAAGACCATTAGGGAATCAGATGGGCGTGAGCGCGTTCGCCTCGAAACATGGGGCGAGGTCGCCAGCCACCTCGGGATCGAGGTGCGCACCGCGCAGCGCTGGGAAGCCCGGCTTGGCCTCCCCGTCCGCAGGATGGACGGCAGCCAGGCGGTGTTTGCGTTTGCCGACGAACTTGACCACTGGCGGGCGGACCGCGAGTTCCGGAAAACGGATAAGGCTCCCGCGGCCCCCACCCTGCCGCCGGAACCGGTCGAGCCGCCGAAGGCGCCGGTGTCTGCCCAGCCGCCCGCGCATCTACCCCTCCCGGTGTTCGTTCCTGTCCCCGTCCCCGCGCCGCTCACGGTGACCGCTATTCCCGAGGCGCCCCTCTCGTTCCGGGCCTGGGCAGGCATCTTCGGTGTACTGATTGTCGTGGCCATCGTGCTCGCGCGACCGTTCCTGGTCACACCCAATCATGCGCCTTCGGTGTTGGCCATCGAAGGGTCGCGGCTGTTGGCCCTGAATGCGGAGGGCACCAGCATCTGGTCTCACGACTTCAGCGAGTCCATCGCCATCATCGACACCGGCTCTCGGCCGGAGTTGCGAAAGTGGTGGCAGCTGGCGGACATCGAAGGCGACGGCCGCAGCGAAGTGGTCGTGGTGCTTTCGCACGTGGGGCCGGACGGCACTCCGTTTGACGTGCTGCACGTCTTCGAATCGGACGGCAGCCTTCGCTATTCGTACTCGCCGGCCATCACGCTCAGGTTCAAGGCCGGCACCTACACCGGCCCATGGGCGTTCTGGGACATCGAGCCGCAGCCCCATGAAAAGACGTTGTGGCTCGCGTTCGAGCATTCGCCGTGGTGGCCCTCGGCCGTCGTGAGCCTCGATCCCTCAGGGAAGGAGACGCTCCGCTACGTGCAACCTGGGAGCATCAAGATCCTGCGGTCGATGCAGTTCGAGGGCCGTCCCCACGTGCTGGCGGCGGGTGTGAACAACGAGTTCGCCTCGGCGAGCCTGGCGCTGCTGGATCCGGCGGCGCCTCCGGCGGCCGCGCCTCAAGACGGCGACGGCGAGTTCGCATGCATCGAGTGTCCCGCCGGGTTGCCCGTGCGATACGTCCTGCTGCCGGCATCGCCGCTCAACCGGCTCGACGGCCTGCCGTACAACCGGGTTGACGACCTCTCGGTCGGCGCCGACATCCAGGTCGAGACGTATGAGTCGTTGGGTGGGGCGGCAATGGTCTATCAGCTGTCGCGCAACTTCGACGTCAAGTCCGTGACGCCGTCCGACACCTACTGGACGAAGCGCCCGCGCTCTGGAGCGCCGTGGCCGCCACAGGATGGGGAGCCGCTCGAGATGTACGTCAGGTCGTGGCAGGAGAATCGCTGGTCCGTGGCCAGGGTGCCATACAGCCCGCCGCCTCCGGCGCGGTTGACCGACGGGTGCCAGTGATGGCCCCGAGCGTTCCCGCCGGCCGGAACGCACAATGTCGCGAAGTGTCGTCTTGTATCAGTTGTTGATCCGCGTGTCGTTGAGGGAGGCTAGCGTCGCGATGCATCCGAAAACATACTCGTGGGGCGCCATGATCCTGGGCGCCATATTCGTGGTGGTTGGACTGCTGGTCCTGTGGATGCATCAGCCCGACAACTTCAACTCCGCGCGCGGCGATGGGACGTTCCTGGGCGGCCTGGGTGCATTTCAGGCCGACGCCTCGTCAGTTGAGGCTTCGGGGGGCGACTCGGTCAACGCGGTTCGACGACGACAGGCCGGGTGGGCGATGGCCACCGGCGTGGCGCTGCTGATGTTCGGCTTCACCGCGAAGCGCAACTCCGAGCTGGCCGACGCGATCGAGCCCCAGCGCGGCGCAACAGTGGGGCCCACCTAGCGGGGAACGCCTCAGGGCCCGTCGAGCGCGGGGCCTGGTGCGGCCTGGATCGGCCCCGTCGGGCTTGGAGTAGGATAGAGGGCCTCATGCCTCACGGCTGGGCCTGACTCCATGAGCACTCTCGACGCCGACACCTTCCCAGCGGACGATCTGCTGCCCGACCAGGAAGATCTGCGCGAGGCGGGCCCGTTCCGACGCCTGTGGGCGTTCGTCGCGGGGCAGTCAAACCGCGTGCTGTTGGCCACGGGCGTCCTGCTGTTCCTGCTGGCCTATTTCTGGCCCGCCATCTTCGTGACCATCGAATCGGGTCAAGTCGGCGTGATGTACCGGCGCTTCGCCGGCGGCACCGTGACCGACCGGCTGCTGGGCGAAGGCCTCCGCTTCGTTCCGCCCTGGGACAAGCTCTTCGTCTACAACGTCCGGCTCCAGGAAATCCGCCACACGATGACTGCGCTCAGTTCGGAAGGGCTCGAGGTCAAGTTTGACCTGTCGATCCGATACCGGCCCGAGCTCGAACTGGTGGGTCTCCTTCACCAGAAGGTCGGGCCCGATTATCCGGAGAAGGTCGTGGTTCCCGAGGTTGAGTCGGCGCTGCGTGGCATCGTCGGCGCGCAGGCCCTCGACACCATCTACACCACGTCGCAGGACGTGGTGCAGCGCGTCGTCAACGAGGTGATGGAGCAGGCGTCGCGGAACTACGTGCACATTGACGAGGTGGTCGTCAGGTCCATCGAGCTGCCGAAGCCGGTGCGGGAACGCATCGAAGCCAAGATGGTCGAGAAGGAGACGGCGGAAGCGTACGAGTTCCGCCTCAAGATCGCCACGGCCGAGGCCGAGCGCCAGCGCATCGAAGCGGCCGGCACCGCCGTCTACAACGGCCTCATCAACGGCTCGCTGACGCCGAACGTGCTGCAGTGGGAAGCGCTGCAGGCCACCAAGGAACTGGCGAAGTCTCCGAACGCGAAGACCATCATCATTGGCCGCACCGCGGATGGCCTGCCGATCATTCTGCCTCCGCAATAGGCGCGGGACACGATGACCCGATCCTTTGCGGTGTTGCTGCTGCGCATCCTGCTCGCGATGGCGGTGTGCGGCGGCCTGCTGTACTGGTTGATTGTCAAGGACATGTACTACACGCCGACCGCGCTGTTGCGCGCGGGCAGCGCCTGGCCGCCGCCGTCGGTGAAGGTCGTGGTGCCCTGGCCCCAGGATGGGCGCATGAGCCTGATCGAGGGCGTGACGCTCGCCCTCGAGGAACTGAACGCCGGCAGCAGCCCGCTCGCCGGACGCGTGCACGTCGAGTTCATCAACGAACCCGTTGTCGCGAAAGACCATGGGGCGATCGCGCGCCGCATTGCCAGGGACCCCACCGTGATGGGGGTGATCGGCCACGAAACGTCCGAAGCCGCGATTGCGGCCGCGGTGACCTACGAGAATCACGGCGTCCTTTACCTGTCGCCAAAGGCGACCCTTGCGCGCCTGACGGAACACGGGTTCGCGTACACCTTCCGCCTCGTCCCGGATGACGCGGATTTTGCGGAAGCGCTTGCGGGGTTCGCGAAGAAGCAGGGCTGGAATCGGATTGGCGTGTTCTACGGGCGATTCGAGCAGGGTGAGGCGCTGGCGCGCTGGTTCCCACACTACGCGGCCCAGATGGGACTGGTGCCGGCGTATTACCGGTCGTACATGCCGGCCAGCGACTACCGGCGGCAAGACTTCCGGGAGTTGCTGGCGACCATGCGTACTGAATCGACCGACGCCATCCTGCTCTCCGATCAGTTGCCGTGGGCCGCGAAGGTGCTCGTGGACATGCAGGCCATGGGCTTTACGCAGCCCATCCTCGCCGGCGACAAGCTCGACTCGTCAGACGCGTGGCGCCTGGCCGGCGCCGCCGCCAACAACCTCTACCTGGCCAGCGCGGTGGATCCCGACTCCACCAACCCGGAGTTCCAGGCCTTTCGCAACCGGTTCTTTGCCCGCTTCAAGTCGTACCCGGGCTACGGATCCTCGCAGGGCTACGAGGCGTTCACGCTCTTCGTGAAGGCGGCGGAGCGCTCCCAGAGCGTCGATCCAATCGTGGTCGCGACCACGCTCAAGACCAGCGAATGGACCGGACTGTTCGGGAATTTCAAGTTCAGCACCGATGGTGCGATTGTCGGGCGACACGTTATCATCAAGCGCATGCAGGACGGCGTCTTCAAGACGGTGGCTGAAGAAGAGGTGACCCCATGATTCCGCTGATCGCGGCCTGGTTGATACTGGCAGTCATCATTGCCTTTTTCGGCCGCAACCGACGTTTCCGGTTCTGGGGCTATTTCTTTGCCTCGATTCTCCTGACGCCCATCGTCGGCCTGCTGCTGTTGATCGCCGCAATTCCGGTGTCGCCGCCGCGACCGCGACATGTGGCCCGCCGCTAACGGACGAGTGACCATGGCCAAGACCGAAGACGCGCCCGCTCGCAAGCCCAAGCCCAAACCGCGCGCCGCGCGGCCGTCGTTCACGCCCGCGGCGGCGACGCCGCCCGCCAGCTCGCCTTGGGTCTATCGCTCAGACGCGGCGGAACCGGTGGTCGAGAGCGCGAAGCCGGCGCCGGTTGTTCCCGTGCCGAGTCCGCGAGGCGCGCGCGTGACGCACGCCCTCGACGTGCTGACCTTGCCGATTGCGGTGTCGCTGATGGCGGTGCTCGCGCCGGTGCGATGGCTGCTGGGCCCGCGTCACTAGGCGGGCCGCCCTCCGTGTTCCAGTTCCTCACCACACAGCCGCTGGCGCGTCTCCTGCGACGCGGCTCGCAACGCTTTGACCTCGAGATGGCGTCCTTCGTGGCGTTCTCGGGCCTGGCCAATGCCGGCCTGCTGGCCATCATCAACGCCGCGGCCGAGAACGCCAGCAACCAGGCGGCCAACGACCGGCTGCTCGCGCTCTTCGCCATCACCATCGGGCTCTATGTGTTTGCCCAGCGGTTCATCCTGATCACGTCGATCACCGAGGTGGAACGGATCCTCGGCGGAATCCGTGTGCGGGTGGCCGATGACGTCCGCAAGGCCGACCTCGAGTCGCTCGAACACCTGGGCCGGTCCGAGATCTTCGGCGTCGTCGCGCGCGAAACGCAGAACATCTCGCAGGCGGCGTCAACGCTGGTCATGGCCACGCAGGCGCTGATGATGGTCACGTTCAGCGTGGGCTACCTGGCGATTCTCTCGAAGACGGCCTTCATCATCACGGTGGCGGTGTGCGGCGTCGGCATCCTGCTGCACCTGCAGCGGGCGCAGGCGCTGACCCGGATGCTCGGCCAGGCCCAGCGCAAGGAAAACGAGTTCCTGGCGCTGTTGACGCACCTGCTCGACGGCTTCAAGGAAGTGCGGTTGCGCAAGGCCCGCGGCGCCGACCTGTTTCAGCACCTGCGGGCCGTGTCGGGTGCCGTCGAGGCTGTCAAGGTCGAGTCGGGCCGCGAATTCTCGTCGCACTTTCTGTTCTCGCAGCTGCTGGTCTACGGCCTGCTTGCGGCGATTGTGTTCCTGCTGCCCCGGGTGAGTCCCGAGTATTCGGGCGTGGTGCTCAAGCTGACGGCGGCGGTCCTGTTCATCATCGGCCCGCTCGGCAGCATCGTCAACGCCGTGCCGATCTTCTCGGCCGCCAACGTCGCGGCGCAGAACATCTTCGACATCGAGGCGCAGCTCACGGCGTCGAGCGTGGCCAACCAGAATGGGCGGCCCGAAGCGCCGCCGCCGGCGCCGTTCTCGCGCATCCACATGCAGCGCACGGTGTTCCAGTATCCCGATCGTGGCACCGGCAGCGTCTTTCGCCTCGGCCCCATCGATCTCGACGTCAACGCCGGCGAGATGCTGTTCATCGTCGGCGGCAACGGCAGCGGCAAGTCAACGCTGCTCAAGGCCCTGACCGGCCTCTACCATCCGCAGTCGGGGACGCTGACCATGGACGACACGCTGGTGTCGGCCGACACCGCGACCTGGTACCGAAGCCATTTCGCCGCGGTGTTCAGCGAGTACCACCTGTTCGATCGGCTGTACGGCCTCGGCGACGTGCCGGCCGAGCGCGTCAGCGAACTGCTGGCGTTGATGCAGATCTCGCACAAGACGGCGTATGAGAACGGGCGCTTCACCACGCTCGATCTCTCGCACGGGCAGCGGAAGCGGCTGGCCCTGCTGGTGGCGTTGCTCGAGGATCGCCCCATTCTCGTGCTCGATGAATGGGCCGCGGACCAGGACCCGCCCTTCCGCCAGTTCTTCTACGAGACGCTGCTGCCGCGGCTCAAGCGCGACGGCAAGACCGTCATCGCCGTGAGCCACGACGACAAGTATTTCCACGTCGCCGATCGGGTCGTGAAGATGGAGTACGGCGAATTCGTTCCCTACAAGCAGGCGTGATTCAAGGAGGCGTGATGGCTGAGAAAGATACGCTGGCAACGGAGTTGATCAAGACGCACTCCCTCTACTCGGCGGGCGCAGGGCTCCTCCCCATTCCACTCGTGGACTGGGTGGCCATCTCCGCCATCCAGGTGAAGATGCTGAAGGAGATTTCGGCGGTCTACGAGGTGCCGTTCGATTCCGAGCGCGTGCGCTCGATCGTCGCGGCCTTGCTCGGTGGACTGGCCGGCACGAGCCTCGGCTATGGCCTCGGCCGCAACCTGCTGAAGGCGGTGCCGGTGTTCGGTCCCGTGCTCGGCGGTTTCTCGGTGTCGGCCATGGGCGGAGCCGTGACATGGGCGGTCGGCCGGGTGTTCATGCAGCACTTCGCATCGGGCGGCACGCTGCTGGACTTCGACCCCGACAAGATGCGCCAGCACTTCAAGGACGAAGTGGTGCAGAAAGCCGGATAGTCCGTAACGCCCCCGTTGCGTCGGCGACTTAAGCCGCCATAAGCGGACACACGGTCGAGATTCGGCGGCCCCCTCCGCCGTCAGGGCGACGAACGTGGGCGATATAATGTTCGTTCGCCAAAATGAATCTCTTCTGTATCCCTTATGCCGGGGGCAACGCATGGTCGTATCGTGCTCTTGAGCGCTCACTGGCGCCCGGCGTCAAGCTCGAAGGACTCGAGCTTCCCGGACGTGGCCGGCGCGGGCCCGAGCCGCTGTGTGCCTCGCTCGAAGAGCTGGCCGACGATGTGTTCCAGCAGGTCCGCCAGCGTGCGGTAGCCGGTCGCTACGCGCTCTACGGTCACAGCATGGGCGCGCTGCTCGCGTTACTGGCCGCCCACCGCATTCGCGCCGCCGGCCTCGCCCAGCCGGAGGCCCTGTTCCTCTCGGGCAGCGACGCGCCGGCATCACGCCAGGTACGCCAGCGGCACCTGCTGCCGCCGCAACAATTCGTGGCGATGCTCCGCGAGCTCGGCGGGTGCCCGCCCCAGATCCTCCAGGACCAGGAAATGCTCCAGTACTTCGAGCCGATCCTGCGCGCCGATTTCAAGGCCGTCGAAACCTGGGAACGCCGCGACCAGGCGCCCCTCGACCTTCCGCTCGTGGTGATGGTGGGGCGCGACGACGACACGACGATCGCCGATGCCGCGGCCTGGGCGAGTGAGACGACCGCGTCGTGCCGCGTGCACGAATTCAGCGGCGACCATTTCTTCATCCTCAGGCATTGGGATGAGATCGCCGCGACGATTCAACGGCAACTGGTCACGACACCGGTATGGGCGTGAAGGGAGTCGCGTCCATTCTCGAGCGGTGCGTCGCGACGGCGCCCGGCCGGGACGCGTACACGTTCCTCGCGCAGGGACGCGATGACGCGCGCGCGCTGACCTACGGAGAGCTGTACCGGCTGGCCGGCGTCCATGCCCGGCTCCTGCGTGAGCGGGTCCGGCCCGGCGACCGCGTGCTGCTGCTGCAGGACAACAGCCTCGACTTCATGATCGGGTTCATGGCCTGCATCTTCGCCGGGGCCATTCCGGTTCCGGTGCCGCCGCCGGACGTGTCGCGCCTGAAGCGCACGCTGCCCAGGATGCGGGCGGTGGTCGCCGACTGCGACGCCGCGGCGGTGGTGGCGAGCCTGGAGATCCGCGACCAGGCGCGCGAAGCCTTTGCCGGCGCCAGCGATCTCCGCGACCTGCCCTGGATCGTGACGGATGTGACCGCCGACGGCCCGCAGCTCGAGCCGCACGACGCGGCGCCGGACGACCTCGCCCTTCTCCAGTACACGTCCGGGTCCACCTCCAGCCCCAAGGGCGTGATGGTCACGCACGCCAACATCCTGGACAATCTCGGCCGGCTGCAAAAGAGCTTTCGCTACAGCGCCGAGTCCACGTCGGTGACGTGGATGCCGTACTTCCACGATTACGGTCTCATCGACGGGTTGCTGCACCCGCTGTACTCGATGTCGGCCTGCTACGTGATCTCGCCGGTCGCCTTCATCAAGCGGCCCTGGTGCTGGCTCGACGCGGTCTCGCGGTACCGCGCCACGCACATTCACGGACCGAACTTCGCGTACCAGCTGTGCATCGATCGCGCGGCCGATCGCCTCGCGCCCGACACCGACCTGAGCTCCCTGGTGGTCGCGGCCAGCGCCGCCGAGCCGGTCCGGCGCGACACCGCCGAGCGTTTCATCGCCACCTTCGCGCGCTTCGGCTTCCGGCCCACCGCCTTTGCCCCGGCCTATGGGCTGGCCGAAGCGACGCTGGTGGTCAGCGCCAAGGAGAACGGCACGCCGTATCGCACCGCGTTCCTCGCGCCTGACGCCCTCGAGCGCGGCCGCTGCGTCGATGTTGCGCCCGAGCATCCGCAGGCCCGCGCGGTGATCAGTTGCGGCGTTCCCGCCGGCGACTATCCCCTGGCCATTGTCGATCCGGACACGCGGCAGGAGCTCCCCGACGATGTGGTGGGGGAGATCTGGATGGCGAATGCCAGCGTCGCGGCTGGCTACTGGAAGAAGCCCGATGAGACCGCTGAGACCTTCGCGGCCGTCACGGCCGCGGGCCGCGGGCCCATGCTCCGGACCGGCGATCTCGGCTTCACGCGCCAGGGCGAGATCTATCTCACCGGCCGGCTGAAGGATCTCCTGATCATCGCCGGCAGTAATCACTATCCCCACGATATCGAAGCGACGGTCGAAGCCGCCGCGGCCGACGTGCGCGAGAGTTTTGTCGCGGCGTTCCCGGTGGAGCGCGATGGCGCCGAGCGCCTGGTGGTCGCCGCCGAGCTGAGCCGCCGTGCCGCCGACACCGATGCCGTCATCACCGCCATTCGCGCCGCGGTGTCGCGCGAGCACGGACTGGCCTGCGACGCGATCGTGCTGCTGCCCAAGGGCAGCATCCTCAAGACCTCTAGCGGCAAGGTGCAACGGCGCGCCTGCAAGGCCGCGTTCGTGAACGGCGGGTTCTCGCCGATCGCGCAGTGGCATGCCGCCACCGACGCCGCGGTCGCCGGCACGGAGACGCCGGCCGGCGAGGCGCGAACCGACGCACGGCAATGGGCGGCCTGGCTGCGCCGCCTCATGGCAACGCGCAAGAAGACGCCGGACGCGCTCATCGATCTCAGCGAACCCTTCTCGTCGTTCGGGCTGAGTTCGATCGAGGCCGTCGAGATCGCGGCGCAGATCGAGGAGCAGTCGGGGCGCAAGGTGCCGGTGACCGCGCTGTGGGAGTATCCGAGCATCCGCGCCTTCGCGGCGTTCCTGGCCGGGGACGAGCCGGCCGTGGTGGCACCGCAGCCGGTCAGCGCCGCGGACGATCGCATCGCGGTGATCGGGATCGGCTGCAATTTCCCTGGTGACAGCGACTCGCCCTCGGCCTTCTGGCAGACGCTGACCGGACGCGGTGATGCGATCGTGCCGCCGCCGGCAGGGCGGTTCCCCGCCAACCGCAGCGTCGGTCGCGGCGGCTACCTCCGCGACCTGTTTCGGTTCGACGCCGAGTTCTTCGGGATCTCCGACGCCGAGGCGCGGTCGCTCGATCCGCAGCAGCGGCTCCTGCTCGAGACCGCCTGGCACGCGCTCGAAGACGCCGGCATCGTCCCGCACGCGCTGGCCGGATCCGACACCGGGGTATTTGTCGGTGTGAGCGCCGTTGACTACGCGCCCGACGTCTACGGCGCTCCCGGCGGCCCCGACCGCTTCGCCGCGACCGGCACTTCGGCCGCGATCATCGCGAACCGGCTGTCGTATTTCCTCGATGTCCGCGGGCCCAGCCTCACGATTGACACCGCCTGCTCGGCTTCCCTGGTGGCGGTGCACCAGGCCTGCCAGGCCTTGCGGTCCGGCGATTGCAGCCTCGCGATTGTCGGTGGCGTGAATGCGCTCGTCAGCGCGGAAGTCACCGGCGTGCTCGAGCGCGCGGCGATGTTGTCGCCCACCGGCCGGTGCCGGCCGTTCGACGCCGCGGCCGACGGCTACGTCCGCGGCGAGGGCTGCGGCCTGGTCGTGCTCAAGCCGCTGTCGGCGGCGCGCCGTGACGGCAACCGCGTGCTCGCCGTTCTTCGCGGCTCGGCGGTCGTGCAGGATGGCCGCAGCAACGGCCTGTCGGCTCCCAACGGTGAGGCGCAGCGCGTCGTGATTCGCCAGGCGTTGGCCCGCGCCGGCGTCACCGCCGCCTCGGTGGAGTATGTCGAGGCGCACGGCACGGGAACGCCGCTCGGCGATCCGATCGAGCTGAGCGCGCTCGCGGCGTGCTACGGCCGGACCGGCGCCGCGGCCTGCCGCGTGGGCGCGGTGAAAGGCATCATCGGCCACCTGGAAGGCGCGGCGGGGATTGCCGGCCTGATTGCCGCCATCCTGGCGCTTCAGCACGACGAGATTCCGGCGCTTCGCATCGACCGCGCCAGTCCGCACGCCGCCCTCGACGGGACGGGCCTGACGCTGACCGCGGGTGTGACGCCCTGGCCGAAGCGCGATGTCGAGCGCGTGGCCGCAGTCAGCTCCTTCGGTTTCGGCGGCACCCTCGCCCACGTGATTGTCGGCGACGATCCGGCCGGCCGGGCCGCGCGCCCGTCGGATCGAACGCCGGTGACGGCGACCTCGCGTCTCGTCGTGTCGGCGCGCGATGGCGCCGCGCTTCGCGCGCTGGCCGCGCGATACCTGCACCTGTGCCAGTCGGCGTCAGACGACCTGTCAGGTTTGTGCGCATCCGCAGCCGCGACCCGCGCCCGGTTCTCGCACCGCCTGGCGCTGTCGTTCACCTCACGCGCGGATCTCGTGGGGCAACTCTCGGCCTTCGTCGCCAGCGGCACGGCCGCGGCGCCCCAAGGCCGGCTGCCGGACTCCGAGCCGCCGGTATCGCCCGCTGATGCGTGGGCGCTGCCGCTCTATCCGTTCGGCGGCCGGCAGCATCGAGTTCAGGCCGGCGATCGCAGTCCGCTCCTGCAGGCGCTGGCCGCGGGGCGGGACGAGGAGGCCATTGCCCAGGTGCTGGCGCACGACCGCGGTCTCGAGCGTGAACCCGCGACCGTGGCCGCGGTGGTCAAGGCGTTCTCGGCGCTGCACCAGCGGCAAGTGGTGGACGAGGGCAGCGATCGGCCCGGCACCTACGTGACCGAATGGATCGTCGCCGAGACGCCACCCGCGCCTGACGCGACCATCAGCGCCGGGTCCCGGCGTCCGTGCCTCCTGATTGGCGACAGCCCGCTGCTGGCCGCGGCGATCGACCGGTCGCCCGGGCTGCGGCGCGTTACCGAGCTGCCCGCCCCGGGCCAGGCGCCGGCGCTCGTGATCGTGCACGCGCCGTCCGAGGGAGACGAGGCGCCCGATGTGCGGGCACTGGCGCTGACCGAGCGGATCATCGAGACCCTGCGCCAGATCGAGACCACGGGCATAGCCGCGCGATGCTGGGTCGTCACCGAGAGCGCGATTCCGGTTCTCGCCGGTGACGCCGTGCGGCTCGACGGCGCGTGCGCGTGGGGTGCCGGCAAGGCGGCGGCGCTCGAGGTGCCGCACCTGTGGGGTGGCCTCGTCGATCTGCCGGCCGGCTTCGGCGCCGCCGACGCCGATGCGCTGATCGGCGCGCTGACCGCGGCGGGCGACGAGGATCAACTGGCGCGGCGCGGCGGGCGATGGTTCGTGCCGCGCCTGATGCCGGCGGCCGGTCCCGATATGCAGGCGCCGCGCCGGCTTCGCGATGACGCCGTCTACTGGATCGTCGGCGGCACCGGGGCGCTGGGCCAGCACGTGCTCGGCGCGCTGCTCGAGAACGGCGCCAGGCACGTGGTGCTGAGCGGCCGCGGCGAGGGCATGCCCGACGCGATCCGGGATCGCGTCCCGCCCGGCGTGCGTTTCATCCACGGCGACATCACCTGCCTGGAAGACGGCCGGCGCGTGCTCGACGCGATCGCGGCGACCGGGTTGCCGCTGGCGGGCGTGGTTCATGCCGCCGGCGTCGCGCAGGAATGCCCGATCGCGGCGATGACGCCGGAGGCGTTGCGAGACGTGGCCGGTTCGAAGGTGACGGGCAGTTGGAACCTGCACCTGCTGACGCGCGATCGCGCCCTCGACTTCTTCGTCTGCTTCTCGTCGATTTCGTCGTGGTGGGGCAGCGCGGGGCAGGCGCACTACGCCGCCGGCAACCACTTCCTCGACCTGCTCTGCGAGCATCGACGGCGCCTCGGCCTACCTGGCCTGGCCATCGGCTGGGGACCGTGGGCCGGTGGCGGCATGGTGACGGCGGCGCTGCAGGCGCGCCTGGCGAGGACCGGCCTCGACCCGATCGAGCCCGCGCGCGCGCTCCGTCTCTTCTCGGCGCTCCTCGGCACCCACCATGCGCGGGTGGCGGCGGTGGACGTGCGCTGGGATCAGTTCCTTGCCGCCTTCACCACCCGTCGTCCCAGTCCGTTCCTCTCGCGGGTCGCGCCACGCCGGGAGTCCGCGCCCGAGGAGGCGCGCGCCGCGGCGGTCGATCTGCAAGGCGGCACGGTGGAGCAGCTACGGGTCCGCATCCGCAACCACATCGGCATCGCGGTGGCGGGCGAGCTCGGCGCCGCCCGCGTCCCGGACGCCGATCGCGGCCTGTTCGACATGGGACTCGATTCGATTGGCGTCGCCGCCATTCGCGCCCGCCTGTCGGCGGATTTTGGGGTCGTGCTCTCCAACGCGGACCTCTTCAACTACGCGACCATCAACGCGCTGACCGACCGCATCGTCTCCTTGGTGCGGCCCGACCGCGTCAGCGATGCCCTCAGCCCTCGTGAACTCGTGGAACGAATCGCCCTGGAATTCGAGACCATCGAGAATGCCGCGCGAGAGTGACCATGCACGAGTCATCGAAAGAGCTCGAGGGGGCGCTCCGCAAGTCCTACACGGTCATCCAGCAACTCAAGAAGCAGCTCGCCGACGCGGACCAGCGTTCGCCGGAGCCGATTGCGGTGGTCGGCATGTCCTGCCGTTTTCCAGGTGGGGCCAACACTCCGGAAGCGTTCTGGCGGATTCTGGCGAGCGGCGCCGACACGGTTCGCGAGATCCCGGCGGATCGCTGGGCGTGGCAGCGCTTCTACCATCCCGATGCCCGCGTCGCCGGCACGCACTACGTTCGCCACGGGTCGTTTCTCGATCAGGTCGCTGACTTCGATCCCGAGTTCTTCGGGATCTCCGGCCGCGAGGCCGACGCGCTCGATCCACAGCATCGCCTGCTGCTGGAGGTGAGCTGGGAGGCCCTCGAACGCGCGGGCATGGCGCCGCAGCAGCTGCGTCATTCCCAGACCGGCGTCTACGTCGGGATTGGCCAGAACGACTATGCGCAGCTGCGCCTGTTCGGCGGCCGGCCGGAGCGCATTTCGCCCTACGATGGCACCGGCAGTTCCTTCTGCTTCTCCGCCGCCCGTCTTTCGTACGTGCTCGGCCTGCACGGACCGAGCATGGCGATCGACACCGCCTGCTCGTCCGGCCTGGTGGCGTTGCACCTCGCCTGCCAGGCGCTGCGCAACGGCGAATGCGCGCAGGCGCTGGCCGGTGGCGTGCAGCTGGTGCTGTCTCCCGAAGTCACGATCTACCTGTCGCGCATTGGCGCGCTCTCGCCCGACGGCCGATCGAAGTCGTTCTCGGCCGCGGCCGACGGGTATGGGCGGGGTGAAGGCGGCGGGATGCTGGTGCTCAAGCGGCTGCGCGATGCGCAACGCGACGGCGACACCATCCTCGCGTTGATTCCCGGTTCGGCGGTCAATCATGACGGCGCGAGCAGCGGGTTGACGGTGCCGAACGGCCTCGCCCAGGAGCAGTTGCTGCGCGAGGCGCTGCGCCGCGCCGGCCTCGCGCCGCGCGACGTTGACTGGATCGAAGCGCACGGCACCGGCACCATCCTCGGCGATCCGATCGAGCTGGCGGCATTGGCCGAAGTCTTCACGGCCGAGGGGCGCGACCGGCGCCCCCTCTACGTCAGCTCGGTGAAGGGCAACATCGGGCACCTCGAGGCGGCGGCGGGTATCGCCGGCGTGGTCAAGGTGATCCTCGCCCTGCAGCATCAGGCGATGCCGGCCCAGCCGCGGTTCGACACGCCGAACCCGGCCTTCGACTGGGATCGCAGCCCGTTGGTGGTGCCGACCACGCTGACGCCCTGGATCGACGGGACGCGCGCCGCCGGCGTGAGCGCATTCGGGCTCGGCGGCACCAACGCGCACGTCCTGCTGACGCCGCCGCCGGCCGCAGCGCCGACGCCGCCGCGCCAGCCGGACGCTGAGCCGCTTCCGCTCGTGCTCTCGGCCAGGAGCCCGGCCGCGCTCGCCGAACTTCGCGACCGCTACGTCGAGTTCCTTGGTCGTACCGACCTGCCGCTGTCGGCGATCGCCCACACCGCGGCCCGGCGCCGCAATCACTTCAGCGATCGGGCCGCGGTCGTGGCCCGGGACGCCGGCGAGGCGGCGGAGAAGCTCGCGCGGCTGGACCTGTCTCCCCGTGCGGATGCGAATGCCATCGCCCCGCGGATCGCGTTCG
This sequence comes from Vicinamibacterales bacterium, assembly GCA_041659285.1. NCBI lineage: Bacteria > Pseudomonadati > Acidobacteriota > Vicinamibacteria > Vicinamibacterales > Vicinamibacterales bacterium. The sequence continues at coordinate 121,958 of JBAZYO010000012.1, read as the reverse complement.
TCTTCAGCGGCCAGGGCGCGCAGTACAGCGGTATGGGCACGGCGCTCTTTCATGCCGTGCCGCGATTCCGAGAGGCGCTCACCGAGTGCGCCGGCCTGGTGGAGCGCCACGCCGGGTGGTCGCCACTGCCGTTGATCGTGGGTGACGTGAACGACCCGCGCATCGATCAGACGGAATACACGCAACCGTGCCTGTTCACACTGCAGTACGCGCTGGTGTCGATGTGGCGCGCCTGGGGCATCGAGCCGGCGGTGGTGGTCGGCCACAGCATCGGCGAGTACGCCGCCGCCTGGACCGCCGGCGTCATGCCGCTGGAAGACGCGGTCCGCCTGGTGGTGCAGCGCGGACGGCTGATGCAGCGCACGCCGGTCAATGGCGGCATGGCGGCGTTGCTGATGTCGGAGGCAGACGCCCTCGCGCGCATCAGCGGCAGCCACGGCGCGTTGACGGTGGCGGCCGTGAACGGGCCGCGCGCGGTCGTCATTGCCGGCGCGGCGGATGCCCTCGACGCCTGCCTGGCCGATCTCGAGCGCGCCGGTCAGCCGTGCAAGCGCCTCGCCGTGTCACACGCGTTTCACACACCGCTCATGCGGCCGGTGTTGGAGGAGTTCTCAGCGGCGGCGGCGGCCGTCGGCTTCGCCGCCCCTGATGTGCCGATGGAGCTCACCGGCGCCGGCGCGGACGGCCCGCACGACGTGGCCACGGCCGCATACTGGACGAACCAGATCGTCAACCCGGTTCGCTTTGCCGACGCGGCCCGCGCGATGGCCAGCCACGCTCCCACCATCATCCTGGAAATCGGGCCTTCGGCCAGCTTGCTGGCGGCGGCGCGGCAAAGTGCCGGACCGCTCGACGCGACGTGGCTGCCGAGCATGAAGAGTGGCGACGCCGCCGCAACGCTGGAGACGCTGGCGCACCTCTACACCCGCGGGTGCGACGTCACATGGGACCGCGTCTTCGCCACGGCTTACCCGGTGGCGCCGGTTCCCACTTATCCCTTTCAGCGTCGCCGTTGCTGGGTGGATGGCGGAGCCACGAAGGCTGAAGGCGGCGATCACTGGCGCCAGGATTCCGGCCACCCCTTCCTGGGGCGGCGGGCACCGTCGCCGCTGCCGGAGAAGATCTACGCGGCTCGCCTGTCGCCGGAGTCGTCGCCGTTGCTGCGCGACCACCGGATACAAGGCGCGGTCGTGGTGCCGGCGGCGTGCTTCGTCGAGGCGGCGCTGGCCGCCGCCGCCGATCACCTCGGGACCGTCGCACTGCGATTGACGGGCATCGAGTTCCACCGCCGGTTGATCCTGCCGGCGTCCGCCAGCATCGAGGTGCAGGCCATCGTGACTGTGGAGCCGGGCGGGTGCGCGATCCGAATCTGCGCGCTCACTGATGCGGCCGCGGGCCAATGGACCGAGCACATGCGGTGTACGGCGCAACCGTTGCCGCCCGAGGCCGCCGGCGGCCCGCGGGTCGAATCCCCATCCGGGATTCTCTCGTCGATGACCGGCGCGCAGTTCTACGACGCCTCGAGCCGCCGCGGCATCGACTACGGTCCGGCGTTCCAGTCGCTGCTGCGGCTGGATTCGCATCCCGGCCATTACGGATCGGCCGAGTTCGCGGTGCCGCCCAGCGGCGGCTACGTCGACTACCTGCTGCACCCGGTGATCCTCGACACGGCGCTGCAGGCGCTGGCCGCGACGCGGCCGGACCTGGGCGATCGCACTTACATCCCTGCCGGAATCGCGCGACTCGACGTGGCTGGGCCGACCACGCCCGCCGGTCGCGTGGAGTGCCGGTGGGAGACGGATGCCTCCACGGCGAGCGGCCGCTCGGCCTTCTGCGCCCTGTCGATCGCGGATCGCGACGGCGTCGCGCGCGTGCGCATCGACGGCATCCGGATGCACGAAGTCGGCGCCACCGAACCGGCCGCTGCCGGCGAGCGCGCGCCGATGTGGATGCCGGTGTGGGAAGCGGCCGCCGCGATCGGCGCCCCGCCCGCAACGAGCGGCCAGTGGCTCGTTGCCGGAGACGATACGGATCTTGGTGAGAAGGTGGCGGCGCGTTTGTCCGAGGGCGGCCGTCGCGCGCGCACGGTAGCCGTGGCGGACGTCGCTGGCGCCGCCGCGCGCGAGGGCGCGAACATCGCCGGCGTGTGCTACCTGGCGGTTGCCGGCACGCCGGTCGAGCCGGGCGCGCTGCTGGCGGAAGCGCTCGCGACCGTGCGCGCGCTTGGCGCTCTGGCCGAGTCGCGGCAACCGCGGCTGCTGTTCGTGACCCGTGGCGCGCAATCGCCCGACTCGGCGATCGACGAGCCGGGCGCCGGCCGGGCGCCGTTATGGGGCTTTGCGCGAGTGGTCCGCAACGAGCTCCCCGGCCTGCGGTGCGCGTGTGTCGACCTGGATCCGGTGTCCACAGACGACGATTGCGCGTCGGCGGTTGCGGCGGAGTGTCGAGCGGAAGACGAGGATCAGATCGCGTGGCGCAACAACGCGCGATTGGCGTTGCGGCTGCGGGCGGCGGAGGGCCCTCGCGTGCTGGTGGCCGCCGCTCCGGCGCGGCTGATCTGCCGGACCATCGGCAATCTCGACAGCCTCGCGTTTGAACCGGCCGCCGTGCCCTCGCCCGGGCCTGGTGAGGTGCTGGTCGCCGTGCGCGCCGCGGGCCTGAACTTCAAGGACGTGCTGCATGCGCTCGGCGCGCTCGAGCTGACCGCCGATTCCGCCTTTGGGTTCGACGCCGCCGGCGTGGTGCTGGCGGCGGGTGCCGGCGTGACTTCCGCGGCCGCTGGTGATCGCGTGATGTTGACGCTGACGCCCGGCTCGATGGCGCACACCGTGATCAGCCGGGCCGGGTTCGTGACCCGGCTGCCCGACTCCGTCACGTTCGCCGAGGGCGCCGGCATTCCATTGGCGTTCCTGACCGCGTGGCACGCGCTGGTGACGGTGGCGCAGGTCAAGGCGGGCGAGCGGGTGCTCATTCATGCCGCGACGGGTGGGGTCGGACAGGCCGCGATCCAGGTGGCGCGCTCGCTCGGCGCCGAAGTGTTCGCGACGGCCAGCGCGCCCAAGCAGCGGGTCTTGCGCGAGCAGGGCATCCAGTGGATCTACGGTTCGCGCACGCCCGGGTTTTCCGCCGCCATCATGAACGCCACCGGCGGCCGTGGCGTGGACGTCGTGTTGAACAGCCTCACCGGCGAGCTGATCCGCGCGGGACTCGACTGCACCGCGCCCGGCGGGCGCTTTGTCGAGATCGGGAAGACCGGGACCTGGCCGGCCGCGCAGGTCGCCGCCCTCCGGCCCGACATCCAGTATTCGCCGTTCGATCTCGCCGACGTGGCGCGGGCGGAGCCCGGCCGCATTCGCGAGATGCTCGACACGATCGCCTCCGGCCTCGAGTCGGGGACGTTGCAGCCAATCCGGACGCAGGCCTTTCCCGCCAGTGCCGTCACCGACGCGTTTCGCCTGGTCTCGCGCGCGCGGCACGTGGGCAAGGTCGCCATCGTGATGCCGATCGCCGACCGGCAGCCGCGGCGGGGCATCGACGTGGTGACGGGAGGCTTTGGCGCGCTCGGCCAGGCGCTCTGCCGGCACCTGCAGGCCGGTGGCGCGCGTCGCCTTGCCGTGATCGCGCGGGCCGAGCCCAACGACGAGCGGCTCGCGTTCCTGGAAACACTGCGGCAGGGCGGCGTCAAGGCCCGGTGCTACGTCGCCGACGTCGCCAACCGCGATGAAGTCGCGCGTGTCCTCGATGGCATGGAGGCGGACTTCGCGGCGCCGGTCGCCGCGATCTACCACACCGCCGGTGAGCTGGCGGACGGGATCATCGCGCAGCAGACGCCGGAAGCCTTTGCGCGCGTGTCACGCGCCAAGCTGGTTGGCGCGTGGAACCTGCACCGCTGCACACGCGGCAGGGACCTCGAGCGATTCGTGTTGTTCTCGTCGGCGGCGGCGCTGATCGGCACGCCGGGTCAGAGCAACTACGCCGCGGCCAACGCCGGCCTCGACGCGCTGGCGGCGCACCGCCGGGCCTCCGGGCTCCCCGCGCTCAGCGTCAACTGGGGACCATGGGGCGGCAGCGGCATGGCCGCCCGCCTGGCCGACGCCGACCGCCAGCGCATGGCCGCGGCCGGCATCACCCTGCTCGACGAGGCGCCGGCCTGGCGCGCCATGGAGACCCTGCTCGATCGCGGCGAGGCGCAGGCGATGGTGATGCCGGTGGACTGGTCCCGCTTCCACGCGCGCTTCGGCACCAAGTACATACCGTCGTTGTTTCGGGGCGTCCAGGGCACTTCAGCCGACGACACCGGCCCAGTTGCCGGGCCGCAACTCGTGCGCACGATCGCCGGGCTGGCGCCCGACCAACGGCGCGCCGCCTTGACTCGATATCTGCAGGCCCGCGTGGCGGCCACGCTCGGGCGGCCTGACGCGACGGACATTCCCGCCACGCGTGGGTTCTTCTCGCTGGGGATGGACTCGCTGACCTCGCTCGAGCTGCGCAACCAACTCGAGCAGGAGCTGCACCGGAGCCTCCCGACCACCGTGGTGCTCGAGTACGGCAGCATCGAGGCGCTCGCGGGGTACTTGCTGGCACAAGTGCCCGAATGGACGCTGCCGCCCGCCGCGTCCCAGCCCGCCGACAACGGCACTGCCGCCGCGGTGGCGGCCCTGGACGATCTCACCGAAGCCGAGCTGGCCGAAATGCTCTCGCGCGAGCTGGAGCAACACTAGGCATGTCCGACTCCTCGCCTGACTCCCGCGTGCCAGACACCAGGGCCTTGATGGCGAAGGCGCTGGTCGAGCTGCGCGAGACGCGCGATCGCAACCGCCGCTTCGAGGATGCCGCGCACGCGCCGGTCGCGATTATCGGGATGAGCTGCCGGTTTCCCGGGCAGGCCGACTCGGCCGACGCCTACCGCGACTTGCTCTGGCGCGGGCTCGACGCCATCGAGCGCGTGCCGGCCGATCGCTGGAACGCCGGCGCCTACGCCGATACCGATCCGGACGCGGCCGGCAAGATCGTGTCGCCGTTCGGCGGGTTCATCGACGCGGTCGGACGCTTCGACGCGGAGTTCTTCGGCGTCTCGCCGCGCGAGGCGGAGAACATGGATCCGCAGCACCGCGTGCTGCTGGAGACGGCGTGGCGCGCGCTCGAGCACGCCAACCTGCCGCCGGCACGCCTCCGCGGCACCGACACCGGCGTCTACGCCGGCATCTGCACCTACGACTACGCCATCCGCCACCTGGTCGCCAACACGGCGCCGGTCACCGCGCACTTCGGCACCGGCAACGCGTTGAGCGCGGCGGCCGGCCGCTTGTCGTACCTCTTCGGGTTCACCGGGCCGTCGATGTCGATCGACACGGCCTGCTCCTCGTCGCTGGTCGCCGTGCACCTGGCCATCCAGGCGCTGCGCCAGGGGGAATGCGCCACCGCGCTCGCCGCCGGCGTGAACCTGATGCTCGCGCCGCAGACCAACATGAGCTTCTCGCGCGCCCGCATGCTGGCGGCCGACGGCCGCTGCAAGCCGTTTGACGCCGCCGCCAACGGCTACGTGCGCGGCGAAGGCTGCGGCGTGGTGGTGCTCAAGCTGCTGGCCCACGCGCAGCGGGACGGCGATCCGATCGTCGCGGTCATTCGCGGATCCGCCGTCAACCAGGACGGCGCGAGCAGCGGCCTCACCGTGCCGAATGGCCCGGCGCAGCAGGACGTGATCCGCAAGGCGCTCGCCAACGCGCGGATGGCGCCGCGGGACGTCGGCTATGTGGAGGCGCACGGCACCGGCACCTCGCTCGGCGATCCGATCGAAGCGCGGAGCCTGTCGGCGTCGTACTGCGCGAGCGGCGATCGATCGCGACCGCTCTGGATCGGTTCGGTCAAGAGCAACATCGGCCATCTCGAAGGCGCGGCCGGCGTCGCCAGCCTGATCAAGGCGGCACTCGTGCTGCAACACGGCGCGATTCCGCCGAGCCTGCACTTCTCGTCGCCGAACCCGGCGATTGACTGGAGTTCGAGCGGGCTTCAGGTGGCCACTGCGCTGATGCCGTGGCCGGAAGGTGCGCCCCGCGTCGCCGCGGTCAGCTCATTCGGTTTCACCGGCACCAACGCGCACCTGATCCTGGAAGCCGCGCCACCCGTCTCGGTACCGGCATCGACCGCCATCGGCCCGGTCGTGCTGCCGCTCTCGGCGCGCGATCCCGAAGCGCTCGCCCGGCTGGTTCGCGACCATGCCGCCGCACTCGACGGCCAGGCGGCCGGAGCACTCGCCGACATCGCCGCGGTTGCCGCGCTCGGCCGCGAGCACTTTCCCCATCGGCGTGCCGTGGTGGCCTCATCCCCGGCCGAGGCGATCGAGTTGCTGATGTCGGGACGCCGCGCGGCCCCGGGTGCGGATGCCGCGCTGGTGTCGCTCGCCGCGCGCTACGAGGCCGGCGAGAATCCAGACTGGCAGGCGTTGTTCGATCCGGCCGCGCGAGCCCGCGCCCACGCGCCCGGATATCCATTCGGCGGAACCCGCCACTGGCTGGCGGAGGCCGAAGGTCCGCTGTCCGAATACCTCGCCGATCACCAGGTGTTCGGCCGGGCCCTGGTGCCCGCCGCCGCCCTGGTGGAACTGGTGCTCGGCGCCGGGCGCGAGGCCTTCGGCTCCGCTCGGCTGGTGGTGGAGCAGTTCGTGATCCATCGCCCGCTCGCCTGGTCCAACGACACTGCGCGCGCCGTCAGGACCGTGACCACCTCGAAGGTGGCGGGTCGTGTGCACGTGACCGTGCTCGCCGGCTCCGAACCGGTTGCCGAGGCCGAGGTCTCAGGTTCCGTCGCTGCCGATCCGGCCTGGCCGGCAAGCGCGGGCGACTCAGACGACATCCCGGTGGAGTCGATCTACGCGGCCTGCACGGCCCGCGGCTTGAGTTATGGTCCGGCGTTTCGCACGCTGACGCGCGTGGCGCATCGCGAGGGCGCGGTTCGTGCCGACGTCGCCCTGCCGGTCGCCTCTTCCGCAGGCGGCGGTGTCATGCACCCGGCCCTCCTCGACGGCTGCTTCCAGGCGGCGGCCGTTGCGTATCCGGAGCTGCCGCCAGGCGCGCTGTTCCTGCCCGTTCGCATCCGCCGCATGGTGGTCTTCCGGGCTGCGGGCTCGGCACTGCACAGCGATGCCCGATTGATGGACGCCGGCGCGTCGCGCGTGGAGATCGAACTGCGCCTGACTGACGCCGACGGGAGGCCGGTCGCCGCGGTTGAAGGGCTCGAGCTGGTGCTCGGCAGCGCAAGCAGCCTCGACGCGGCGCTCGGCACCGGCCAACGCCGAGGCGAACCGCAACGGCCGAACATCCCATCCCTCGACGCGGTCCGCCAGATGGCCGGCGCCATTCTCCGCATGCCGGCCGAGAGCATCGATCCGGACGTGCCGCTGACCTCGCTCGGACTCGATTCCCTGATGGCGATCGAGTTGCGCAGCGCCTGCAGCGCCGCGTTCCAGGTCGATGTGCCGGTGGTGGATCTGATCCGCGATCTCACCGTCACCGGCATCCTCCAGCGGATCGATCGTGAGGGCGCCGTCGGACCACGCGAGGCTGGTGCCGCCATCGACGAGCCGGACCTGCCGTTGTCGCACGGCCAGAGCGCGCTGTGGTACCTGCACCAGTTGCAGCCCGGGTCGCCGGCCTACAACATCGCCTTTGCCGTCCGCGTGTGCTCAACGGTGGACCAGGCCGCGCTCCGCGCGCGCGTCAACGCGCTCATCGAGCGGCACGCGCAGCTGCGCCGCGTCTATCGGGAGACCGACGCCGGCGTCCGGCAAATGGTGTCGCCGGCCGCCGCCGGCGTGTTCACGGCGTTCGACGTGAGCGGTGTGACCGACAGCGAGCTCCGGCGCCGCGTGGCCGAGGAGTACCGCAAGCCGTTCGATCTCGCCAACGGGCCGGTCATGCGCGTGGGCCTCTTCACCCGCGCGGCCGACGACCACGTGCTCCTGATTACCGTGCATCACATCGCCGCCGACGCCTGGTCGCTGTGGCGAATGATGGAGGAGCTGCGCGGCAGCGACGATCTGACGCCGCCCTCGTATCGCTATGCCGACAAGCTGGGCGACGAGGCGGCGTACCTGCAGAGCGCGGCTTGCGCCGAGGCGTGGACCTACTGGCAGCACGAACTCGCCGGCGAGCTGCCGGTGTTGAGCCTTGCCACCGACAAGCCGCGCCCCGCGGTGCAGTCGCTGACCGGCGCCTCGGTGCCGTTCAGCCTGGCCGTCGACGAGAGCGAGCGACTCCAGGCGATCGCCCGCCGCGGGGGCACGACTCTCTACACGGTGCTGCTGGCGGCGTTTCAGACCCTGCTGCATCGCTACACCAGCCAGGGCGACATCCTGGTCGGCTGCCCGGTGGCGGGCCGGAACCAGGCCGAGTCGTCTGCCACCGTCGGCTACTTCGTCAATCCCGTCGTCGTACGGGCGCGGTTCGACGCCGGCCAGAGTTTCGACGACCGGCTCCGCGATACGCGGCAGCACCTGTTGAATGCGATCGCGCACCAGGATCTGCCGTTCCCGCTGATCGCCGAGCGCTTCGGCGCCGCGCGCGATGCCGGGCGCTCGCCGATCTTCCAGGCGGCGTTCGTGATGCAGCAATTGCAGCGGGACGCCGCCGGCTTCGCCGCGCTGATGGCGCCGTCCGATCCGCCCGTGCAGGTGGAGTGGGGCGGCATGCGGCTCGAGCATTACCTGCTGCCGCAGCAGGAAGGGCAGTTCGACCTCACGCTGGAGATGGTGCACGCGCATGGCGCCTGCCACGGTCTCCTGAAGTACAACAGCGACCTCTGGCACGCCGACACGATCGCGCGGATGGCGCAGCACTTCCGGACCTTGTTGCGATCGATCGCGGCCCAGCCGGCGACGCGGGTCAACCGGCTGGCGATGCTGCCAGACGACGAGCGCGTGGCGCTCGTCAAGATGTCGAACGGCCCGCGCCGCAACTACGATTTGAACCGGCCGCTGCATCACTGGATCGAGGGTCAGGCGCGGCTGGCCCCGGACGCGATTGCCGTCGAGTGGGACGACCAGGCGATCACGTTCGGCGAGTTGAACCGCCGTGCCAACGGCGTCGCGCGGATGTTGCGCGCCAAGGGCGTCGGCGTCGGCGATCCGGTCCCGATTTCGGCCGAGCGCAGTGTCGAACTGGTCGTGGGCCTGCTCGGGGCGATGAAGTCCGGCGGCGCCTACGTGCCCCTCGACCCCAGCTATCCGCCGGCCCGGCGTGAGTTCATGATCGCGGACCTCTCGGCGCGGATGGTGCTCGACGCCGATGCGATTCGCGCGGCCGCGGCCGCCGGCGATCCCGACGACCTGCCGTACGAAGGCACGCCGGACTCGCTCGCCTACATCATCTACACCTCCGGCTCGACCGGCATGCCCAAGGGCGCGCAGAACACGCACCGGGGCATCGTCAACCGGCTGTGCTGGATGCAGGAGGCGTTCGGGCTGACGCCGGCCGATCGCGTGCTCCAGAAGACGCCGTACAGCTTCGACGTGTCGGTGTGGGAGTTCTTCTGGCCGCTGATGATCGGCGCGCGCCTGGTGCTGGCGCGCCCGGACGGTCACCGCGACAACCGCTACCTGGCCGCGCTCATCCAACACGCGCGGATCACGACGCTGCACTTCGTGCCGCCGATGCTGCACGCGTTTCTCGACGAGCCCGGCGCCGCGGCCTGCACATCGTTGCGCCGTGTCATCTGCAGCGGCCAGGAGCTGCCGGCCTCGGTGCGGCGCCGCTTCTACGAGGTGCTTCCGGGCAGCGATCTTCACAACTTGTATGGGCCCACCGAGGCCGCCGTGGACGTGACGTGGCATCGATGCCGCGCCGACGACCCGCGGACGTTCGTGCCGATTGGGGTGCCCATCGCCAACACCTCGATTTACATCCTCGACGATGAGCGGGAGATGACGCCGATTGGCGTGGCCGGCGAGCTCCACATCGGCGGCGTCCAGGTGGCCCGTGGTTACCTGAACCGGCCCGAGCTGACGGCCGAGCGGTTCGTGGCGGATCCGTTCGCCGCCGGCGGGATGATGTACCGGACCGGCGACCTTGCCAGGTACTTGCCCGACGGCGAGGTCGAGTTCCTGGGGCGCACCGACTTCCAGGTGAAGATCCGCGGCCTGCGCGTCGAGCTGGGCGAGATCGAACACGCGCTGACCACGCACCCCGATGTGCGCGAGGCTCTCGTGTTGCTGCGTGAGGATCGGCCGGGCGTGAAGCAGCTCACCGCCTACCTGGTGGCCGCGCGCGGTGATGACGATGCGCTCGCGGCGGAACTGCGAAGCCGCCTGGCGAGCGCGCTGCCGGCCTACATGATTCCCGACGCGTTCGTGCGGCTTGACGCCATGCCGCTGACCGCGAACGGCAAGATCGATCGGCGGGCGCTGCCGCCGCCACAGGCGCCGGTGACGCGATCGCGCGCGCCCGAGACGGTGGCCGAGTGCGCGCTGGCCGAGGTCTGGGCCGCGGTGCTGGGACTCACCGCGGTCGGCGCCGACGACAACTTCTTCAGTCTGGGTGGCGACTCGATTCGCAGCACCCAGATGATTGCCCGCGCCCGCGGCAGGGGTTACGAGTTCACCGTTCGCGACGTGCTCACGCACCCGACAATCGCGGCGCTGGCACGGCTGAACCCGGCGGCAGCGGTGCCGGCGGTGACCTCGGCCAATCCGGCTGCCAGTGGCGATTTGCCGCTGTTGCCGATGCAGCAGTGGTTCTTCGACGCGGACGTCGCGCCCGCGGGTCGCTTCAACCAGGCGGTCGTCCTGCAATCGGCCGTTGCGCTCCAGCCTGAGCCGCTTCGCCTGGCGCTGGGCGATCTGGTCGCACGACACGAGGCGCTCCGCCTGCGCTTCCCACGTGGACCACGCGGCCGCCGCGCTGTCGTGGTCGAGGCCAGCCAGTCGGCGATTCACATTGGCCGATGGGACCAGCCGTTCGATCTCGAAGCCGGACCGATGGTGTCGGCCGAGCTGACCGGCGATCCCGCGAGGCCGAGCCTGACCATCACCGCGCACCACCTGCTGGTTGACGGTGTGTCGTGGCGGACGGTGGCCGGTGATCTCGAGACGGCGTATAGGGCGCGGTCCGACGGACGCGCCCCCGTGTTCCCGGATGAGGCGCCCTCGTATGCGGCGTGGGCCCGCGCGGTCGCGGCGTTCGCCGCCACGCCGGCGGCCGACGCCGAAGCGATCTACTGGCTCACCGAAGGGTGGCGTCCCGAAGAGGCGACATTGCCGGCCGCGGCGCTGCCGGGAGAGGCGGGGCTCTCGGGCGCGGGCGAGATCGTGTTCGAGGTCGCCGCCGAGCCGATGTCGGGCGAGGAAATGGAAGCGGCCCTGCTCGCATCCCTGGCGAGTGCGATCGATCCCGCCACACACCGCCGAGTGCTGCGCGTTGACATGGAAGGGCACGGCCGCGCCCCTCTGGCCGGCGCCGATGGATCGAGCGTCGTCGGGTGGTGTGCGGCGCTCTATCCCGCGTGGTTGCGAATCGAAGGCGAGTCGCCGGCGGCGCGCGCCGCCTCCGTGGCCCGGGCCCTGGCCGAGATTCCCGCGGGCGGACGTGCGTTCGGCATCTGCCGCCATCTCTCACCACGCCAGCGTCTCCGTAAGGCACTCGGCGCCGTGCCGCGGGCGGCGATCCTGTTCAACTATCTCGGCCGGATCGATCAGGCCCTCAAACCTGGCAGCCTGTTCGCCGTCGAGTTGCCAGACGCCGAGACGTTGCGCGATGCCCAGGCACCGCCTGTCCATGCACTCGAGATCAACGCCCTGCAGCACGACGGCACGCTGCGGATCGCGCTCCGGTTCGATCGCGCGCGCGTCGCCGGGCACTGGGTGACCGGGTTGGCCGACCGCTGGCGCTCCGCGATGGCCGGTGACGCAGCGCAGGCCTACCCGCTCACGCCGATGCAGAAGGGCATCCTGTTCCACGCCCTGCTGCAACCGCAGTCTGGCTTCTACGTCCAGCAACTGGTGGCGGCCTTCGATGGCGCGCCCGACGAACAACTGCTGCGCGAGGCCTGGGACATCGTGCTGGCCCGTCACTCGGTGCTGCGGAACACCTTTGCGTGGAAGGGCCTCGATGAGCCGGTGCAGCAGCCGGCCGCCGCCTCCATGCCGTGGGTGACGACGGATTGCCGCGGCATGACCGGCGAGGCGTTCGACGCCGCGCTCGAGTCATTCCTGGACGACGATCGACGACAGGGGTTCGATCTCGCGGTTGGGCCGCTGCACCGCGTCCGGCTCTTCGCGCGCGAGGGCGGCGGTACCCTCGTCTGGACGCACCACCACATCCTGCTCGACGGCCGCAGCATGTTCCTGGTGCTGCACGAGGTGCTCGAGGCGATGCGCCGGCTCGCCTCTGGCGCCGGGGCACTGCCGTCTGCCGCCGGCTCGTTCCGGTCGTTTGCCGCGGCGGGCGACGTGGCCACGCAGGCCGATGCGCTCGACTACTGGCGCTCGCAGTTGGACGGGTTCGAGGCGCCGACCCCGATCCCATTCCTGCGCCGTGCCGCCGATACCGATCGCTACCATCCGTCGGAAGTCGTGCGAACGCTGCCGGCTCCCGAAGCCGACCGGCTGCGGCGGCTGGCCCGTGACGCCGGCGTCACCCTCAACCTGCTGACGCAGTCGATGCTGGCGCTCTTGCTGTCGCGGTTGTCGGGCCTCGACCGCGTGATGTTAGGGGCGACCGTCTCCGCCGGTCTCCCGGACGACCACGCCGTCGGCCTCTACATCAACACGATCCCGATCGTTGTCCAGGTGCCGGCCGCGGCGACGCTGGGCGCCTGGCTCGCTGATCGCCTCCGCGCGCAGGCCGAGCGCTCGGCCTTCGAGCAGGTCGCCCTCGTGGACGTGCAGCGGGGCAGCCGGATCGCGGCGGGAGAACCGCTGTTCGACGTGCTCTTCATCTTCGAGAACTACGGCATCGACGCCGCGCTTCGGCAGCCGGCGGACGGACTCACGCTTCGCGGCGTGCGTGTCGTCGAGCAGACCAATATTCCATTGGTGTTGAGCGTGGTGCCGGGCGACTCTCTGGAACTGCGCCTGCTGCACGACACCTCGCGATACCCGCACGATGCCGCGGCGCTGATCGTTGACGGCTTGATCGAGCTGCTTCGTGGTGCGCTGCGCGAGGGCCAGGTCACGACGTTGAAGGCGCTGATGCGCCTGGACGACGAGACCCGGCACACCCTGCTGGAAGCGTGGAACGACACCGCGGTCGAGTATCCGCGTGACCGCTGCGTGCACGACCTCATTCGCGAACAGGTGGCGCGCACGCCGGAGGCGGTGGCCGTGCGATCGGGCACGGTGTCGCTGACCTACCGCCAGCTCGACACGCGCGCGCGTCAAATCGCCTCCGCGCTCCGGCGCTGCGGCCTCGGCGCCGGCGCGGTCGTGGGCTTGTGCATTGGCCGTGGGCCGGACATGGTGCCGGCGCTGCTCGGGGTGCTCGAAGCCGGCGCTGCTTACGTACCGCTCGACCCTTCGTTCCCGGCGGAGCGGCTCGCCTACATGCTCGAGGATTCCGGCGCGGCGGTCACGCTCACCGAGCGCGGTGTGCCCGACACGCTGCGCGCTCGCCTTGCCACGACCGCGCCACTCCTCTTGCTCGAAGACATCGGCGCCGGCGACGATCCGGCTGACCTGCGACGGTCGCCGACGCCGGACGACCTGATCTACGTGCTGTACACATCGGGATCGACCGGGAAGCCGAAGGGCGTGATGGTCACGCACCGTGCCGTTGTGAACCTGCTGTGCGGGATGAAAGAGCATCCCGGCATGTCGTCGAGCGACGTCGTGCTGGCCCTGACCACGCTCTCGTTCGATATCGCCGTCGTCGAGTTGTTCCTGCCGCTGAGCGTGGGCGCCACCATCGTCCTGGTGAACGACGCTGACGCCTTGGACCCGGGACGCGTGATGCAGTTGATGAACGGCGTCACGGTGGTGCAGGCGACGCCGTCGCGCTATCGCCTGCTGCTGGATGCCGGTTGGGAGGGCGCGCCCGGGCTGGTCGCCTTCTCCGGAGGCGAAGCGCTGCCGCGCGATCTGAGCCGCGCGATTCTCGACCGGTGCGGCCGTCTCTGGAACCTGTACGCCCCTACCGAGACGACGGTCTACAGCATCGGCGCCGAGATCGGACGGGACGACGGCGACGTGCCGATCGGCCGGCCTCTGGCGAACACCCGCGTCTATGTGCTGGATGAAAGCCTGGAACCAGTGCCGGTTGGCGCGACTGGTGAGCTGTTCATCGGCGGCGACGGCGTTGCACTCGGCTACCGCAACAACCCGCAGCTGACCGCCGAACGGTTCCTGCCCGATCCGTTCGATGGCCGGCCGGGCGCCCGCATGTACCGGACCTCCGATCGCGCCCGGTGGCGTCCGGACGGCGTGCTCGAGTTCCTCGGCCGTCTCGACCACCAGGTGAAGATTCGCGGCTATCGCGTGGAGTTGGGCGAGATCGAATCGGTGCTCGCCGCGCATCCCGCTGTCAGCCGGGCCGCCGTGCTGATCCGCGAGGACCGTCCTGGTGATATTCGGCTGATCGCCTACTATGCCCTGCGCGACGCCGCCGTCGTCGACGAAGCCCGCCTGCGGGAGCACCTGCAGGAGCGGTTGCCGGCCTACATGCTGCCGTCACATCTTGTTCGCGTGGCGGCGATTCCGCTGACGCCAAACGGCAAGGTGGATGCGAAGGCGCTGCCGTCGCCGCTGGCGGACGGCGCACCACCCGAGGCTGTCGCGCCCGGCACGCCGGTGGAGCGTGAACTGGCCGCGATCTTCGCCGAGGTGCTCGGCCGCGCGCAGGTGCCGGCCGACCAGAGCTTCTTCAACCTGGGCGGGCACTCGCTCCTGCTGATCGCGGTGCAGACGCGGATTGCCGAACGGCTGGACGCCGAGATCGAGATGGTCGAGTTCTTCCGCCATCCGACCATCCGCGACCTCGCCGCACTGGTGGAACGCCTGCGGCGGGGCCAACCGGCCGGGCAAGGCACCCCGCACGTGCGCTCGACAGCGCGGTTGAGTCACGCCGACTCCCGCCAGAGCCAGATGGATCGACGCCGCGGCGCGCGGACGAGAAAGAAGGACGCTTGACACAACACGCGATCGCGATTGTCGGGATGGCCTGCCGCTTCCCGGGCGCGTCCGATCCCGAAACCCTCTGGCAGAACCTCGCCGGCGGCGTCGAATCGATTCGCCGCTTCAGCCGCGAAGAGTTGCTCGCTGAAGGGATCGCGCCGGCGCTCGTGGACCACCCCCGTTTCGTGGCGGCGCACGGGGCCCTGGACGACATCAAGGGCTTCGACGCCGCCTTCTTCGGCTATTCACCTGGCGACGCGGCGTTGACCGATCCGCAGCAGCGCATCTTCCTCGAGTGCGCCTACGAAGCGTTCGACAACGCCGGGATTGTGCCGCGCGAAGGCGGCCCCGTGACCGGCGTGTTCGCCGGCTGCGGCGTCAATGTCTACTTCATCCACAACGTCTTCCCCTCGCTCGACCAGGACGACGTGGGGGCGGTGTACCAGGCGGTCATCGGCAGCGAGAAAGACTTTCTCACCGCCAGGGTGAACTACAAGTTGGGACTGACCGGGCCGTCGGTCACCATCCAGGCGGCCTGCGCCACCTCGCTCGTGGCGGTCCACGTGGCGTGCCAGAGCTTGTTGAACGGTGAGTGCGATCTCGCGGTGGCGGGCGGCGCGTCGATCCGCGTTCCGCAGGCGAGTGGTTACCTGTTCAGCGAGGGCGGCGTGCACTCGGCCGACGGCTACTGCCGCGCCTTCGACGCCGAGGCCGGCGGCATCGTTGGTGGCAGCGGCGCCGGCGCCGTGCTGCTGAAGCGGCTCGCCGATGCGCAGCGCGACGGCGATCCGATTCACGCGGTGATCCTGGGTTCCGCGGTCAACAACGACGGGTCGCGCAAGGTCAGCTTCACCGCCCCGGGCGTCGACGGCCAGGCGACTGTGATCGCCGAAGCGCGCGCGGTGGCCGGCGTCGAGCCGACCAGCATCGGCTACGCCGAGATGCACGGCACGGCCACGGCGCTGGGCGACCCGATTGAGATTGCCGCCGTTCGACAGGCCATGGGCGACGACTGGAATCCGAGGTGGCGCTGCTACATCGGCTCGGTGAAGACCAACCTCGGGCACCTGGACTCGGTCGCCGGACTCGCCGGATTAATCAAGACGGCGCTGTCGTTGCAGCACGCCTCGATCCCGCCGTCGCTGCACTTCGTCAAGGCCAATTCCGCGCTCGATCTGGACAGCGGGCCGCTTCGCGTTGCCGCCACGCCAACGGAGTGGCCGGCCATCCCTGGTCCTCGGCGCGCCAGCGTGAGCTCGTTCGGGCTGGGCGGCAACAACTCGCACGCAGTGCTCGAACAGGCGCCCGTAGAAGAGCCGCGCGCGCCGGCACGCGACGCGTGGCGATTGTTCCCGCTCTCGGCGCGGACCGACAAGGCGCTCGGTCACATGCGCGAGCGGCTCGCCGGCTATCTGGAGAAGCATGACGAGCTTCGCGCCGACGATGTGGCGTGGACGCTGGCGCGGGGCCGGCAAGTGTTCTCGCGTCGCGGCTACGTCGTGGCCCGATCAACCGCGGACCTCGCTGCCGCATTGCGCACCGGCGACTGGCGAAGCGGAGACCGGAAGCCGGCGCGCAATGCGTCCGACGAATCAGCTAAGGCGCTGGAGGGTCTTGGCGAACAGTGGTTGGCGGGCAGCGAGATCGATTGGGAGGGCGTGTTCGCCGCCGATCGACCCAGGCGCATCGCCCTGCCGACCTACCCGTTCGAGCACACGCCTCACTGGATCGACCAGGGCTCACGGCCCTCGGCTCGGGCACTGGCAGCGCCGGTGGCCGGAGACGGAGTTCGCCTCGCGGTTCCGTCGTGGGCACGAGCGGATCGTTCCGCATCGAAAACGGGCGTGCGCAGGTGGCTGGTGGTCGGCGGCGGCGATCCGCTGACGCGCGCCATCGTTGCGCAGTTGCGGTCGTCGGGCGCCGAGGTGAGCGAGGCGACCGCCGAGGCCCCGCAATCCACCGCCGGCGGCGTGCTGATCACGTCGGGGTTCGACGGCGCGATTCGCGTCGCGCGCGCCCTCGGGCAAGGCGGGATCACCGCGACGGAGATTGTCGCCGTCACCGTAGGTGCGACCGACGTGATTGGCGACGAGCCGCTCGATCCCATGCAGGCCACCACGCTCGGTCCCGTGCTGACCATCCCGATGGAGTTTCCCGGCGTTCATGGCCGCGTCATCGACGTCGATGGGCGAGACGTGGCGGCCGGCGCGCGGGCCGTGGTTGAGGAGTTGGCCTCCGGAGCCGGCGACGCCGTCGTCGCCTTGCGTCACGGCCAGCGGTGGCTGCCGCAGATCATCGACACCAGGACAATTGCCGGCCGGCCCGTGGACGGCGTGGTTCGCGAGCACGGCGTGTACGTCATTGTGGGCGGCACCGGCGGGATTGGCCTGGCCCTCGCGAAGGCGTTCGCGGCCAGGGCCGCCGTGCACCTTGCGCTCGTCAGCAGGCAGGGCCCCGAGTCGGCCGCGGCGCGTCACGCGGTGGCGGCGCTCGAAGGCAGCGGATCGACCGTGCGGGTGTATGGCGCCGACGTCGCCGACCGCGCCGCCATGGAGGCGGTGTTTGCCGAGCTTCGGGTCCAGTACGGTTCGATCCACGGCGTCGTCCACGCCGCGGGCCTGGCCGGCGGCGGCGCGTTGGCCCGCCGCACCGATCGCGAGATGGAGGCGGTGATGCGCCCGAAGGTCGCGGGCGCCGACGTGCTCGGCGACCTGGCGGCCGCGCAGGACCTGGACTTCCTCGTGTTCTGCTCGTCGTTGAGCGTCTACCTGCCGTTCCCCGGCCAGGCGGATTACGCCGCCGCCAACACCTATCTCGACGCCAAGGCCGCCGCGCTGCGGCGCGCCGGTGTCCGCGCCGTCTCGATCAATTGGGATGCGTGGCGTGACATCGGCATGGCCCTGATGGCCGACATGCCCGACGCGGTTCGTGCCGCCCGTGAGGCGGAGCTGGCCGTCATCGGCCTCGATCCGGACCGGGCGTGCGAGACGTTCCTGAAGATCCTGGCGTCCGATCTCGGTCAGGTGCTGGTCACGATGCGACCGGAGTTCACCGCGTTCCGCGCGCCGGTCGTGGAGATTGCGCACGCGGCGCCGGCCGCCGCTAGTGTGGCGGGCGGACTGGCGGATGTCTGGAAGACGCTGCTCGGTGTCGCCGACGTGAAGCCGGGCGACGATTTCTTCGACCTGGGCGGCCATTCGTTGCTCGCCACCAGCGTCGTGTTCCAGATCCGCCAGACGTGGGGATGCTCGGTGAGCGTGGACGAACTGTTCGCGAACTCGACGTTCCAGGAACTCGCGGCGCTGGTTGAGTCGCGCGCGGCGGGTGGGGATCGGGAGGAGCTGGTTCTGTGATCGAGGAACTGGTGGCCACGCTCAAGGCGCGCAACATCAGGCTGTCGTCCACGGACGGCAAGCTGGTGGTTGACGCGCCGCGTGGCAGCCTGACGCCGGAACTTCGCCAGGAGCTCGCCACGTTCCGGGATCAGTTGATTCAACTGGTGCTCGCGCCGGCCAGCTTGATTCCGGTTCGTCCGCGCGACGGCCAGGGGCTTCCGCTGTCGCACGCGCAGGCGCGACTCTGGTTGCTCGACCGGCTCGAGGGCGGCAGCCGCCGCTACAACCTCGTGACCGCGACGCGGTTGCGCATGGCGATCGATCCGGCCGCGATCGAGCGCGCGCTGGGCGAGGTGATCCGCCGGCATGAGATTCTTCGCACGCGCTTCGTGATGGCCGGCGCCGAGCCGCTGCAGGTGCCGATCGACGACGCCGCGATCGCGTTTGCGATGGAGGAGCGCACCGCGCTCCCCGAGAGCGGGCGGGTCGACGCGGTGGCGCGGGCGTGCCACGAGGAGTCGCGCATCGGCTTCGACCTGGCGGCGGAGCCGCCGGTGCGGGTCCGCCTGCTGCGGTTTGCGGCCGACGATCACGTGTTGGTGCTGAACCTGCACCACATCGTGACCGACGCCCGCTCGCTCGAGATCTTCGCGCGCGACTTCGAGCGGGCCTATGCCGGCGAGACGCTGCCGCCGCTGGCGCTGCAGTACGCCGACTATGCGGCCTGGCAGCGCGACGCCGTGGCCGGAGCGAGACTGCAGGAAGGGATCGACTTCTGGACGCGGGAGCTCGCTGGGCTGCCGGAATTGCTGCCGCTGCCGACCGACTTCCCCCGGCCCGCCACGCAGACCTACCGCGGCGGCGCCGTGCCGGTGCGCGTGCCGGCGGCGCTGGTGACATCGCTCCAGCAAGTGGCGCGCAGTGCGGGCGCCAGCCTGTTCATGGCGGTCGAGGCCGTGATTGCCCTGCTGCTCTCGAGGCAGTCGGGCAGCCGCGACATCGCCATCGGCGCGCCGGTGACCAATCGCCCCTATCCCGAACTCGAGCCGCTGATCGGCTTCTTCGCGAACACGGTCGTGTTGCGGTGCCGGATTGGCGAGGGCGTGACGTTCCGCGACCTGCTCAGGCAGACCAGGGAGACGACGCTGGCCGCGTTCGCCCACCAGGACACGCCGTTCGAGAAGCTGGTCGAAACCCTGCACGTGCGGCGCGACCTGAGCTACTCGCCGATCTTCCAGGTGATGTTGTCGTTCCTCAATCGCGAGGGCGGCGGCCCGGCGAGCGGGAGCGAGCGTCTCACCCTGCCGCAACAGGACGCCCTGTCGGACCTCGATTGGCAACTGCGCGAGACCGCCGACGGCATCAGCGGCTTCCTGATGTACGCCGCTGACCTGTTCTCGCCGAAGACCGCCGAACGCATGGTGGCGCGGCTGGTGCGGACCATCGAAGCGGTCTGCGCGAACCCGGACGCGCCGGTCGATGCGATTGACGTCATCCCTGCCGATGAGCGACAGCTGATGCTGGTCGAGTGGAACGCCACCGCCGCCGACTATCCGCGCGACCGCACCGTGCATTCCGGCTTCGAAGACCAGGCCCGCCGCACGCCGGAGGCGACGGCCGTCACCGGCGCGGGCGAGTCGTGGACCTACCGGGCGCTCGACGAGCGCGCCAATGCGATCGCGCTCGACCTGGTGCGGCGCGGCGTCGGCAGAGGTGCGCTGGTCGGGGTGTCGATGGAGCGCTCGCCCCGGATGCTGGCGGCGCTGCTGGGGATTCTCAAGACCGGCGCGGCGTACGTGCCGCTCGATCCGGGGTTCCCGGCCGATCGCATCAGCTTCATGACGGCGGATGCGGGCGTCGTGCTGACCCTCACCGACTCCGACCTCGCCGCGCTCGACGGCCAACGCGCGCCCAGCGGCCCCGAGGTGGCGGTGGCCGCCGACGACCTGATGTACACGATCTACACCTCGGGATCGACCGGCCGCCCCAAGGGCGTGATGATCCCGCATCGGGCGGTGGTCAACTTCCTGGGGAGCATGGCGCGGCAGCCGGGGCTCACGGCCACCGACTCGCTGCTGGCGGTGACCACCTTGTCGTTCGACATCGCCGTGCTGGAACTGTTCCTGCCGTTGATGGCCGGCGCTCGCATCGTCCTCGCGCAGCGAGATGATGTCGCCGATCCACGCCGGATGATGCAGTTGCTCGATCGTGAAGCGATCTCGGTGATGCAGGCGACGCCGGCGACGTGGCAGATGTTGCTGGCCGCGGGCTGGCGCGGACGGCCGTCGCTGAAGATCCTGTGCGGCGGCGAGGCACTGCCGCGCGACCTGGCCCGCGAGCTGCGGTCGCGGTGCGCCGAGCTGTGGAACATGTACGGCCCCACCGAGACCACGGTGTGGAGCGCGGTGCGGCGCGTCGCGGCGGCCGAAACCGTGCAGGGCGGCGTCGAACCGATCGGGCAGCCGATCGCCAACACGCAGTTGTACGTGACGTCGCCTGACGGCGCGCTGCTGCCGGCGGGTGCGGTTGGCGAGCTGTGCATCGGCGGCGACGGTGTCGCGCTCGGTTACCACAACCAGCCGGCGCTCACGGCGGAGCGGTTCGTGGCCAACCCGTTTGCGCCGGCCGCCGGCGCGCGGATGTATCGCACCGGCGATCGCGCGCGATGGCAGCCGGACGGCACCATCGAGTTCCTCGGCCGGCTCGACCACCAGGTCAAGCTTCGCGGCTTCCGCATCGAACCGGGCGAGATCGAGTCCGTGCTGGGCAGCCACCCGGCGGTGGCGCATTGCGCGGTGATGGTGCGTGGCGCCGACAGCGATGCCGCGCTGGTCGCCTACTACGTGGCAAACCCTGGCGCCGAGGAGGTCTCCGCCGACGCATTGCGGGATCACCTGCGGCGCAGCGTGCCCGACTACATGCTGCCGTCGGCGTTCGTGCGGCTCGAGCGGATGCCGCTGACACCCAACGGCAAGATCGATCGCGCCCAATTGCCCGCGGTCGAGCGGCCGCCCGCCCCTGGCGGTGAGGCGCCGGTCGATGACACCGAGCGAGCGATCGCCAGACTGTGGGAGTCCGTCCTGCAGGTGAGCGCGCCGGCGCGCGACGCCAATTTCTTCGACCTCGGCGGCCATTCGCTGCTGATCGTCCACCTCCACCAGCGGTTGGTGGAGTCGCTGGGCGCGACGTGTGACACGCTTGATCTGTTTCGCTACCCGACGATTCGCCAACAGGCGGCGCTGCTCGATGGCGCGCCGGCCCGCCGGGATCTGCGTGGCGAGGCCAGCGCGCAAGGACAACGGCAGCAGCAGGCGCTGATGCGCCAGCGGGCGCTGGCGGCTGGACGAAAACGATGACTGAGTTGACTGAGCCCGGCGCTCCCGAACCGATTGCGATCGTCGGCATGGCCTGCCGCTTTCCGGGCGCGGCGGATGCGAACGCGTTCTGGCAAAACCTGCGGGACGGTGTCGAGTCGGTGCGCTTCTTCTCCGAAGAGGAGTTGCGCGCGGCCGGCGTCGGCCCGGAGGTCTCACGCCAACCTGGCTACGTGCCTTCCCATGGCTGGCTCGACGGCATCGACGCGTTCGATGCCGAGTTCTTCGGCATCTCGCCACGCGAGGCCGAGGCCCTCGACCCGCAGCACCGCCTGTTCCTCGAGTGCGCGTGGGAGGCGATCGAGCACGCCGGCCACAACCCCGACACCGTCGGCGAGCGCTTCGGCGTGGTCGCGTCGGCCGGCCTCAACACCTACCTGCTCAGCAACATCCTGCCGCGGAAGGACCTGGCGACCGCCGCCAACTTCTATTCGCTGTTCATCGCCAACGACAAGGATTTCCTGCCGACGCGCGTCTCCTACAAGCTGAACCTGCGCGGGCCCAGCCTGAACGTCAACACGGCGTGCTCCTCCTCGCTGGTCGCGGTGCACGTTGCCTGTCAGATGTTGTGGTCGTATCAATGCGACGGCGCCCTCGCCGGCGGCGTGTCGCTGCAGGTTCCGCCGGTGCGCGGGTATCAGTATCAGCCCGGGGCCATCGCCTCGCCGGATGGCCATTGCCGCGCGTTCGACGCCGCTGCCGCCGGCACCGTCACCGGCAGCGGCGTCGGCGTCGTCGTGCTCAAGCGGCTCAGCGACGCGCTGGCCGCCGGCGACACGGTCCACGCCGTCATCCGCGGCAGCGCCATCAACAACGACGGCGCGTTGAAGGCCGGATACACGGCCCCAGGCGTCGAGGGTCAGGCCGCCGTCATTGCCGAGGCGTTGGCTGTTGCCGGCGTCTCGTCCGAGAGCATTTCTTACGTCGAGGCGCACGGCACCGGCACTCCGCTCGGCGATCCGATCGAAATCTCGGCGCTGGCACAGGCGTTCGGCGCCGAGCCGCGGCGGCACCCGTGCCGCATCGGCGCGGTCAAGACCAACATCGGCCACCTCGACTCCGCCGCCGGCGTGGCCGGCCTGATCAAGACGACGCTCGCCCTGGAGCACGAGACCATTCCGGCGACGCTCCACTTCACGGCGCCGAACCCGAAGATCGATTTTGCGAGCACGCCGTTCACGGTTGCGGCGGAACGCACGCCGTGGCCGCGCGGAACCGCGCCTCGCCGGGCGGGGGTGAGTTCGTTCGGTATTGGCGGCACCAACGCGCACGTGGTGCTGGAGGAGGGCCCGGCGGCGCCGGAACGTCCCTTGCGAGCGTCTGCCCGCCTGTTCGTGCTCTCCACGCGCTCGCGCGCCGCGCTCGATCGCGCGGTGCCGCGGCTCGCCTCGCACGTCGCCTCGTCTTCGGATCGACCGGACGACGTGGCGTGGACGCTGGCGATGGGGCGGAAGCCGTTTCCATACGCGGCCTTCGCCGTGGCGAACTCGACTGACGAACTGGCAACGGCGTTACGTGCCGGCCGGGTGACGAGCGGCGAGCGGCCGGCCTCTCCGCCGCGGATCGCGTTCCTGTTCCCGGGGCAGGGCGCGCAGCAGGTCGGCGCGGGGCGCGAGCTGTATCGAGACGAGCCCGCGTTTCGCGCGGCGTTCGACGCCTGCGCCGACGCACTGGTCGCGGCCGGCGCACCTGATGTGCGGCCGCTGCTCCTGCGCGAGTCCACACCAGAGGCGGAAGAGGAGTTGCGCAAGACGGTGCACGCGCAGGGCGCGCTCTTCGTCCTGGGCTATGCGCTGGACGCGCTCTGGCGCAGCTGGGGCATCGTACCCGGTGCGGTGATCGGCCATAGCTCCGGTGAGTATGCCGCCGCGGTGTCTGCCGGAATCCTGACGTTGCCCGATGCCGCGCGCGCGGTCGCGGCGCGCGCGCGCCTGATGGGGCAACTGCCGCCGGGCGTGATGGCAGCGGTGGGCCTGAGCGAAGCGGACCTTCGGCTGCTGTTGCCGGACGGCTTGCACATCGCGGCGGTCAACACACCAACCTTGTGCACCGTGGCCGGTACCGCCGCGGCGCTGGCCGTGCTCGAGCAACGCCTCGCCGGCCGCCGCACGATGGTGCGCCGCCTGCAGACCGCGCACGCATTTCATTCGCCCGCTGTTGACCCGGTGCTGCCCGCGTTTCGGGCCACCCTTGACGGCGTGACCTTCAGGGCCCCGCAGGTCCCGTTCTATTCAACGGTGCTGGGCGCGCGCGCCGATCTGTCGCGCCTGGGTGATCCCGATCTCTGGGTGCGGCAGGTCCGGCAGCCCGTCCTGTTTGCGCCGGCAGTCGAGGCCCTGCTGGCCGATGGCTTCACGACGCTCGTCGAACTCGGGCCCGGGACCACGTTGACCGGTCTCGCGCGCCACGCGCGCACCAAGCCGGCGGCGGTCGTGCCGGGACTGCCGCGCGAGGCCGATGGCCGCGCGCAGGTCACGGCGCTGGGGCAGTTGTGGCTGCAGGGCGCGCCGGTTGACTGGAGCGCGGTGTTCGCGGCCGACCGGCCTCGGCGCATTCCGCTGCCCACCTATCCGTTCGAACGGACCCGTCACTGGATTGAACCGGTGATCGAGGCGACGGATGCGCCCGATGTGGCGGACTGGTTCTACGTTCCCACCTGGGAGCAATCACCGCCGCTGGTGGACGGCACCGCCGCGCCCCTGACGGGGCGGTGGCTGGTGTTCGCTCGCGCGGGCGGTGAGGACCAGCCGCTGATCGACGCCATCGTGCGTCGCGGCGGAACCGTCGCCGCCATCACGCCTGATGCGGATGGTGACTACCAGGCGCTGCTGGCCCGCCTCGAACGCGACGGCCAATCGCCCGACCGCGTCCTCCACTGCTGGACCCGCGGGGCCGATGACTCCGCGTTCGTGCAGGAGCAGGGCTTCAACGCCATCTTCCGCTTCATGCGCGCGCTCTCGCACGAGGGCAGAACGGTGCGCGACCTCACGATCGTGACCTCGGGCCTGGCCGACGTGCACGGTCACGAAGCGCTCCATCCGCAGACCGCCTGCATGCTCGGTCTCGTTGGCGCCATCCCGTCGGAGTACCCCGGCATGGGCTGCCGCATTCTCGACGTGGACGCGCATGCGAAGGCCGATGACGTGGCCCGCGAGTTGGCGCAGCCTGCCGATACGCCGGTGACGGCCTGGCGCGGCAAGACCCGCTGGACGGCGCGCTTCGAGGCGTTGCGCCTGCCACCGGTGGAGGGCGAGGCGCAGCCCTTCACCTCAGGCGGCACCTATCTGATCACCGGCGGCGCCGGCGGCCTCGGCCTGGTGATCGCCGAGCACCTGGCGCAGACCGCGCGCGCGCACCTGGTCCTGACCACGAGGCGGGCGCTGCCGCCACCGGCGCAGTGGGAGCAGCTCGCCCGCGAGGGCGTGCGCCAGAGCGGCATCGACACGCCGCTGCCGGATCTCACCGCGCAGATCGTGGCGATGGAACATCGTCTCGGCCGCGAGCTTGGCATTCAGCGCATTCGCGATCGCGCGGGCCTGCTCGACACGGCCAACGCGCTGAGTGCGGCCTACGCGCTCGATTACCTGCAAGGGCGCGGCGTGCTCACGAGCGTTGGCGAGCGGGTGTCGCGGCCGCGGATCCACGCGGCGTGTGAGGTGCTGCCTCAGTTCCGGCGGCTCGTGGACCATCTGCTCATCACGCTCGAGCAGGAAGGCTTCGTTCGTGTCGATGCAGACGAGGTGGTCGTGCTCAAGGCCGCCGCGCCGCGGCCGGCCGCCGCGCAGCTGGCTGATGCGTGCGCGGCCTATCCGGGGCTCGCGCCTACGTTCGAGCTGCTTCAGACCTGCGTCGCCAGTTATCCCGACGCCTTGAGCGGCCGGGTGCCGGCGGTCAGCGTGTTGTTCCCCGACGGCGGCCGCGGGCGGATCGTCGATGCGGCGATGCGCACTGATGAGTACGCCAACAACCGCGTCTACCGCACCTTGCTCGCCGATCTCCTGGCCGCAATCGCGACGCGCGCGACCCGGCGGCCGTTCCGGATCCTCGAAGTCGGCGGCGGCAACGCCATCATGACCGGCCTGATCGCCGAGCGGCTGCAGCGGCTGAACCTCGACGTCGAGTACGTGTTCACCGACATTGGCCGCAGCTTCGTGATGGCCGCTGAAACGCGGGCGCGCGAGCTGGGCTACGGGTTCATGCGGTTTGCGACCTTCGACATCAGCCGCGATCCGGCGTCGCAGGGCTTCGAGCCCGGCAGCTTTGATGCCGTGATTGGCCTCGACGTCGTGCACGCGACGCCGCTGATCGCCGACACCGTGCGCAACCTGCGCGTGCTGCTGGCCGGCGGCGGCCTGCTCGGCCTCGTCGAAAGTGCGCGCACCCACCGGTGGAACGACATGGTGTGGGGCCTCGCCGAAGGCTGGTGGGTGTTCCAGGATCCCGATCTGCGCAACGACAACTCGCCCCTCCTGAGCACCAGCCGATGGGAGACGGCGCTCGCGGCCGGCGGTTTCTCATCGGTCGTCGCGTTTCCACAAGACCAGGACGAGCGGGCGCACACCGATTGTTCGCTGGTGCTGGCGCAGCGTCCGGAGGGCGTGGCCGGTGAGGACCCGGGCCTGTTCCAGTCACTGCTGAGGGTTCGACAGCACGCCGCCAGCGTCGAGGTGTGCCAGGCCGACGTCGCCGATGCCGTGGCGATGGAACGCGTGGTGTCCGGGGTTGAAGCGCGTCTGGGCCGCATCGATGGCGTGATCCACGCCGCGGCGGTGGAAGCCAAGGCGCTGATTGCCTCGCGCGACGGCGGCATCGAGGACCGCGAGTTCCGGCCGAAGGTGGCCGGCACGCTGGTGCTCGACCGCGTGTTCCGGTCGCGGCCGCTCGACTTCATGGTGCTGTGTTCGTCGATCACCGCGGTGATCGGCGGCCCCGGCCAGGTCGGCTACTGCGGCGCCAACGCGTTTCTCGACGCGTTCGCGTGCGCGCGGACCCGTGAGCGCGACGAGCTGACCGTTTCGATCAACTGGGGCCGCTGGCAGGGCATCGGCCTCGCCCGCGACTTCGAGTCGTGGTACGAGTCGCGAACCGGCGAAGCGCTGGTCGGCGGCATGACCATCGCCGACGGCCTCGAAGCCTTGCGGCGGATCCTGCACTATCGCATCGCCCCGCGCGTGGCGGTGATGACCAGCGAGTGGCGTCCCGATCGCCGCGCCGCCCTCGCCCCGGCGCTGGGGACCGCCAGCCGGCCGGCGGTGGCCCCGGCCGCGGTTGTCGCCGAGGAGTTCCGCGGCTCGCCGATCGAGCAGCAGCTCGCCGTGATCTGGCGGCAGGTGCTTGGCAGCGCCCGCTTCGACCGGCACACCACGTTTCAGGAACTCGGCGGTGACTCGCTGGTCGGCATCCAGATGCTGGCGCGGATCCGCGAGCAGCTCGGCGTGCAGTTGCCCATTCACACGGTGTTCGATGCGCCGACCATTGCCGCGCTGTCGGTGGTGATCGAGCGGAACGCCGTCGAGATGGAGGAAGGCACCCTCTGAGCGCCGTCGCCGACCTCGTCCGCCACCTGGACCAACAGGGCATCGCGCTTCGCGTCGAGCAGGGCGTGCTGCGCTTCCGCGCGCCCAAGGGCGCCCTGACCCCGGAGTTGCGCGCGCTCGTGCAGGCGCGGAGCGCCGAGATTGTCGCCCACCTGTCGGGCGCGACGGCGCCGGCGGACCAGATCGCGGCGATCGACCGCGCCGGCCTGCCGCGGATGTCGTTCGGCCAGGAGCGCATCTGGTTCCTGCATCGCTTCGAAGGCCCGAGCAGCACCTACAACATCACGCCGGTGTTCCGCCTGCGCGGCCCGCTCGCGATGCCGGCGCTGCAGGCCGCGTTCGACGCGCTCGCTCGACGCCACGAGCCGTTGCGGACGCGCTGCGCCGAGAGTGACGGCCTCGGCGTGCAGGTGGTCGAGGCGCCGGCGCCGGTGCCGATCCGGATCGTGTCGCTGCGGGACGTGCCGGCGGCCGAGCGGATGGCCGCGGCGGAACGGCTGATCCTCGAGGAGACGGCAAAGCCGTTCGACCTCGAGCGGGAACTACCGCTTCGGGTAACGCTGATCGAGTTGAACGCGGCGGATCGCATCCTGCTGCCGTTCATGCACCACATCGCCGCCGACGGGTGGTCCCTCGGCGTGCTGCAGCAGGAGTTCAACGTCCTCTACGACGCCGCCGTCACCGGCCGGACACCGGACCTGGCGCCGCTGCCGGTGCAGTATGCGGACTTCGCCGCGTGGCAGCGATCGATCCAGGAAGGCGAACGTGGGCGCGCCGGGCTCGACTACTGGCGGCGGCAGTTGGCCGGTGCCCCGCAGACGCTGGCGCTGCCGCTGGACTTCGAGCGGCCGGCGACGCTGACCTCCAGCGGGCAGGTACTGCACCGCTCGATCCCCGAGGCCACCGCGAACGCGATTGCCGCGCGGGCGCGCGCGGAGGGCAGCAGCCTGTTCATGATCCTGCTGGCCGCCTACGCGGTGCTGCTGCACCGCTACTCAGGCCAGGACGACCTGCTGATCGGCAGTCCCGTGGCGGGGCGGCCGCGCCGGGAGCTGGAAGCGCTCATTGGCTGTTTCGTCAACACGCTCGTGTTGCGGGTCCGCGTGACCGGCGTCGAGACCTTCACTGAACTGCTGCGGCAGGTCCGGCAGACGGCGCTCGACGCCTACTCGTGGCAGGACGTGCCGGTCGAGGCGGTGATCGACGCGGTGATCGAGCAGCGCGATCCGTCGCGCATCCCGCTCTATCAAGCCCAATTCAGCCTGCAGAACGTCCCGGTCGGCGCGGCGGCGGTGTCGAGCCTGCAGGTCGAGCCGATGCCGATGGACCGGGTCGCCGCCAAGAACGACCTGTCGTTCATCCTCGAGCGGCGCGAGGGCGCCGGCATCGCGGCGGAAGTCGAGTTCAACACCGATCTGTTCCGCGAAGAGACGCTGCGCGGGATGTGGGACGACTACCTGCAGCTCCTCGAGCACGTCATCGAGGCGCCGGAGACGCCGGTGTCGTCGCTGCGGATGCGATCGACGTCCGCGGACGAGGCGCCGGCCGTGGTGGCCAACGAGGGCCCGCAGGACCTGGTGGCCTGGTTCGAAGCCGCCGCGGTCACGCACGCACCGCACACGGCGGTGAAAGACGCGGGCGGCGAGCTGTCGTACGCGCAGCTCGATCGGCGGGCCGATGCGATTGCCGCCGCGCTGCTGGCGAACGGCTCCGCGCCGCAAAGCCCGGTCGGCGTGCTGATGCGCCGATCGCTGAACCTGCCGGCCGCCATTCTTGGCGTGCTCAAGGCGGGCGGCGCCTACGTGCCGCTCTCCAGCGATCATCCGGCGGAGCGCCTGCGCTTCATGCTGGCGCACGCCGGCGTGCGCCTCTTGATCGTGGATGAGGCCACCGCCGCGTCGGCGCGCGCGCTGATTGCCGGGACTGAGGTGGCCGCGATTGTGATCACCGCGGCGATGTTCGAGGCGCCACCGGCGCCGGTGACCCGCGCGCGGCCGATCGCGCCGGATGATCTCGCCTACGTCATCTTCACCTCCGGATCCACCGGCCGTCCCAAGGGCGTGATGATCGAGCATCGCTCCGTGGTGAACCTCGCGCATGCGCTCCGGGATCTCGTCTACGCCGGCCTGCCCGATGCGCAGAACGTGGCGCTGGTGGCCTCCCCGGTGTTCGACGCCTCGGTGCAGCAGGTGTTCGCCACGCTGCTGTTCGGCCACACGCTGTGCCTGGTCCCCGAGGACCTGCGGCGCGACGGCGAGGGCCTCTGCAGGCTGTTCCGCGACTGGCGCATCCAGGTCAGCGACGGCACCCCAAGCCTGCTGGGCCTCATGCTGCGCGGCGGGCTGGTGGCACAGTGCGGCGCCACGCTGCGGCACTTGTTGATTGGAGGCGAGCCGCTGCCCGCCGACCTGCTGCGCACGCTCTATCGAGACCCGGCCGGTCGCGGCATTGCCGTCACCAACGTCTACGGCCCGACGGAATGCTGCGTGGACGTGGTGGCGCTGCGCGTGACCGCGGCGGACGCGCTCGATGGCGCGGTGGTGCCCATCGGCCGGCCCATGCGCAACTGCCAGGCCCTGATTGTCGATCGCCACGGCCGCACCGTGCCGCCGGGAGTGCCGGGCGAGCTGGTGATTGCCGGCGTGTGCGTCGGCCGCGGCTACGTCAACGACGCCGCGCTCACGGCCGACCGTTTCCACGCGCTGCCCGAGGCGGGACTGGCGCGCGCCTATCGCACCGGCGACGTCTGCCGCCGCACGCGGGCGGGCGTCATCGAGTTCCTCGGCCGCAACGACGACCAGGTCAAGATCCTCGGCCACCGCATCGAGCTGGGCGAGGTGGAAAGCCACCTGCGCGCCCACCCGGCGATTGCTGACGTCACGGTGCAGGCCCGGCTCACCTCGAAGGGCTACCGCGAGATGGCGGCGTATGTCGTGGCCCGCGAACCGGTGAGCGTGACGGAGCTGCGAGAGTTCGCCGGCGCCCGCATGCCGGCCTACATGATCCCGGCCTACTTCGTGCCGCTCGACGCGCTGCCGCTCAACGAGTCGGGCAAGGTGGCGCGCGATCGGCTGCCGAACCCAGAGACCGCGCGCCTGCTGCCCTCGGGCGCCGAGTACGTCGCCCCGGCCGGCGCCGCGCAAGAAGCGCTGCTGCAGGTGTGGACGCGGACGCTGAAGCTCGAACGCGCCGGCGTGCGCGACAACTACTTCGCCAGCGGCGGTGATTCGATCAAGGCCTTGCAGCTCGCTTCGCGGCTGCGCGACGCCGGCTGGAAGGTCGAGATCCGCGACATCTTCAGGTTCCCGACCATCGAGCAGCTGTCGCCCCACCTCAAGCCCTGGGCCGGCGCGGCCGCCGACCAGGGCTCGGACGTCGGCGTGGCGCCGCTCGCTGCGACCCAGCGCTTCTTCTTTGATACCTACGGCGCGGGTGCGACCTTCAACCAGGCGATCCTGCTTCGCCCATTGAAGCCGCTGAGCGTGGAGACCTTGGGAGCCGCGCTGGCGGCGCTGATGGCGCACCACGGCATGCTGCGCACGCGTTTCGTGCGGCAGCACAGCGAGTGGATGCAGGAGACGCTGGCGCCCGGCGCCGTGCCGCCGCGGATCCTGGCGCGGCCCGAGCCCACCGCACAATCGTTCGCACTCGACCGCGCCCCGCTGTGGTCCGCGGCGCTGTATGACGCGGCAGACGGCCAGCGGCTGTTGCTGACGGCACACCACCTGATCGTCGATGGCGTGTCGTGGCGCATCCTGCTTGACGACCTGCAGGCCGTGCTCGATCAACTCGATCGCCACGAAGCCGCCTCACTGCCGGCCCGTTCGGCACCGTATTCCGCGTGGGTGGAACACCAGCGCCAGGCGGTGAGCACCAGCCTCGCGGGCGAGCGCGACTACTGGTCGGCGACGGCCGATGCCCAGGAGGCACTGGGACGTCGGCAGGCGGATCGGCAGGCAGATCGGCGCGAATTGCGCGCCGTGCTGTCGCCGGATCAGACCCGGGCGCTGCTGACCGACGCGCACGCCGCCTACACGACCGAGATCAACGATCTGCTGATCGCCGCGGTGGCCCGCGCGTGGTGCCGTTGGACGGGCGACGATCGTTGCGGCCTCACGGTGGAAGGACACGGCCGCGAAGCGCTCGATGGCGACATCGACACCACGCGGACCATCGGCTGGTTCACGTCGATCTTCCCCGTGACCATCCCGTTGCCCCGCAACAGCAGCGAAGGCGCCGCGATTGAGGTGGTGAAGGACGCGCTGCGCGCGATTCCGCGAAAGGGCGCCGGCTATACCGTGCTGCGCTATCTCGGTGGAGAAGCCGTCGGCCGCCTGTCGCCGTTGCCGTCGCTGGCGTTCAATTACCTCGGGCGCTTTGATTCGACCGCCGAACGCTGGTTCGAGCGCGCACCCGATGCGCCGCCGCCTACCGTGACACCCGACGTCGCGCTGCCATGGCCGCTCGAGGTCACCGCCGCGGTGGTCGGCGGCCGCATGGAGATGGCGCTGGCTTACAGTTCGGCGCGCTACGAATCAGCGGCCGTCGAGCGCTTCTTCGCCCTCGTCCAGTCCGAACTCGATGCCATTGTTCGCCACACGCTCGACCATGGCGCCTCGGCGGTGCAGGACACGCGGCCGCTCACGCCGTTGCAGGAAGGCATGTACTTCCATGCCCTGTCGGAGCCGGAATCCGAGGCCTACTTCGAGCAGTGGTCGTTCCGTATCGAGGGTGACCTGCGGCCGGAACTGGTGCGCGCATCCTGGAACGATCTGTTTGCGCGTCACGACGCACTGCGCACCGTGTTCACGGCCGACACGGGCGGTCGGCCGCGGCAGCAGGTGCTGCGCCATCGCGAGGTCGACCTCACGGTCAAGGATCTCTCGGCCACACCGGCGGTTTCGCGCGAGGAGCGTCTCGGCCAGGAGAAGGACGCCGATCGGCGCCGCGGGTTCAGGCTCGATGCGGACCCGCTGGTCCGCGTGCTGCTGATTCGATGGGCACCGGACCTGTGGGACCTCGTGTGGAGCCACCACCACATCGTGCTCGACGGCTGGTCGGCGGGGCTCGTGCAGTTCGAGTTTCTCGAAACCTATGCGGCGAAACGGGCGGGACGGGCGCCCGCACTGGAACCGGCGCCGGCGTTTGGCGATTTCGTTCGCGCGCTCCCGGCCGCGACCGATACCGCGTTCTGGCAGGGATACCTGGGCGGCTACGAGACCACCGCGGAGATCCCGCGTGCCGCGACGCCGGGGCCGGCCGGACTCGCCCGGCAGCTGGTGGAACTGTCGCCCGACACGTCGGCGCGCATCGCGGCCTTCTGTCGAACCGAGGCGGTCACGTTGAGCGCCTTCGTGCAGGCGATCTGGGGCGTCATCCTCTCGCGCTACGCCTACTCGGACGACGTGGTGTTCGGGTACGTGGTGTCGGGCCGCCCGCCGAGTCTTCCCGGTGTGGAGCGGATGGTCGGCCTGCTGATCAACACCATTCCCGTTCGGGTGCGGCTCCACGAGGATGAATCGTTCAGGGCGTTGGTCAAGCGCCTGCTGATCGACGCCGCCGATCTCACTGCGCACCAGCACGCGCCGCTGGTCGACGTGCAGCGCGCCAGTGGTGCGTCGGCGCCGCTGGTCAACCACGTCGTCGCGCTCGAGAACTATCCGCTCGAAGAGGGCTTGCGCGCCTTCGGCCGCCGCGAGCTCGGGTTCGACATCACGTCGGCCGTCAGTTACGACCGCACCAACTACGGCTTCGACCTGGTGGTGCTGCCGGGCACGGACGCGTTGCGGTTCCGGTTGTCATGGGATCGCTCGATGCACGACGAAGCGCTGATGACGAGAATTGGCGCGCAGCTGCGTCACCTGATTGAAGAGGCCTTGGAGCATCCGGACCGGAGTCCGTGCCGGATGAACATCCTGCCGGCGGAGCAGCGCGACGCGGTGGTCACCCAGCCGAATCGCACCGCCGCGAACTATCCGGATACCGCGACCATCGTTGACCTGTTCGACGCGCAGGCGGCGCGTCAGCCCGACGCGCCCGCCGTGCTGGCGCCACACCAGTCCGAACGCTGGATCAGCTACCGCGAGCTGCAGTCGCGCGCGCAGGCCGTGGCGGCCACACTGCACCACGACCTGCACGTGGCGCCCGGCAGCCGGGTAGGCGTGTATCTGCGGCCGTCGGTTGAGGCGGTGGTCGCCGTGCTCGGAGTGCTCAAGGCCGGATGCACTTACGTGCCGGTCGATCCCCGCTATCCACAGGAGCGGGTGCAGTTCATCCTCGACGATGCCGGCGTCAAGGCGGTGCTCGCCGCTCGCGAAGACGCGACCGCGCTCCAGTCGGCGGCGTGTCCCATCATCGACGTCGCCACGCTTCCCGCCACCGACGCGCGGCCCCTGCCGGTGGCCTCGAAGCCGGATGATGTCGCGTATGTGATCTACACGTCCGGCTCCACCGGCCTGCCCAAGGGCTGCCTGGTCACGCACCGCAACGTCGTGCGGCTGGTCGTCAACGATCGCTTCGACTTCACGTTCGGCCCCGCCGACGTGTGGGTGATGGCGCATGCGCTGAGCTTCGACTTCTCGGTGTGGGAGATGTACGGCGCGCTGCTGCACGGCGGCCGCCTGGTGATGCCGGCCCGCGACGTCGTGCAGGATGTGCCGCTGTTCCGCGATCTCATCGCGACGCACCGGGTCACGGTGCTGAACCAGACGCCGCTGGCGTTCTACAACCTGGTGGCGGTCGAAGAGGCGCGGCCCGGCCACACGCTCGGCAGCCACCTGCGCTACGTGATCTTCGGCGGCGATCGACTCGACACGGCCAGGCTGCAGCCGTGGGTGCGCCACTATCCGGCCGAGACCGTGGCGCTGGTGAACATGTACGGCATCACCGAGACCACCGTGCACGTCACTTACTGCCGGCTGACGAGCGAGCAGATTCGGTCGCCGGGCGGGCGCAGCCCGGTCGGGCGGCCGCTGCCGGAGACCACCGTCTACGTCTGCGATCGTCACCTGAACCCGCAACCGCTGGGCGCCCCCGGTGAAATGCTCGTGGGCGGCAGCGGCGTGTGCCTCGGCTATCTCGATCGTCCGGAACTCACCGCCGCGCGCTTCATCCCGGACACGTTCGCCGGCTCGGGGCGGCTCTATCGCAGCGGCGACCTGGCGTTCCGCGACGAGTCGGGCGCGCTGAACTTCGTTGGCCGCAACGACCACCAGGTCAAGATTCGCGGGCATCGTATCGAGCCGGCGGAAGTCGAGCGCGCGCTCCGCGCGGTTGCCGGTGTGACGCAGGCGGCGGTGATCGTGGAGCAGGGCGCGGCCGGCAACGAGCTGACGGCGTGCGTCACCGGAAACGTCAACGCCGAGGCGGTGCGCGCCGCGCTCGGCGAGCGGCTGCCCGACTACCTCGTGCCCGGCGGCATCGTGGTCTGTGATGCGCTTCCCCTGACGGCCCACGGCAAGCTCGACGTCGCCGCCGTTCGCGCGCTGCGCACGCGGCAGGCCGCCGCGTCGGGTCCCGTCTTCGAGGCTCCCGCGAGCGAGCGCGAAGAGTTGCTGGCGGGCATCTGGGCCGAGGTCATCGGCGTGGACCGCGTCGGCCGCCACGATCGGTTCATCAGCCTTGGCGGCGATTCGATCAAGTCGATCCAGATCCTGGCGCGGCTGCGGGCGCGGGGGCTGACGGTCGATCTGAAGGATCTGTTCCGCTATCCGACGGTGGCCGAGCTGGCGCCGCGGCTGCAGGAGCGCCGGACGACCCAGGTGGCGACGGCCGGCGGCGCGTTCGCGCTGACGCCGATCCAGCGCCGGTTCTTCGAGGAGCATCAGGTCGAATCCGCCCACTACAACCACGCCGTGCTGCTGCGGTTTGACCGCGAGACCGACGTCGCCCGGCTGCGGCAGGCGCTGCAGCACCTCCAGGACACGCACGGCGCGCTTCGCCAGCGGTTCGAGCAG
Organism: Vicinamibacterales bacterium; assembly: GCA_041659285.1. NCBI lineage: Bacteria > Pseudomonadati > Acidobacteriota > Vicinamibacteria > Vicinamibacterales > Vicinamibacterales bacterium. Next base: position 86,660 of record JBAZYO010000012.1, on the reverse strand, counting down.
ACCGCCGATGGTTGGAGCGCCACCATCGCGCCCGCTGGTGAGGCGGTGGCGTTCACTGTCGAGGATCTCCGGCGGGAGCCCGAGGCGCTGGAGGCGATGCAGCGGCTGTCGGCCCGTGAGCAGACCGGCTTCAGTTTGAGCGCGGGCCCGCTGGTCCGCGCGACCCTCTTCCGCCTGCCTGACGCGGATCGCCTGTTGCTGGTGGCGCACCACCTGGTCGTTGACGGCGTCACCTGGCAAATCGTGCTCGAAGACCTGGCGGCCGCGCTCGCCGGCGAGCCCGTGATGGAGGCCACCGATTCGTTGGCGGCGTGGTCGGCCGCGCTCCACGCATCGGCCTCCGACTCCCGAGTGCTGGCGGAGCTTCCGTACTGGCAGGCGATGGACGAGGACGATGGCGCGGTGGCGGCGGCCATTGGCGAAGCGGGCCACTACGCCGACGCGGTGGAAGAGTCGATCGAGTGGACCGCGCCTGAGACCGCCGACTTGTTGCGTCGCGCGCCGGCCGCTTACCAAACCAATGCCGGCGAGCTGCTGTTGACCGCGGCGGCGAGAGCGCTCGGCCGCTGGACCGGCGGGCGGCGCGTGCAGATTGCCCTCGAGGGACACGGCCGCGACGGCGTCCCCGGTGTGGATGTCAGCCGGACGGCGGGGTGGTTCACGGCGCTGTATCCGTTCATGCTCGATCTCGAGGATCAGCCGGTCGGCCGCCGCATCCGCCAGCTCAAGGAGGATCTCCGCCAGGTGCCCAACGGCGGCACCGGCTATGGCATTCTGCGATACCTGTCGCAGGCGCCGGCCGCGGCGCGGTTGCACGCGCGTCCCCGCGTCTCGTTCAATTACCTGGGCGAGTTCCGGACGGTCGATTCAGCGGGCAGCTTCGCGTTGTGCGACGATCCGATTGCGCCATCGGCAAGCCCGGCTGGACCCCGCCCGTTCGCGCTGGAGATTGCCGCCATCGTCGTGGCGGATCGCCTGCGGCTGTCACTGATTTTCGCGGCCACGCGCCTCGCGCGATCGCGGGTGCGCGAGCTCCGCAATGCCCTGGACGAGGAGTTGCGCCGCGTGGTCGAACACTGCATCACTCGTGAGGCCACGGAATTGACCCCTGCCGACCTCACGCACAAGGGCATGACCCTGGACGAACTGGACGATCTTTTCGATGACGATTAGACGGGAAGACTTGAAAGACCTGTACCCCCTCACGCCCATGCAGGAGGGGATGCTGTTCCACGCCCGGCACGAGCCGGACAGCCCGGCCTACACCGAGCAAGTCGTGTGGCGAGTGAGCGGCGGTTTTGACGTGGCCAAGTACCAGGCGGCGTGGGATGCCCTTCACGCGCGGCACGACGCGCTGCGCTCCGTGTTCACGCACGAGAAGAGCCGTGAGCCGTTGCAGATGATCCTGAAGGAGCGGCGAGCCGACTTCACGTTCGAGTCACTGTTGGCCCTGCCGGCGCAGGCACGCGAGGCGCGCGCGGTCGAGGCGCGAGCCGCCGAGCAGTCCTGCGGCTTCGACCTGGCGCGTGGCCCGATGCTGCGCGTCCGCGTTCTCCAGGTAGACGCGACCGAGCACGACGTCATCCTGACGTGGCATCACATCTTGTTCGATGGCTGGAGCACGCACCTCGTCTTGCGCGATCTGCTGTCACTGTATGCCGCCGCGCTCACCGGCTCCGCGCCCGAGCTGCCGCCGGTGCCCTCGTACGCCCCGTACGTGGAGTGGCTCAAGTCTCGCGATCGCCAGGCTTCGTTGTCGTATTGGCAGCGACTGCTCGATGGGTATGACGCCAGCGCGGAGATCGCGCCGCTCGCGGCAGCCGGCGCCGGACCTTGCGAGTTACAGCGCGTGGACTTTCGGCTCGACGCCACCACCCAGCGCGAGCTTCAGGCGCTGGCTACCGCCCAGGACGCGACGCTGAGCAGCGTGGTCCAGGCCGCCTGGGGCGTGGTGCTCGGGCGCTACGGCGACGCGCGCGACGTGGTGTTCGGCGCCGTCGTGTCGGGCCGCTCACCCGAAGTGCCCGACATCGAGCGTATCGCCGGCCTGCTGATCAACACCATTCCGGTGCGCGTCACCTACGGCGACCACGACACCTTCGCGGACCTGGTCACGCGAGTGCAGCGACAGGCCATTGATTCGCAACCGCACCACGCCTCGAGGCTGGCCGAGATCCAGAACCTCTCGGAGCTGCGCGCAGGGCTGATCAGGCACCTGGTCGTCTTCGAGAACTACCCCGCGTCGCAGATTGGCGCCGGCTCCACGGGGCTGGCCGCGCGCGTGGTCGAGTCCAGCGAGCCGACCAATTACGACCTGGTCGTGATCGTCGAGCCGGGCGACACGTTGCGGATCGAGTTTCAGTACAACGCCGGCGCCTACACCTTGCAACAGGTCACCGCGCTCGCCGGCCACCTCGGTCGCTTCCTGAGCGAGGCGGCGCGTCAGCCAACATCGCCGATCGCGCGCGTGAACATGCTGGACGCTGCCGAGCGCGATCAGCTGGTGCACGGGCTCAACGCGACCGCGCGCCCGTATCCGTCCACCAGCACGTTGGCGAAGCAGTTCGCCGAGTCGGTCACGCGCAACGGCCCAGGGACAGCGATCAGCGCCGAGGGCGTGACGCTGACATACGACGAGCTCGATCAGCGGTCGAACCGCTTGGCCCATCACCTGGCGGCCAACGGCGTGGTCGCCGGCGACCGGGTCGCGGTGCTGCTCGAGCGGTCGCCGGTGCTGGTCGAAGCCCTGCTCGCCATCATCAAGCTTGGCGCCTCCGTCGTGCCGTTGGATCCCGCGGCGCCGCTCGACCGCACCGCCTTTGTCGTGAAGGATGCCGGTGTTCGTGCGTTAGTGGCCATGGCCGCGTCTGACGTGCGCCTGCCCGGCATCACGCGCATCGCGCCCGACGCGCAGGCGTCGCAGATCGTGGCGTGCCCATCCACGCCGCCGCCCGCCGCCGCCACCGTGGCGACGGACGAAGTGGTCCTGTTCGACACGTCCGGTTCAACCGGGATCCCGAAGGCCGTTCGCGTCCCTCACCGCGCCATCCTGCGCCTGGTGATCAATTCCGACTACGTCGTGTTGGGCCCGAACGACAAGGTTGCGCACATCTCGAACGTGGCGTTCGATGCTGTGACGTTCGAGGTCTGGGGCGCCTTGCTGAATGGTGGCGAGCTGCACGTGCTGGGCCGCGACACGGCGTTAACCCCGCAGGTGCTGGCGCGGGAACTCCGGTCGCGGGGCATCACCGCGATGTTCCTGACCTCTGCCCTCTTCAATCAGATGGCGCGCGAGGCCCCGGATGGTCTGGCCACGGTCACCACCGTGCTGGTTGGCGGCGACAAGGTCGAACCCCGCTGGGTCAAACGCGTGCTGGCCAGGGGCGCACCGCCGCGGTTGCTGAACGGCTACGGTCCGACGGAGACCTGCACCTTCGCCACCTGGCACCACATCAAGCAGGTCGGTGACGATGCGACCATCATCCCGATTGGACGGCCGATCGCCAACACCACGGCCTACGTGGTCGATCGCGCCATGCTGCTGCAGCCGACCGGCGCCGCCGGCGAGCTGCTGATTGGCGGCGACGGCGTTGCCCTCGGCTATCACAACCGTCCGGAGCTGACCGCGGCCGCGTTCGTGCCCGATCCCTTCGGTGCCGCCGGTGGCACGCTCTATCGCACCGGCGACATCGTCCGGCGCAATGCCGATGGCGACATCGAGTTCCTCGGCCGGCGCGACGGGCAGGTCAAGCTGCGCGGTTTCCGCATCGAGCCCGGCGAGATCGAGTCGGCTCTGCGTACCTTCCCCGGCCTGGACGACGCCCTGGTGCTGCTGCACCAGGACGAAGCGACCGGCGACAAGCGGCTGATTGCCTACCTGGCATTCCCGACGCCGCCGGCGCGCACAATCGAACTCGAGGTGCGCAATCACCTGCGTCCGCGGTTGCCCGGCTACATGATCCCGTCCGTGTTCATGGTGCTCGAGCGGCTGCCGCTGAACGCCAACGGCAAGATCGATCGCAAGGCGCTGCCGGCGCCGATGCGCTCGGGCATGGGTTTCGGCAAGACCTTCGTCGCGCCGGCCACCGAGATCGAGAAGAAGGTGGCGGGCATCTGGGAAACGACCCTTGGCGCCAGCGGTGTCGGGCGGCACGATAACTTCTTCGAGTTGGGTGGTCATTCGCTGACCGCGAGCACGGCCATTTCGCGCATTCGCGCCGAGCTCAAGGTGGACGTGCCAATCGCGTCGTTCTTCGAGTGCACCACGCTCGAGGCGCTGGCCGCGCTGGTGGCAGGCCTCCAGGCGGGCGCCGCGCCTGCCCCAGCCGGCATCACACGCGTTCAGCGGGAAGCGCACAAGCGATGAACATCCTGGGATTCACCGGCGGCTTCGACCGCGTGCACGAGTCGCACTACGGCTTTCCAATCGACTTCGCGCACGACGCCGCCGCGGTGCTGGTCCAGGACGGCGTCATCACGGCGGCGATCGAGGAAGAGCGCCTCAACCGCATCAAGCACACCAACAAGGCGCCGGCCAACGCGGTCCGCTTCTGCCTGGAGCAGGCGGGCCTCGGGCTCGACGACGTTGACTACTTCGGCTACTACGCGACCGAGCCGTTTCTCGACGAGTTCTTCCTGCGCTATCACCTCGACCATCCGCACCTGGGCCCGTTCACGGGCACGCGGGCCATTCTGCAGGACGTCTTCGAGCGCGACTTCGGTCATCGTCCCGAGGCCGATCGCTTCCGCTTCATCAGCCACCACATGGCGCACGCCGTCAGCGCCTTCGCGGTGTGCGGGCACGAGGATGCGCTGGTGCTGTCGATGGACGGCGTCGGCGAGAGCGTCTCGACCATGGTGCTCGACGGCCGCGGCAAGGCGCTGAACGTGCTGGCGGCGAAGCCGCAGCACTACAGCCTCGGCAATTACTACACGCGGGCGATCGGGTTTCTCGGCTACCGGATTTACGACGAGTACAAGGTGATGGGCCTCGCGCCCTACGGCGACCCCGGCCGCTTCCGCGGCGTGTTCAACGAGTTCTACGCGCTGCTGCCGAACGGCGACTACGTCATCTACAACGAGCGCGTCTTGAACCTTCACCGGACGCTGCCGCCCCGGCGCCGTGGCGAGCCGTTCACCCAGCTCCACAAGGACATCGCCGCCGCCCTGCAGGAGTCGCTCGAGGCGATCGTCTTTCACATCCTGCGCCATCACCAGGACGTGACCGGCCACGACAACCTGGCGCTGGCCGGCGGCGTGGCGCAGAACAGCAGCATGGTGGGGAAGTTGTGGCGCAGCGGGCTGTTCCGCGACATCTTCGTGCAGCCGGCGGCCGACGATGCCGGCTGTGCGATTGGGTGCGCGCTGGCGGTGGCGCACGAGATGACGCCGTCGCTGCCGAAGACGCGGCTGGCGCATACCTTCTGGGGCACCGACGCCGGATCGAGCGAGAGCATTGCCGCCACGCTCGAGGCGTGGTCGCCGTTCCTCGAGTCCCGGCGGATGGCGGATCCGTTTGCCGAGACGGCGGCGCTGCTTGCTGACGGCGCCGTCGCCGGTTGGGTCCAGGGGCGCACCGAGTTCGGCCCGCGCGCGCTCGGCAACCGCAGCATCATTGCCGACCCGCGCCTGGCCGCGCACAAAGACACCATCAACGCGATGATCAAGAAGCGCGAGGGCTATCGTCCGTTCGCGCCGTCGGTGCTGGCGGAACGCGCCGGCGACTTCTTCGAGATCCCCGAGGATCAGTCGCAGTTCCCGTTCATGTCCAGCGTACTGCAGGTGCGCGAGCAGTGGCGGGAGACCCTCGGCGCGATCACGCACGTTGACGGCAGCGCCCGGCTGCAAACCGTCAGCCGCGACACCAATCCGCGCTACTACGCGCTGATCGAGGCGTTCGGCAAGCAGACCGGCGTGCCGATGCTGCTAAACACCTCGTTCAACAACAACGTTGAGCCGATCGTGAACACCGCGGAAGAGGCCGTCACCTGCTTCCTGACTTCGGGTTTGAACTACCTGGTGATCGGCGACTACCTCGCCTGGAAGCGGCCCGAATTGGGCCCCGCGCTGCTCGAGGGCTGCCGCCTCTGGCTGTCGCCCTGCAGCCGGCTGACGGCAACGCATGCGGTCGATGAGCATGGCGCGCGCGAGACGCGATTCGCGCTCGTGCGGAACTACGACAGCACCCGATCCCTGGCGATTTCGGAAGCGGCCTACCGCGTGGTCGAGGCGGCCGATTCAACGACCACGCTCGCCGAGGTACTGCCGCGTTGTGGCGCCAGCGCCGGCGATGCGACGCTCATGACCGAGCTGTTCGCGTTGTGGAGCGATCGCTACGTGCTGGTGTCGCCCGGAGGGCCGGCGGCGTGAGCGACGTGTTCGTGCTGCCGATGTCGCCGGCGCAGCAGCGCCTGTGGTTCCTGGACCAGATGGATCCGGGCACGACGATGTTCAACATTCCGGCGGCGTTCCGGCTCCACGGCCGGCTCGAGGCGGCGGCGATTGAGCGGATCCTGACCGCGCTCGTGGAACGCCATGAAGTGTTGCGCACCACGCTCACGAGTGTGGACGGCGAGCCGGTGCAGGTCATCCATCCGGCGCGGCCGGTGGCGCTGCCGGTCAGCGATCTGAGCGCGCTCGGTCCGGACGTGCGCGGCGCGGCACTGCTGCGGGAATTGCGGGCGGCCGCCGCGCACCCGTTCGATCTGGCGGCCGGCCCTCTATTCCGCCCGGCGCTGTGGCGCCTGGCCGACGACGATCACGTCCTGATGCTCGGCATGCACCACGCCATCTCCGATGGCTGGTCGATCGGCGTGCTGTGCCGCGACTTCGCCGAGCTGTGGACGGCCGGGCGCGAGCACCGGGAGGCGCGGTTGCCCGTCCTGACGATTCAGTACGCCGACTACGCGCACTGGCATCGCACGCGCATGCTCAACGGCGAGCTCGACGGCCAGCGGCGCTACTGGCTCGAACAGTTGCGCGGCCATCGCGGCATCCTGCGGCTGCCGACCGATCGGCCGCGCCCGTCGTCCCAGACCTTCAACGCCGGCGCCTACGAGTTCCGCCTCCCCGAGCGCGTGGTCGATCAACTGCGCGCCTTCTGCAAGGAGACCGGCGTCACGCTGTTCATGAGTTGCATCAGCGCCTACGCCGCGCTGCTGGCGCGTTACAGCGGGCAGCACGATCTGCTGGTGGGCATTCCGGCGGCGGGGCGCACGCAGGCCGAGCTCGAGCCGTTGATCGGGTTCTTCGTCAACGCGCTGGTGATCCGGTTCCGGCTCGATCCGTCGGCCAGCGTCCGCGACCTGGTTGCCGACGCCAGGCGGACCGTGCTCGACGCGTTCTCGAACCAGGACTACTCGCTCGACGGGCTGATGGAGTCGCTGTCGTTCGACCGCGACTCCGCCTACGAGCCGCTGGTGCAGGCCACCTTCGCGTTGCAGAACTTCGCGAGCGGCGCCGAGGCGCTGCCCGGGCTGGACGTCGAGGGCATCCAGGTCGAGTGCATGCACACGCGCTACGACCTGATGCTGCTGCTGACCGAGAACCCCGAGGGGCTGCCGGGCAACATGATCTACAACAGCGACCTGTTCGACCAGGCCACCATCGCGCGAATGATGCTGCACCTCGAGCGCATGCTCGAGGGGATGTGCGCGTCGCCCGAGGCGCCGCTGTCGTCGCTGCCGCTGGTCACGCCAGCGGAGCTGTTCGAGGCGCTCGAGCTCCCCACCGAGCAGTACGAACAGGTGCTGCCGCTTGGCCCGATGCAGCGCGACATCTACATGGACACGCTGGCCAACCCGGCCAGCACGCAGAACGCGGTCGGCCTGGCGTTCGCGGTGAGCGAGCCGATCGACCCGGAGCTGTGGCGCGAGGCCGCGCAGGCGCTGACCGACACGCAGCCGATCATGCGCACGCGCATGCGCGCGTCCAGCGCGCCCTACCTGGAGCAGGCCTACCAGTGCGTGCTGCGGCGCGACCGCGCCGAGCTCGAGCTCGTGGACCTGCCGCGCGCCGCGACCGCGCCCGACATTCGCCAGGCCATCGCGGCGAACATTCACCGGCCGTACGACCCGCACGGACGGCTGGTCCGGCACTTCCTGATCAGGGTGGCGGGAGGCCAGTGCCTCGCCGGCTTCGCCAACCATCACATGCTCCTGGATGGCATCGCCACGAGCCAGGCGGCCGCCTGGGTTGCGGCCGAATACACGCGCCGCATTGGCGGCGATCTGGTGCCGGAGCCGCTGCCCCCCGCGCTGTTCCATGAGTTCCTGCCGCGGCAGCGTGCTGAAACCGACACGGCCCGCGTGCTCGCCTGGTGGCGCGCGGCGCTCGCCGAAGTCACGCCGCTGATCTGCCCGGCCGAAGGGCGCCCGGGCGTGGCGGTGACGCGTGAGTTGCCGATGCCGGCCGACCTGTGGAACGACGCGCGCCGCTTCTGCCGCCAGCGCCGGATCACGCCGCAGATCCTGATGAAGTGCGCGTTCGCAATCGTGGCCGACGGGCATGGCCGCGCCGACGGCGATCTGTTGATCCAGGAATTCCTCGGCGGCCGCCCGCCAGGCCACGCCGCCGCGCTGGGGTGCTACTACGAGGGACTGCCGTTCGTGGTGCCCCGGACGCTCCTCGGCCTGGACGGCGTCACGGCGGACCTGTTCGAACACGCGCGTGCCGCGCAGAAGAACGCGTCCGAGTATTCGGGCATCTCCATCTTCGAGCAGCGCCGCCTGGCGCCGGCCGGACGAGTGTCGCTGCTCTTCAACTACATCACGGCGAAGTTGACGGTGCCGGTGGGCAACGAGGTCGCCGACGTGACGCGCTTCACGCCCTACGCCGAGGGCTTCGTCCAGTTCGAGATCAGCGTGGTCGGCGACCGGGTGGGGATGAGCGTCACCTACGATCCCGGCATCTTCGCCGAGCGTCGCTTTCTCGAACGCGTGGAAGGCGTCGTCCGCCAGTTAATCGCCGGTGTCGAGCGCGTCGCCGATCTTTCAATGCAACTCGCGGATGAGCCAAGCCTCACCGAGGCGATCCGGCCGCTCGAGTACCACTCCATTCCTGAAGAGATTGCGCGCCAGGCCGCGCGCACGCCTCACGCACCGGCGGTCATTCAGGGCGAGAGCGTTCTCAGTTACCAGGATCTGCTGGCGGAGGCAACGCGCATTGCGCAGGTGTTGCGAGCCGACGGCATCGGCGCCGGCGACCTGGTCGGTGTGTGCCTCGAGCGGTCGCCGCGCATGCTGGTGGCGATGCTGGCGGTGCTGCAGACGGGTGCCGCGTACGTGCCGATGGACGCCGCGTATCCGGATGGCCGCCTGCGGCACATGGCGAGCGACGCGAAGTGCCGCGTCATCCTGACGCAGGCCTGCCTGCTGGAGCGCTTCGCCGGCCTCGACTGCCGCCTGCTGGCGCTCGATCGGGAAGACGCGCTGGTGGCGCCGGCCGTTAACGCACCCGCGCACCCGCGCGGACCGGCGAGCACCTTCTACGTGCTCTACACCTCAGGCTCCACCGGTCTGCCAAAAGGCGCCGCCGTTCACGACCTGGGCGAGTGGAACCTGGTGAGCTGGTATGTCCGCGAGTTCGGCATCGGCCCAGGCGACAAGTTCCTGATCATCAGCGCCTTCGGTTTCGACCTGACCCAGAAGAACTTCTACGCCGCGCTCGTGACCGGCGCGACGATTGTGTTGCCCGAAGGCACCGAGTTCGATCCCGCGCGCATCGTCGATACCGTCGGCGCCACCGGCGCGACGGTGATCAATTGCGCCCCCGGCGCCTTCTACAGCTTGCTCGACAACCCGGCGCGTCATGCCGACCTGGCTTCGCTTCGCTATGTCTTCCTGGGCGGCGAGCCCATTCGCGTCAGCGCGCTCGAACCCTGGCTTCGCAACCCGCACTGCCGGGCAGAAGTCGTCAACACCTACGGTCCGACCGAGTGCACCGACGTCGTTTCGTACTTCCGGCTGACGGAGCCGCTGCGCTACCTGGATCGCGAAGTGCCGCTCGGCGCACCGGTGGACAACGTTCGCCTGCACGTGCTCGACGAACTGGGACGGCCGTCGCCGCCGTACGGCGTGGGCGAGCTTTGCATCTCGGGCGTCTGCGTTGGATCCGGATACTGGCAGAAGCCGGAGATGACCGCCGAGCGGTTCGTGCCTGCCCCCGGTGGGTTGGGGACGATGTACCGCACGGGTGATTTGGTCTATCGGCTGGAGGACGGCGTGCCGGTGTTCATTGGCCGCCGCGATTCGCAGGTGAAGATCCGCGGGCTGCGCATCGAGCTCGGTGAGATCGAAGTCGCGCTGGCCGAGACGACGGGCCTCGCCGAATGGGTGGTGCTGGCGATTGCCGACACGCTGGTCGCCTACGTGAAGACCGTCGGCGCGTCGCCGTCGGCGGCTGACGTGCGCGCGCGGGTCGGACGCCGCTTGCCTGATTACATGATCCCGCCGGTGGTGGTGGCGGTCGAGGCCTGGCCGCTCAGTCCGAACGGCAAGGTGGATCGGGACGCGCTCTCGCGGCTGAAGCGGCCCGACGGCCCCGACGTGTCGACGCCGCCGCGCACGGAGACCGAACGCCGCATTGCCGCGATCTGGCGAGAGGTGCTCGAGCGCCCCTCGTTCGGGCGCGAGGAGAGTTTCTTCGCGATTGGCGGCCACTCACTGCTCGCCGCCAGGGTGGTGGCGAGGATCCGCGCCGCGTTCAACATCGAGCTGCCGCTGCGGGCGGTGTTCGAGGCGCCGACGATTGCCGCCATCGGCAGCCACATCGACCAGGTAGTGTCGGCGAAGGCTGCCGATGTCGACCCGGAACTGCTCGAAGCTCTTGCTGGGATGTCGGACGAGGAAGTGAGCCGGCTGCTGTCGGACGCCGGCGCTACCGAACCGTGAGAGGTTCATGAAGGCGGCAGGTCAATCGAATAGCTGTTTTCGACCCTAAACGTCAAAATGAGGCTTGTTTCGACGGCATGGGCTTGATTTCGACCTGATGGAGGTGTTTAAGACGGCCGACCCAGCAACCTCCGCATGGTGCCGTCCACCTTCATCACCACCGACCAGGGCACCTGGTTCATCAGCCAGAAGATCGACGAACGCCCGTGAGAGAAGTTGCGTTCGACCGGCTTCACCTTCCAGAAGCGATTGACCGAGCAGACGTAGTCGGTGCCGAGCGCCGTGACCTCGTGCCACCAGCTCACGGGAATGTAGAGAATCTCGCCCTGCTCGACGACCACCTCGATGCGATTGGCGAGGGCTTCGGCGTAGCGCGGAAACACTTTCGGGTCGGGGTTGTCGGTATCCACCTGGCTGAACCACGGCGGAATCTCGCGGTAGAACTCGAACGGATACAGGTTGCGGGTCTCCCACGGTGGAAACAGCGTGACGCGCTTGGACCCGTGCAACTGCATCAGTGTGCCGTCACCGGTGTCGAAGTGCAGCGGCTCGGTGTGCCCGCCGGGACCAAACCAGAGGTTGAGATCCATCAGCGGATGGATGGTCTCCATGTCGCACTTCTGCTCGAGCTGGAGCACGCGGTCGCGGATGGTGGTGGCGAGCGGCGTCTGTCCGATGGCGACCTGCGCCATGTACATGCTGTTCTCGTGCGCGGTGCGATTGCGCAGCAACTCGACGTACGCTTGAGGCGTGTGTGACTCGATCTCGCTGTACTTCTTCCACTCCCGCTTGGGCCGGCTGCGATAGTCTTTACCGTAGACCCTGACGTTGTACTCCTGCGTCCCCAGCAGTTCCGAGATCACATCCAGGGTCCAATCCTTGACCCCGTCGAAGGCGCCTGTGATGATGAATGGCTTGCTCTTCGAGCGGTACCACATGTGGAACAGCTCGGGCGTGAGCGTGGCAAAGGCGACGCGGTCAAGTGAAGTCATGGAATCGTGGGTAAAGGTACGTCAACTCGCGGCGGAATCCAAGGCGGCGGAGGCGAGGGGTTGAACGATTTGCGCAACCGCCTGGCCGCGCTCAGCCCTGAGCAGCGGGCCCGGCTGCTCGAACGGGTCCGGCAGGAGCGGCCGGCCGCCGGCGTGACACCGATCGCGCCCGCCGACCGCCTGCAGCCCCTGCCCCTGTCGTTCGCACAGCGGCGCATCTGGTTCCTCGAGCGCCTCGAAGGCAGCTCGGCCGCCTACAACATGCCGGCGGCGTTCCGGCTGCAGGGCGAGCTCGACGGCGCGGCGGTGGCCGCGGCGCTGGACGAGATCGTGCGGCGCCACGAAGTGCTGCGGACCCGCCTGATCGATCGCGATGGCGAGCCGGCGCAGGCGATTGACCCGGCGCCGGAACCTGGCGGCGCGTCGCTGAGCCGCACGCTCTCGCTGGCCGGGTTGCCGGAGATCGATCGCGACGAGGCGCTGCGCGGGGTGCTTCGTGGTGAAGCCAGTCACGTGTTCGACCTGGCGCGCGAGCATCCGATTCGCGTCCTGCTGGTCCAGCTCGACGCGCGAGAGCACGTGCTGATTGTCACGCTGCACCACGTCGCCTCGGACGGCTGGTCCACCGGCGTCCTGGTGCGCGAGTTCGCGGCGCTCTACAACCGGCGGCACGCGGACGACGCGTCGCCGCTCGCCGAACTCCCCGTTCAATACGCCGACTTCGCACAGTGGCAACGCCTGCAGGTCGAAGATGCCGCCGTCGCGCAGCCGCACCTTGAGTACTGGCGCGCGCAACTGGCTGACGCCCCAGGCGTGATCAACCTGCCTTCGGACGGGGGCAAAGACGAGGGTTTACCCCGCCATAGCGCGAACGGCGAAGCCTCGAGCGCGTCGGCGGGCGACGCCGTCTACTTTCAGATCGATGCCGAGGCCGCCGGCGCCGTGAACGCGCTGGCGCGGCGCACCGACGCCAGCGCCTACATGGTGCTGCTCGCGGCGTTTCTCGCCTTGCTGCACCGGTGGTCCGGCGAAACCGATCTCACCGTCGGCTCACCGATTGCGAATCGCCCGCGCCGGGAGCTCGAAGGCCTCATCGGGTTCTTCGTCAACACGCTGGCGCTGCGCGTCAGCGTGGAGGGCGACCCGGACTTCCTCGGCTTGATCGCGCGCGTGAGGGCGGTTGCGCTCGAGGCCTACGCGCACGCCGAGCTGCCGTTCGAGCAGATCGTCGAGAAGCTCAACCCGGAGCGCCGGCTCAATCGCTCGCCGTTCTTCCAGGTGATGTTCGCCATGCAGAGCGGGTCGCTCGAAGACGTCACGCTGGACGGCCTGCGGATCGAGGCCGTGCCGCTGTCAACCGGCGCCGCCCGCCTCGACCTGACGATGTCGATCCAGGAGACGGCGGCGGGGTTCTCGGGATGCCTGGAGTTCTCGACCGCGCTGTTCCGGCCGGAGACGGCGCAGCGCTTCGCCGAGCACTATCGCAACATGATCGAGACGGCCGTGCGCCAGCCGGCCACGGCGGTGTCGCAGCTCGACTACCTCGGTTACGGCGAGCGCCATCGCCTGCTGGTTGAGTGGAACCGCACGGAGGTGCCGTCGCGGCCGCGCTGCCTGCATCACCTGGTCGAGGACCAGGCGGCCCGCACGCCCGACGCGATCGCGTTGCGGTGGGGCGGCACCACCTGGACCTACGCCGCGTTGATGGCCAGGGCGGCGAAGGCGGCGTTGCTCCTGCAGCAGAAGGGCGTCGGCACCGAGACGCTGGTCGGCGTGTGCATGAGACGCTCGCCGGACATGATCGCCGCGCTGTTGGGCGTGCTGCGGGCCGGCGGCGCCTACGTGGCGCTGGACCCCGCCTATCCGGCGGCGCGGACCGAATACGTGCTGGCGGACTGCGGCGCCGCGATTGTGCTGAGAGACGGCGCCCTGGACGAGGCGGCGGAAGGGGAGTTCCGGCCGGCGCCGGTGAGCCCGTCGAACCTGGCGTACGTGCTCTACACCTCAGGCTCGACTGGCCAGCCCAAGGGCGTCGCCATCGAACATCGCAGTCCCGCGGCGCTGATCGCGTGGGCGCAGTCGGTCTGGTCGCCCGCCGAGTTGAGCGGCGTGCTGGCGGGCACGTCGATCTGCTTCGACCTGTCGGTGTTCGAGATCTTCCTGCCGCTCTCGGTCGGCGGCACGGTGGTGCTCGCCAACAGCGTGCTGGATCTCCTGGACCTTGCCGATCGCTCGCACGTGACGCTGATCAACACCGTGCCCTCGGCCATCGACGCGCTGCTGCATCAACGTGCGCTGCCGCCGAGCGTCCGCGTGGTGAACCTCGCCGGTGAGCCGCTCACGACCGAGCTGGCCGATCGCATCCACGACGTGCCGACCGTGGAGAAGGTCTACGACCTCTACGGGCCGTCTGAAGACACCACCTATTCCACGTTCACGCGGCGGCGGCGCGGCGACCCGCCCTCGATTGGCCGGCCCATCGCGAACACGCGCCTCTACATTCTCGACCGCGCGCTGCAGCCGGTGCCGGTCGGCGTGCCCGGCGAGATCTACCTGGCTGGCCAGGGTCTGGCACGCGGATACCTCGGGCGTCCCGATCTGACGAACGAGCGGTTCATCCCGAGTCCGTTTCCGGGCGTCGATCGGCTGTATCGCACCGGTGATCGCGCGCAGTTTCGTGACGATGGCAACGTTGAGTTCCTGGGACGCCTGGATCACCAGGTCAAGGTGCGCGGCTTTCGCATCGAGCTGGGCGAGATCGAAGCCGTGGCGCGCGCATTTCCCGGCGTCGGCCAGTGCGTCGTCACGGTGGAGGAGAGTCAGGCTGGTAACAAGCGACTGGTCGCCTATGTGTCGCACCCGAATGGCCAGCGAGTGGCCGATGCGCTGCACGCGCATCTGCGCGGCAGCCTGCCAGAGTACATGGTGCCGCCGGTGCTGGTCATTCTCGACGCGCTGCCGCTCACCCCGAATGGCAAGATCGATCGCAAGGCACTACCGTCTCCCGATCGCCGTTCCGTCGTTGAAGACGCCGGTCCGCTGACCGCCGCGGAAGCGCGGTTGGCGGCGCTGTGGCAGCCGCTGCTGGCGGTAGACGAGGTGAAGCCGCTCGACGACTTCTTCGGCCTGGGCGGTCACTCGCTGCTCGCGGCCAGGCTGGGCGCGCGCATCCGCGACGACTACCGCGTGGACCTGCCGTTGCGCGCCATCTTCGAGCACCCGACGCTGCGGGCGCAGGCGGCGGCGATTGCCGGCCAGCAGGCGCAGATGGCCGCGGACGAGCCCATCCAGCCAATCGCGCGCCACGCCCGCCTGCCGATGTCCTTCGCGCAAGAGCGCCTCTGGTTTCTCGACCAGCTCGAGCCCGGGAACCCCGCCTACAACATGGCGGGCGCCTTCCGCCTGCGTGGCGTCGTCGAGGTGGCGTCGCTGCACGCCGCCTTCGATCGGGTCGTCGAACGCCAGGAGGCGCTGCGGACCGTGTTCCCGACCGTTGACGGGCGCGGCTACGCCGCGATCGGCGCGGTCCGGCCGGTGCTTCGCGAGATCGACGGCGGCGATCACGTCGCGATCGACGCGTTCTTGCGGGAAGAACAGGCGCGCCCCTTCGACCTCGCGGCCGGCCCGTTGATTCGTGCGTCGGTCATTCGCGTGGCGCCGGACGAGACGGTGCTCGCGGTGACCATGCATCACATCATCTCGGACGGTTGGTCGATCGACGTGTTCCTCGACGAGCTGTGCCGGTTCTACGCCGCGCTGGCCGGCGGCGCCGCCGGGACACCCGAACCGCTGGCGGTGCAATACGTGGACTTCGCCGCCTGGCAACGCCGCCGTTTCGAAGCGGGATTGCTCGCGCCGCAACTCGCCTACTGGCGTGGCGCGCTGGCGGGCGCGCCCACGGTGCTCGAGCTGCCGTCCGATCGCCCGCGGCCCGAGGCGCAGAGCTACCAGGGCGCCGTCCACTCCCTGACGATTGACGCGCCGCTGACCGCGCTGCTGTCCCGGCGCGCGCGCGAAGCCGGCGTCACCTCGTTCATGACGCTGCTGGCGGCGTTTGGCGCGACCCTCCGCCGCTGGTCGGGTCAGGACGACATGGTGATTGGCTTCCCGGCGGCCGGCCGCAGCCGCAGCGAGCTCGAGCCGTTGATCGGGATGTTCGTCAACACGGTGCCGATCCGGTTGCAGATTCCAGAGGACGCCAGCTTCGCGACGCTTCTGGCGCAGGTGAAAACGCGCACCCTCGACGCGCTCACCCACCAGGATGTGCCGTTCGAGAAGCTGGTGGATGAGCTCGGCGTCGAGCGCAGCCTGTCGTGGTCGCCGCTCTTCCAGGTGATGTTCATCAACCAGCAGGCACGGCCGGCGCCACCGCTGCCGGAAGGCCTGCGCGTCGAGCCGATTGCGGGCGCCGCGACCGGCACCGCCAAGTTCGACCTGACGCTGGCCATCGCCGAACGTGGTGACGGCCTGTCGGTGAACCTCGAGTACGATCGCGCGCTCTTCGATGCCGCGACAATGGCGCGGCTGGCGGGCGACTACGTGGATCTGCTTCGCGGCGGGCTGGACGCTCCCGAGGCGCCACTGCCCGTGTCGTCACGATCCATCAGTAATCCGCGGCGACTCGTGGTGCCTCCGTCCGCTGCAGCGGAGGTCCCGGCGGTGGACGGCCGGCCGGCCACGCCCGTGGAAGCGGCGCTGGCGGAAATCTGGCGTGACGTGCTCCGCCTGGACGAGGTCCGCGTCACCGACAACTTCTTCGAAGTGGGCGGCGACTCGATCGTCAGCATCCAGGTGATCGCGCAGCTGCGCGATCGCGGCTGGCGGATCGGCCCGAAGCAGATCTTCAGGCACCAGACCATCCGCGCGCTCGCCGCCGTGGCCGAACCCGCGGTGGCGTCCCAGGCCGAAGACGAGACGGGTCCGCTGCCGCTGTCGCCGATGCAGCGGCTGTTCTTCGATCTGGATCCGCCCTCGCCGCATCACTTCAACCAGGCCTTGCTGCTCTCGGTGGCACCGGACATCTCGGTGACGAGCCTGCAAGCGGCCTTGACCGAGACCGTGCGCGTGCACCCGGCGTTGCGCGGCCGGTTCCGTATGGGCGCCCACGGTTGGGAAGAGCACATTCACCCGTCGCCGGATGTGGCCCTGGAAACGGCCCTCCATAAAGGGGGGCCCTACACGGACGATTCGGCGGATGGCGCGGTGGCGGCGCGGGTGGAAGCCATTTGCCGGGCGGCACAGCGCAGTCTCGACATTGTCAACGGCCCGGTGTTCCGCGCGGTGCTGGTCCATGCCGGCGCGGAGACAGCGCGGCTGCTCCTGGTCGCGCACCATCTCGTGGTTGACGCAGTCTCGTGGCGCGTCATCCTCGCCGACCTCGAGACCGCGTACGCGCAGGCGCAGGGCGGGCGGCCGTTGTCGCTGCCACCGGAACATTGCGGGCCGGCGACGTTCCGTCGCATGGCGCGCGAGTGGAGCGCGACGGAGGGCGGCAACGAAGCGGCGTACTGGGCCACGGTCACCTCCGGGGCGGCTCACGTGTTTCCCAGGGCGGCCGCGCCCACTGCAGCGCCCATGGCGCGCACGGTCACGAGGACGCTCGACGAAGCGGCAACCAGGCCGCTGCTCTCCGCCGCGCACCGCGCCTACAACACGACCGCCGCCGACCTGTTGCTGGCGGCCTTCGGCCGCGCGTTGTGCGGCGCCGCCGGGCGCGACGAGATCCTGGTGGACGTCGAAGGGCATGGTCGCGACGCGCTGCCGGACGCCGACCTTTCGCGATCCGTCGGCTGGTTCACCACCTTGTATCCGGTCCGCGTGCCTGGCGGTGCCGCCGGCGATCCCGCGTCGCTGATCCGCATGGTCAAGGAGTCGAGCCGTTCGGTGCCTCACGGCGGCATCGGGTTCGGGTCACGGCATCAGGCCGGCGGCACGGCGCCGTTGACCGACGTGTCGTTCAACTACCTTGGTCAGGCCGCCGCGGCGATCGGCAATGGGCTGTTCCACGGCATCGCGCCCGAGTCGAGCGGCGACCCGGTCGCCGCCGACCTGCCGCGACGGTACCGGCTCGAGCTGAACGCCTCGGTGATCAACGGACGGCTCGTCACGCAGTACTCATTCGACGCGGCCGTGCTGTCTGAGGCGCGCGTCAACGACGTGGCCGATCGCACGATCGCGGCGCTGCGCGAGCTCATCGACCATTGCCTCGGGGTGGAGGGCGCGCACTACACGCCGTCTGATTTTTCCGCCGTGTCGATCGACCAGGGCGAGCTCGATGCACTGCTCGGCGACCTCGATTTGTCGGACCTCTCCGAAGCATGAGTGCCGTTCCGCGCGTCGCGGCGCTGCATCCGCTGACACCTTCACAAACCGGGATGTGGCTGCAGTCGGCCGCCGGCGACGGCCAGGACCGCTTCGTCGAGCAGGCCGCGTTCTGCCTCGAGGGCGGCGTCAACCGCGAGGCGCTGGGGCGGGCGCTGCAATGCGTGGTTGACCGCCACGGCGCGCTGCGCTCGTCGATCCTGGCCAGGGGCCTGCGGCCGTTCCGCGCGGTGCTGCAGGAGATGCGGGTCAGCCTCCGCGAGGTGGCTGCCGGCGATGACGAGGACGCCGCGCTCACCGCGCTGATGGATGCGGAACGCCGGCGCGGCTTTCCGCTGAACCGTCCGCCGCTGATTCGCTTCGCCCTGCTCACGGTGCGCGAGGAGCGCGCCTGGCTGGTGCTGTCGTTCCACCACATCATTCTCGATGGCTGGAGCCTGCTCATTCTCTGGAACGAGGCGGCGGCGTTCTACGCGGCCGAGCTCGCCGGCACGTCGGCGCAGCTGCCGCCGGCGGCGGACGAAGGTGCGGTCGCCGAGTGGTTGCACCGTCGATCGGACGCCGACAGCGAGCGCTTCTGGCGGTCGCGCCTGGCCGGCTTCGCGGAGCCGACGCCGATTGCGAGCGCCGCGAGTCCGGCCGCGGACGAACCGGCGGAGATCGAGCACGTCATGGCTGCGGCCGCGGGCGCGGCCATCACCGCCGCGGCTCACGCCTGCCGCGTGTCTCCCGCGATCGTGTTCGAGGTGCTGTGGGCGCTCCTCCTCGCCGGCCGCACGCGGCGCACCGACGTGGCGTTTGCCGCGACCGTGTCGGGACGGCCGTCCGGCATTCCCGGCATCGAGCGCCTGGTCGGCTGTTTCATCAACACCGTGCCGATTCGGGCGCGGCTCGACGATGCCGGCACGCTCCGCGAGTGCCTCGCCCGTCATCAAGAGCAGCGTGCCGAGCAGGCCGAGTACGAATACTGCTCGGCGGGGCAGATTCACCAGTGGTCCGAACTGCGGCCCGGCGAGCCGATTTGCCGGAGCCTGCTGGTCTACGAGAACCTGCGCGGGGCGGGCGCTGAGGCCGCCGCCGAGCCCTCGGTGTCGGAGGCGGGCCGCCGCGTGCGAGGGGCGCGAACCGGGTATCCGGTGACGCTGCTCATCAGTCCCGGTCCGGCGCCGCACCTGCGGGTGGTCTACCAGCCTGGATCGATCTCGACGCCGGCCGCGCGCGATCTCATGGAGGGGCTGGAGCGGCTGGCGCTGCGGTTGCCCGATCACCTCGACGATGGCATCCGCGAATGGCGCGAGAGCGTCGCGTTTGTTCCTCCGTCCGAATTGACGGCCGCCCCGTCCGCGCGCCCGCCGTTCGTCGCGCCGCGGACGCGGCTCGAGCACGAGCTCGCCACGATCTGGGAGGGGCTGTTCAAGGTCGCTCCCATCGGCGTGCTGGACGACTTCTTCTCGCTCGGTGGGCACTCGCTGCTCGTCCTGCAAATGGCGGCACGGCTGCGATCGGCGATCGGCGCCGAACTGCCGTTACACGTTCTCGTCTCTGAAACCACGATCGAGAAGCTCGCGCGCGCCTGCGCCGTCGAGGTGAATGAGCACGCCGCGCTGATCCCGCTGTCGGCCGAGGGCGACGGCCTCCCGATTTACTGCCCGCATCCGCTCGGCGGCCACGTCCTCTGTTACGGCGCGCTCGGCCGCAGGCTGGTGGGGCGGCATCGCGCGTGGGGCCTGCAAGCAAAGGGACTGGCAGGCGGCGAATCCCCGGCGGCCAGTTGGGAAGAGCTGATCGCGCATCACTGGGCCCTGCTGACAGAGGCGCGGGCGAGCGCGTCATCCACCCGGCATCCGCTCGACGGCGTGGCGCTACTCGGCTACTCGTACGGCGGCTACATTGCGATGGAGCTGGCCGCCCGGGCGCGGCGTGAGGGGGCGACCCGCGTTCCGGTCCTGTTGCTCGACGTGCCGCACCCGTCGGTCATCCCAATCGAGCATCGCCTCCCCGACGCCGCCACCCTGTTGCACGCTCTTTGCGGACATGCGCTCGGCCTCGATCTGGATCAGATGCGCCGCCTGCCGGCCGATGGCCTCACCCGTCACGTGTATGACGCCGCCGTGACGCAGCACCTGATTCCGCGCGACACCCCGTTCGAGCAGGTTGAGCGGGTGCTGAACGTGGCCCGGGCGCATTCCCAACTGCAGCCGCCCGTGACGGCCTATGACTTCCCGGTTGTCCTGTTCAGGGCGCGGGAGGGTGCGGAGAGGATCTCGAGCCTGCCGGACCTGGGCTGGGCCGGGTATTCGGCCGGCGTGACGATTGAATGGGTCGCGGGCAGCCACGAAACGATGCTCGACCCGCCGTACGCCGGGAATCTGGCGGACTTAGTGGCAAAACACCTGACATGAAGGCGAAACTGAGAGGTAGCAGGCTGTTATATAATGCCCGCACTTTCGTCCAAGGAGGCTCGCAGTATGTCTGAGAAAGAAACCGGCGCAATGGAGATCGTCAAGCGAAACGCAATCTACTCAGCTGGCGTGGGGATTTTCGCGATCCCTGTTGTCAACGTCGCCGGGGTTGCTGCACTCCAGATCAAAATGCTCCGCGAGCTGGCTGCGCACTACGATGTGCCCTTCAAGCAGGATCGCGTCAAGAGCATCGTGACATCGCTGCTCGGCGGCATCATCTCGACGCGTCTTGGCTACGGCCTGTTCGCGCCCATCTCCCACCTGCCGCTGATCGGACCGCTGGTCGGCGTTGCCACGCTGCCGTTCTTCGCCGGCGGGGCGACCTGGGCGGTCGGCAAGGTCTTCATCCAGCACTTCGCGTCGGGCGGCACGTTCCTCGACTTCGACCCCGAAAAGGTTCGCGGCTACTTCAGCGAACAGTTCGGCAAGGCGAAGAGCACCGCGGCAGCAGCCACGGCCTAACCTTCACAACTGATGTGCGGCGTCCCGTCTGGGACGCCGCACGCACATTGCTGTCTTCACGTGTTCCCCAAACTTACTCTCCTCGTACCCTGCACCTTGATCGTTGCGCTGGCCGCCGCCGCGGTGCCAGGCCACGCCCTCGCACAGCCGGCTCCCGCGGCTTCCGCGCAGCCCGCTGGCGCGCCGAAACCAACCGTGCTGCGTCTCAAGGACAACACCTTGCTGATGGGTCACATCGTCCGCGAGGATGCCGAGACCGTGGTGTTCTCGGCCGGTCCGCTGGGCGAGCTGACCATCAAGAAGTCCGAAATCGTCGGGGAACTTCCCCCCGCCACCGTGGCCGCGGCTTTCCAGGCGCCCGCGGCGCCGGCTCCGCCGCCGAGCAACCTCGGCACGTTTGCGCCGGCCGGCGTGGTGAAATGGACGCGCGTTCTGGGCGGCACCGGCTATTACCTGACGACGCCGTACGTCCAGGGCGAGCTCGACCCGCGATACCCGGGACTGACGGGCAAGGCGCTGCGCTTGCAAGGCGCGATGTACCAGGTGCAGACGCAACTGAGCCTCTATCGCACGTCCGACCGCGACATCGTGTCGTTCGATGCCTCGGACACGTACGCGTTCGCCGACAACATTGGCGAGCAGGCCGACAACCCGCGCGTCTCGTTGGGCTATAACCGCCGCATCGGCACGGCCGACAAGTACTACGGACTGGCCCGCCACACGTGGTACCGCGACGGCGTCAAGAAGATCGATTACTCGAACCAGAGCATCCTCGGCGTCGGCATCAAGACCATCAACACGCCCAAGGTGAAGCTGGACCTGGTTCCGGCGCTGGCCCTGCAGTACGACAAGAAGGGCACGCCCTTCGACAACGACTGGCTGCTCGGTGCCGGTGCCATGGAAGTGTTCCAGGTGATGGTCGGCCCGGTCTCGATGATCGAGCAGAAGTTGACCGTGTATCGCGCCTTCACCGAGTCTCGGTACTACGGCCTCGAGTCGACGATTGGCTTCAAGGGGATGGTGACGAAGCACATCGGCTTCAACATTTCGTGGGCCTACAGCCTGGACAACTCGCTCGGCTTGCGCGCCTCGCCGATTCCGGCCAACACGCTGTTCCCGGGCCAGCCGGAATTCACGGTGCTGGCCAACAAGCGCGCCCAGTCGTACGTGACCAGCGGCCTGCTGATCACGTTCTAATTGGGCTCGCTTCGCTCGTAGGGCTCGCTTCGCTCGTAGGGCTCGCTTCGCCTCGTAGGGCTTGCTTCGCTTCGTAGGGATTCCTGCGAGCGTCCGAACTCGCATCCAGTTGATCGAGCAGCGCGCCGTAGTCTTCCGCGGCGCGGCTCGACGGCGCGTACTCCCAAATGGTCTGATGCGCGGCGGCGGCATAGGTCAGGTCAATGCACTGGCGAATGCCGCGCAAGAACAGCGCCGGCGCCATTTCCGCATCCGCCGCCAGGGCCTCGATCGTCGCCCGGCTGGCGTGGGTTTGCGAATTCACCGCGGTCGGGACCACGGCGACCAGCGACAGCGGCCGCCCCGGCCACAGCGACCGGATCTCGTGCACGCCGTCCAGCGTCTGCCGCGCGCCGGCCAGGGCCATGGTGTCCATGCCCACCGGCACCACCAGTTCGTCGGCGCAGAGCAGGGCGTTGTAGGTCAGCAGGCTCATGGCCGGCGAGGTGTCGAAGATCATCACGTCAACGCCGGTCACGTCGCGCAGCCGCCGCTCGAGCAGCGTCTCGCGCTGCACGGTGCCGGCCAGTTGGGTTTCCAGTGAGAACGCCGCGGGCGTGGCGGTGATGAGGTCGAGGTTGGTGCGGGCCTGGCGGTGGATGACCTCGTTGACCGGGGCCGATCCCATCATGAGTTCGCGGACGGTGAGCGGTGACGAGATCCCGAGGAGGTGGCCGGCGTTGCCCTGCGGGTCGGTGTCGATCAGCAGCACGCGCGTGCCGCGCGCGGCGAGGCCCGAGGCGATCTGCACCGCGGTGGTGGTTTTCCCCACACCGCCCTTCATGTTGACGACGGCAATCCGGCGCATGGATCCTCCAGCGAGACGCCCCAGATTGTAGCGCAGGGGAGGGTGCTATCCTAGGCGCGCTTGGTTCGTCCCGCATTCCTGCAACCGCCATGGAGCAGCGCGCGCATCGCCGTCGGCGCGGCGTGCATCGTCGGTGCGATCGCGACCCTGGCGCTGGGCCTCAACTATCAGCGATCCCTGGGGCAGACCCTGGCGACGGCCCGTGATCGCGCGCGCAGCGAGGCGGACCGGGCGGCGGGCGTGATCGACGGCGAACTGCGCCGGTTCGAGCTGGCGGTCACCGGAGTGGCGGGAGCTGTCAACAGCGGCCGCCCCGACACCAGCGCATTGCTCGAGCAACTCCGGCAAGGTATCGACCGCACGCCGCAGATGGCCGGCCTCGGCGCTGCCTTTCTGCCGCTCGCCCATGACCCCAACCTGCGGCTGTTTGCTCCCTATCTGCGGCGCCGGGGGGATGCCGTCGATCTGATCCAGCTCGACACGCTCTACGACTACCTGCAGGGCAACCGTGACTGGTTCCAGTTGCCGCTGAAAGAAGGCCGGCCGACGTGGAGCGAGCCGGCCGTGGCCGACACCCTGGGCGTCCCGGCCGTGGAGTTCTCCGCGCCGATCGCGCGCGGCGGCAACGCCGCGGTCGGCGTCGTTCACGGGACGATGTCGCTGACCGAGGTCAACGACATCGTGTCGTCGCTGGATCTCGGCGAGGTCGGCTACAGCTTTCTCGTCTCGAAGGGCGGGTTTGTCATCTCCCATCCCTTCGCCGACGAATACGCGCTGGGTATGCGCGTGTTCAGCGGCATGCCCGTCGACGACCACGGCATTGTCGAGGACGTCATCGATCCGGTGACCGGCGAGCCGAGCTGGCTGTTTACGGAGATCGTGCCGGCGACCGGCTGGACGCTCGGCGTGGTGTTTTTCAAGGACCAGTCGTCGCGGAGCCAGGAACTGCGCCGGCAGCAGATCCACTTTGCCGTGGCCTTGATCGTCACATTGTGTCTGCTGCTCGCCCTGGTGCTCGAGCCGTATCGTCAATCCCACGCCGCGGTCCCGCTGTGGGCCGGCGCCGGCACCGGGTCGCTGGTCCTGCTGTTGGGCATAGCGTTTTTGTGGGTCGTGTCCTACGGCGTCCACCCGCCGGCGCACGAGTCGGAAACGGTGTTCGTGGACAAGGGCAGCGTCCGGCGGTTCACGCTCGACACCATGCGCGGGTCGCTCGCCAGCAAGGGCGTGCTGCCGTCGTTTGTGCCGACCGGGGTCTTCATCCAGACGATGGAGATTCTCAGCCCCAATAACGTCGCCGTGACCGGGTATGTCTGGCAGAAGTACGCGCGCAACATTCCCGAGTCGGTGGCGCGCGGCTTCGTGCTGCCCGACGCGTCGGACCGCGAGATTACCGAGGCGTACCGGACGAAGACGGCGGATGGCGAGACCATCGGCTGGTATGTGAAGGCGACCGTGCGCCAGAAGTTCGACTACGCGAACTACCCGCTCGACCAGCAGGAGTTCCGGCTGCGTGTCTGGCACGGCGACCTCAACCGCGGCATCGTGCTGGTGCCGGACCTCGAGGCCTACAAGATCATCCATCCGCTGGCGCGCGCGGGCATCGACATCAACTTCGTGCTGCCCGGCTGGGCGGTCAACCGCACGCAGTTCGGCAGCAGCCCGCGCATCCGCACGACGACCTACGGCCTGGCCGCTGAAGGCGATGCCGGCACGGAGCTGGCCTTTGACGTGGTCATCAACCGGCGCATCATCGAGCCGATGTTCTCGAACCTGTTGCCGCTGACGGTGTCGGGGTTCATGGTGTTTTCGCTGCTGTTGATCGTGAAGGAGAGCACGCGCGGCAACGTCGTGCAGACGCTGTCGGCGTTCTCGGGCCTGTTCTTCGTCATCATCCTGTCGCAGCTGGACCTGCGGCGGCGCGTCTCCGGCGCCAGCATCCTCTACATCGAGTACTACTACTTCGTGATGTACGGGGCGATCGTCGTGGCCGCGTTGACGACGCTGACCAACGGCTGGCCGGGGCTGTTCCCGTCGATCGAGCGGCGCGAGCACTTTTTCCCCAAGGTGTTGTTCTGGCCTGTCATCCTCGGTGTACTGGCGGTGATCACCCTTGTCATCTTCTACTAGGCGCGCCCTGGCTTCCGTGATCGTGGGGTGCGCCCTGTGGGCGCTGGCCCCGGTGCGCCTGCCCGGGCAGGGCGCCGGCGAGATCGTGCTCGGCATGTCGGCGGCATTCAGCGGCCCGTCGGCGGAACTCGGCCGCGGCATTCGCACCGGTGTCGAGTTGATGCTGAGGCGCGTGAACGAGGCCGGCGGCATCGGCGGCCGCCGCCTGCGGCTCGCGGCACTGGACGACTCGTACCAGGCCGATCCCGTCAAGGACAACATGCTCCGGCTGATCGATCGCGAGCAGGCGGTGGCCGTGATCGGCAATGTCGGCACTCAGGGCGCGAGCGTCGCGGTGCCGATCGCCAACGAGCGCAAAGTGTTGCTGTTCGGCACGTTCTCGGGCGCCGACTTGCTGCGCAAGACTCCACCGGACCGCTACGTCATCAACCTGCGGGCCAGCTACGCCGAAGAGACCAGCGTCATGGTGCGCGGGTTGTTCAAGCGAGGCATCAAGCCCCAGGAGATCGCGTTCTTCACGCAGAACGATGCCTACGGCGACTCCGGCTTTGCCGGCGCGGTGCAGGCGCTCAACGAGGCCGGATTTCACGACACCAAGAGCCTGGCGCACGGCCGTTTCGACCGCGGCACCCTCGCCGTCGAGAGCGGGGTGATGGCGCTGGTCGAGGCGCGCGTGCGGCCCAAGGCCGTGATCATGGTGGGCACCTATGCCGCCAACGCCCGGTTCATCCGGCTGGCCAGGCAGTTGCTGCCGTCGGCGCTGTTCCTGAATGTGTCGTTCGTTGGCTCGGCCGCGCTCAACCAGGCGTTGGGCGCCGATGGCGAGGGCGTCATCATCACGCAGGTGGTCCCGCACTACGATTCGCCGTTGCCGGGGGTGCGAGAGTATCGACAGTCGCTCGCCAGGTTCGCCCCGGAGACCCCGCCATCGTTCATCGCGCTCGAAGGCTACCTGGCCGCCAAGGCCCTGGTTGAAGGCCTGCGCCGGGCGTCGCCGAACATTACCCGAGAGCGGCTCGTCGAGGCGCTCGAGAGCGGTCCGATTGACATCGGCATCGGTACCCCGCTGCGCTACAGCCGCACGGAGCATCAGGGGAGCCACCAGGTGTGGCTGACGGTCATCCGCAATCAGAAGTTCGTGCCGCTCGACTGGTAGCGGCGCCTGGCGCGGGTGGCGCCAAGGCGAAGGTCGTTCATGAGAGTAGAATCCCCGCAGGCATCCCCATGAGGCGGTTGCCTCCACCACTTATGAAAAAAGCACTGTTCGTCATCGCGCTCACCCTGCTGCCGATCCCAATGCAGGCTCAGACGGCCCCGGCCGCCAATCCGTTAGCTGCCGATGTGGACCGGCTCTCGGCCGAGCTCAACCCTCAGGTGGTGGCGTGGCGGCGGGATTTCCACAAGAACCCCGAGTTAGGGAACCGCGAGACGCGCACGTCCAAGGTGATCGCCGACCAACTGCGGAAGCTCGGCTTCGAGGTCACGACCAATGTGGCGACCACCGGTGTGGTGGGCGTGCTGCGCGGCGGGTTGCCCGGCCCCGTGGTGGCGTTGCGGTCCGACATGGACGCGTTGCCCGTGGCGGAGCAGGGCGACCTGCCGTTCAAGTCCACCGCCAAGGCGCAGTGGAACGGCCAGGAAGTCGGCGTCATGCACGCCTGTGGCCACGACAACCACATGGCGATCCTGTTGGGCACTGCGACCGCGCTGGCGCGGATGAAGGATCGCCTGCCGGGCACGGTGAAGGTGATCTTCCAGCCCGCCGAAGAAGGCCCGCCACCAGGCGAGACCGGTGGCGCCGAGCAGATGGTGAAGGAAAGCGTGCTCGAGAACCCGAAAGTGGATGCGGTGTTCGGCCTCCACGTGTTTCCGTATCCGGCCGGCACGATCGTCTATCGCCCGGGTCCGTTGATGGCGAGCGCCGACAGTTTCCTGATCAAGATCAAGGGTCGCCAGACGCATGGTGCGGTGCCGTGGGGCGGCGTCGATCCGATCGTGATCGGCTCGCAAGTGGTGGTGTCGCTGCAATCGATCATCAGCCGGATGGTGAATATCACCGAGGCACCCGCGGTCGTCACGGTGGGGCGGTTCACCGGCGGCAACCGCTCCAACATCGTTCCAGAAATGGTGGAGCTCGAAGGCACGGTCCGCGCCTTCGATGAGAACGTGCGCAAGAGCATCCACGAGCGCATTCGCGCGATCGCCATCAATTACGCGGAGGCGGCCGGCGCCACGGCGACGGTGGAGTTCGGCCTGGGCTATCCCGTGACGCGCAACGACCCGGCGTTGACCGAGCGGATGCTGCCGACGCTGCGCCGCGCGGCCGGCGCCGACAACGTGCGGCTGGGCCCGCTCACCGGTACCGCGGAAGACTTCTCGTACTTCCAGCAGAAGGTGCCGGGCCTGTTCGTGTTCCTCGGCGTGACACCCCGTGACCAGGACTACACGAAAGTGCCGCAAAATCATTCGCCGTTGTTCTTCGCCGACGAGTCGGCGTTGCCGGTCGGCGTGAAGGTGATGACCAACCTCGCGCTCGACTACCTGTTTGGCGGGAAGTAGTCAGGGATCAGGGATCAGACATGACTCGCACACGCATTGCTTTCACGGCGCTCGTCCTCTCGTTGGCCACAGTCGCGCTGGTCGCGTCCGCCTCCGCTCGAGAATCTGGGGGCGAGCTACGGCGAGATTACGCCGAAGCGGCCTTCGGCCGCGAAGGCGAACAGGCGCCGCCGCCGGTGACGCCGATCACGACCACCAGTTCGACAGGCAACGGTCCCCTTGACCGCTTGTACTTCCGGTCGATTGGCCCGGCCACGCCGTCGGGGCGCGTGGACGACCTGGCCGTGCTCGAGAGCGATCCGACGACCTTCTACGTGGCGATGGCGACGTCGGGCATCTACAAGACGACCAACGGCGGCACCACGTTCACCTCGGTGTTCGACAACGAAACCACGGGGTCGGTCGGCGCGGTGGCGATTGCGCCGACCGACGCCAACCTGGTGTGGGCCGGCACCGGTGAAGGCAACAACCGCCAGAGCTCGTCGTGGGGCGAGGGCGTGTTCAAGTCCACCGACGGCGGCCGCAGCTGGAAGAACATGGGCCTGCGCGCCAGCAGGCAGATCGCCAAGGTGCTGGTCGATCCCGTTGACTTCAACGTCGTCTACGTCGCCGCCCTCGGCGACCTGTGGGGCGCCGGCGGCGAGCGCGGCGTCTACAAGACCAGCGACGGCGGCGTATCGTGGACCCGCGTGCTGCACGTGGACGACGACACCGGCGCCACCGAGCTGGTGATGGACCCGTCGAACAACAAGACGCTGTATGCCGCGACCTACCAGCGCCGGCGCCAGCAGTGGGGCATGAACGGCGGCGGCCCCGGCAGCGCGATCTGGAAATCGACCGACGCCGGCCAGACCTGGGCGAAGCTCGACACCGGCGTGCCCGCGGGCGCCAAGGGCCGCATCGGCCTCGACATCTATCGCAAGAACCCGAACATTCTCTACGCCCGCATCGAGCACGCGACCGAGAGCGGCGTCTACCGCTCCGACAACGCCGGCGCGACCTGGCGGAAGATGAGCGAGACCAATCCGCGGCCGATGTACTTCGGCGTGATCAAG
The DNA here is from genome assembly GCA_041659285.1 of Vicinamibacterales bacterium. NCBI lineage: Bacteria > Pseudomonadati > Acidobacteriota > Vicinamibacteria > Vicinamibacterales > Vicinamibacterales bacterium. The sequence continues at coordinate 57,746 of JBAZYO010000012.1, read as the reverse complement.
ATCGATCCGCAGACCGATTCGCGCATCTACGTGCCCGGCGTCTCGCTGCACATTTCAGATGATGGCGGCCGCACCTTCCGCGCCGACGGCGCCGAGCGCATCCACGTCGACCATCACGCGCTGTGGGTCGACCCGCACGACCCGCGCCACCTGATCATCGGCAACGACGGCGGCGTCTCGATCTCGCACGATCGCTCGGCGAACTGGGTGTGGCTGCCGAACCTGCTCGGCGCGCAGGCGTATCACGTTGAGTTCGACATGCAGACGCCGTATCACGTGTGCGCCGGCCTCCAGGACAACAACACCTGGTGCGGGCCGAGCGCGGTGCGCACCAACAGCGGCATCATCAACGACCACTGGTACGTCGTCAGCGGCGGCGACGGCTTTCAGCCGCTGATGGATCCCACCGACTCACGTATCGTCTACGCGGAGTCGCAGGACGGCCGCATCAGCCGCACCGACCGGCAGACCAACGAGCGGCAGGCGGTGCGGCCCGAGCCGGCGGAGTCGAAGCCCGGCCAGCCCTCGCCGTATCGCTTCAACTGGGACACCGCCATGCAGCTGTCGCCGTTCGACCCCGCCACCATCTACGTCGGCGCCAACCTGGTGTTGAAGTCGTCGGATCGCGGCCGGTCGTATCAGCCGATCAGCCCGGACCTCACCACCAACACCGAACGCGATGCGCTGTCGATCATGGGCGTGGCGGGCAAGGACATCACCCTCGCCAAGCACGACGGCGTCGGTTCCTTCGGCAACATCGTCACGCTCGAAGAATCCGCGGCGCGCCAGGGCGTGGTGTGGGTCGGCAGTGACGACGGCGTGGTCAGCGTCACCCAGGACGCCGGCAAGACCTGGACCAACGTGACCGCGAAGATCCCGGGCGTGCCCAAGTGGACCTACGTCGCCGACGTGCTGCCGTCGCGCGTGGCGGCGGGCACCGCCTACGTGGCCTTCGATGGCCATCGCGGCGGCGACTACAACACGTATGTCTTCGTGACCGGCGACTACGGCGCGACGTGGCGCTCGCTCGCCGGCAACCTGCCCAAGGGCGAAGTTGCGCGCGGCCTGGCGGAGGATCGCAAGAACCCCGACGTGCTCTACCTCGGCACCGAAACCGGCCTGTGGGTGTCGCTCAATCGCGGCGCCGCGTGGACGCGGATCAAGGCCAACCTGCCGACCATGCCGATCTACGAGATCAAGCAGCATCCGCGCGACAACGACCTGATCCTGGCGAGCCACGCACGCGGCGTCTGGATCCTGGACGACGTGTCGCCGATCCAACAGTGGGCGAAGTCGGAAGGCGCGGACGCGTTTGTGTTCGACAGCGAGCCGGCCACGATCATGAACGTGGCCAACGACCAGATGAAGGGCTTCGAGGGTGATCGGCTGTTCCTCGGCCAGAATCCCGTGGCCGGCGCGACGCTGGCGTATCGCCTGAAGGCGGACGCGAAAGACGTGAAGTTGGTCATCAAGGATGCGCGCGGCGCCGTGGTCCGCGAGCTCACCGGAACCGACACACGCGATCGCAGCAAGGCGGGCCTCAACCTGCTGAAGTGGGATCTCCGCGTCCAGCCCCTGCGTCCGCTGCCCCCGCCTCCGGGCGCGCCCGCGGCCGGCCCAGGCGGCGGTGGTGGCGGTGGCGGATTTGGCGGCGGCGGTGTGAACGGTCCGTACGTGCTGCCGGGCACCTACAAGGCGACGCTGAACGTGAACGGCCGCGACGCGCAGACCATTGACGTGAGCGTGAAGGGCGATCCGCAGATCCAGATCACCGACGCGGATCGCAAGATGTGGTTCGACACCGCCAAGGACCTCCACGACCTGCAGGCCAAGGCGAACGACGTCGCCGAGATGGTGCAGAACGCGTTCGCGCAGGTGGGCGTGTTGCAGCAGCAGACCCGCGGCGCCACGCTGTCGCCCAACGTGAAGCAGCAGCTCGACGCGGTGGTGAAAGAGTTCGAGGCGGTGCGCCGCCGGCTGGGCCTCGGCCAGCAAGGCGGCGGTGGCGGTGGTGGCAACACCGAGAACGTGCGCGGCCGCATCGGCCAGTTGAAGGGTGGCGTGATGGCGGCGACTGCGATGCCGACCAATACGCAGCTGATGCAAATCCGCGAGGTGAAGGCGCAGTTGCCGGGCCTGATCGATCAGGCCAACGCGGCGGTGGCGAAGGTGCCGGGCCTGGTGAAAGACATGGTGGGCGCCGGTGCGCTGTTCCCGGCGATCAAGCCGGTACCGAAGGGCTAGGGCGGGGTCGGTTCCGACTTGACGCAAACCGCGAACAGGCATGAAGTGGAATAGAAAGGGGTGAGGTATGCGAATGCCCTCAGCGTTCCTGTTCATACTGGCGATCGGCCTTTTCGGTTCGACCTCGCTTGCCGCACAAACCAAGGGAGGTGTTGCCACACCAATCAAGGGGAGTGTTTCCGCACCAACCAAGGTGGGTGCGGAGAAGTGCAAGGTGTGTCACAAGGTCCAATACGATTCGTGGCTCAAGTCCGAGCACGCGGAGGACAAGAGGGCCGAGTGCGAGACCTGCCACGGTCCCGGGTCGGGGTACATAACCTTGGCCGTGATGAAGGATCCGGCGAAGGCGAAGGCGGCGGGCCTCATTGCCAAACCGGACAAGGCGACGTGCGTGACCTGCCACAAGAAGGGCGTCAAGGACGAGGACCTGATCAAGGTGCACGCCCACAAGGTGGTCAAGCCAACGAAGTGACGCCGCGCCTCAGGGCGCCGCAGGCGCCGGGGTGGCCTGGTTCAACCAGGCCACCCACGCCGCCGGGCTGAACGGCCGCCCCAGGAAGTCGCGCACGAGGTCTGCCGCCGGCTTGGCGCCGCCCTGCGCGAGCACGGTGTCGCGGAAGCGGCGGGCCGGCCCCGCCGCCAGCAGGTCGCGCTGGTCGAAGCCACTGAACAGGTCTTTTGCAATCACCAGCGACCACATGTAGGTGTAGTACGACGCCGTGTAGTTCGGGTTCGACAACTGCGTGAACGTTCCCGGAAAGTGACTGCCCTCGGGGTAGGTCGTCGGCAGGTACTTCTCCATCAGGTCCTTGTAGATCGCCATCGCGTCGGCGCTCTTCGGATCGCGACTGTGCAGCGACAGGCTCAGCCCTGCGAACACCATCTGCTGGCGCGTGTCGTAACCGCGTCCCAGTTCGTTGGCGCGGCGCATCTGGCTCACCAGCGTGGCGGGAATCGGCGCGTTGGTCTGGTAGTGCGTCGCAAACGTGGCGAGCGTCGCGGGATCCGAGACCCACTCTTCCATCATCTGTGACGGCGCCTCGATGAAGTCGCGCTCGACCACTCGCGTGAGGCCGATCCACCGCTGCCGTCCAGATGACACCGCGTGGATCAGATGGCCGAACTCGTGGAAGAACGTCGTCACCTGGTCGTAGGTCATCAAGCCGGGATCGCCGGGTTCGCCACCGGGGAAGCGGCAGATCAACACCACCTCGGGAAGCTGCTGGCCGCGGATGCCCGCGCGCGCCGTGGCGGCAGTGGCGCCGCCGCCGCCCTTGCCGGGCCGCGGGTGCATGTCGAGGTAGATGCGGGCGACGAGGCGGCCGCCGTCGAAGACCTCGTACGGCTCAACCGATGGATGCCACACGGGAAGCCCAGGAGCCGGCCGGAACTCGAGGCCGAACAGCTTGCCACTGACGGCGAACACGCCGGCCCGCACGCGTTCGTAAGAGAAGTACGGGCGCATGGCCTGCGAGTCGAAGTTGAAGCTCGATTGCCGCACCAGCTCGGTGTAGTAACGGCGCTGCCAGGCGTCGACGGTCGTCGCGCCCGGCTGATCCTGTTTCTTGCGATCGAGAATCAGCTGGTAGTCGGCGTTCGCCTTCGTCGCCGAGGCGGAGACAATGCGATCGATGAACGCGGCGGCGTTCTGCGGCGTGGCCGCCATGCGGTTGGAGAGGTCGAACGACGCCCAGTCCTTGAAGCCGAGCGTGCGGGCCAGCTCGGCCCTGGTCTCGACCATGCGCTGCAGCACGGCCAGGTTGGCCGGGTAGGCGATGTTGTTTGATTCGATCAGCATGCGGCGGCGCAGGTCGTCGCTTTTCGCATACAGCATTACCGGCTGCAGATCCGATGCGCTCGTCGTCAACTTGATCGTGCCGTCCGGCGCCGGCTTGTGAGCGGCAATGAAATCCGGCGGCAGCCCCGCCAGTTCGGCGGCACTCGCCACGGTCAGCGTGCGACCGCCTTCGCGCACGTTGCGATCGAACTCCTGCCGCAGCGTGACCAGCAGGTCGCGCAGCTCGTTGATCTTCGCGCGCGTGGCCGCGTCCTTGTCCACGCCCTCACGGCGGTAGTCGTCCAACTCGAGCGTGAGGTAACGCTTCAGGTCGGCCGGTGCGCCCGTGGTCCGAATGCCCGCCAGTGCGCCATAGGCAGCCGGGTTCAGCGCCAGTTCGGTTTCGAAGCCCTCGGCCGCCTGGTTCAGCGTCTCGGCCGCCGTGCGCATCGCCGCCTCGGGGTGGAGCTGCCGGACGATGGACGCCAGCTCCCTGGCGGCGCCGATGTGCACCTGGATGTCGTCGTACATCCGGAGCGTCTGTTCCGCGCTGCGCTTGCCTGTTGCCGCTGTCAGTCGATCGAGCCCTTCGCGCGCGGCCGCGAGCCGGCCATTCACCAGTCGTGCGAGCGACTCCGGGTCGGTGACGCCCGTGTAGAACGGGGCGTTGCTGGCGGGGTCGATGGCCGCCGTCTGGGCGTGCGTGCCCTGGCCAGCGGTGGCGATCAAGCCGAACAGGACGAGCGCAACAGACGAAGGGAGCTTCATGGCGTCTACTGCGGGGTCAAGACGGCGGCGACGAATGCCTTGTCTTCGAGGATCTTCGCGAACGCGGGCGTCCGCGAGGCCTGTCCTTCCCACAGCGTCTTGAACTGCGCCGGCAGCGTCAGCTGCCTGGCGCGCGTGAAGGCCGCGGTCGCGCGCTCGCGCTGGCCGGCGAGATAGGCGATGAATCCCGCCCTCACGTGGGTGGCCGGATCGAGCGGCTGATAGCCCACGAGTTTGTCGGCCGAGGCCAGGGCCTTCGCGAAGTCGCTGGCGGCCATCGCCCGCGTCACGGCGCCGCCGTGGTTGATGGTCATCTGCAGGTTCATCAGCCGTCGCAGTTCGCCCAGGGGATCCTGGTGGTCGTCCACGTTCACGAACACGTAGCGATCGTTGTTGGTGTTGCGGCCGCCGGCCTTGCGCACCACCAGGATCGACGCCGACTGGCGTCCGCGGCTGTCGCCGCCGGCCGCATCGCCGGCCTTAAGTGCGGCATACAACTTTTCCGCGAGCTCGTCGTTGGTCGCATCGAACGCGCGTCCCATGGCTTCCACCACGTGCGGGCCGACCAGGATGTTGCCCTGCGCCGACCAGGTCTTGCCCTTGACGTGGCCCCGCCACTGTTGCGCGGCGTCGCCGGTGAACACGGCGATGTTGCCCTTGGCGTCAACGATGGCGATCTGCCGGCCGTCTTTGCCGGGGAACGTGTCTTCGGTGAACAGCCGATCCATCACCTGCTGCGCGGTGAGGCCCTGCTTGAGGAGCTCCAACGCGCGCGGACCGTAGCCGACGTTGACGCTGGCCTGGGTGGCCACGGCGCCGACGCCGGCATCCGCCCACGGCACGACCGCGCCGACGGCGAAGTAGCGCGAGGCCACCGCGATGCCGAGATCGCCGGTGACCGGATCGATGGCGACAATCGAGAAGGTCGCGCTGGCCGGCAGGGCCGGAACGAGGAGCAGGGCGACGAAGAGGATGAGGGTGCGCATGGCTGCCGCCATTGTATACAGCAGCCCGGCACCCGCGCCTCAGCCGGCTACTTCACGAGCGTGTCGAGGGTGACCGACGCCAGCGTGGCGCGCGTCCCCTCGTCCACTTCGTCAAAGAGGCGCCGCAAGGTGACGGTGTGGGGCGCGCCCGACCCGTCGTCGGCGCGCGCGTGCAACAAATCGTGACCGGGTGGGCGCAACGGCTCGAACACCGTCACGACATCGAGGACCGTGATCTCGGACCGCGGCCGCGCGAGGCGGTAGCCGCCACCGATGCCACGCGTGCCCACGGCCAGGCCCGCCCGCACCAGCTGCTGAAAGACCTTGGCGAGCGCCGTGGGCGGAATGTGGTGCGGCCCGGCGACCTGCCCGACGGTGACCGGCTGGTCGTCGGCCCGTGCCATCTCGAGCGTGGCGTACAGCGCGTAGCGCGAGAACTTGCTCAGCGTCATCGGGTGGCCGCGACCTCGAGATCGAGGCAGACCCGCTGGGCCATCACGAAGCCTTCGCGGCGGAAGAAGCCGAGCAGCTCCGTGTTCTCCCAACCCACCTCGGTCCTCAGCACGCCGATGCCCAGCCCGACGAGGTTCGTGCGCAGCTGGTCCAGCAGCGCCGTGGCCACGTGCAGGCCGCGGAAGGCGGGGTGGACGTCGATGACGTCCATCACCGCGACGCGCTCGGTGACGCCGAATTCGCCGTAGAAGACGCGCGCCAGCAGGAAGCCGACGAACGCGCCTTTCACTTCGGCGGCGAGGGACACCGTGATGCCGGTGTCGGACAGCGCCTGCTTGAGTTTCAGCTTGAAGAACTCCTCGCGGCGCCGGCCAACGTTCTTGGCATCGAGCAGGATGACGGCGTCCAGATCCGCTGAGTTCAGGTTGCGAACGACGACGTCGAGGGCCAGGGGATCGAGCGTGTCCATGAGGAGTCTCCTGAAGGTTAGCCGATGAGCTGTCCACCGTCGACGCGCAGCACCTGGCCGGTGATGTGCCGGCTGAGCGGCGAGCACAGGAACAGCACGGGTCCCGCCACGTCGCCGGGCGTGCCGACCCGCCCGAGCACGGTCTCGTCGAGCGCCCGCTGGCGGAACTCGGGTCCGAGCGCGGCCGTCATCGCCGAGTCGATCCAGCCTGGCGCCACCACGTTGACGCGGATGCCGTGCCGGCCCAGCTCCCGTGCCGCCGTCTTGGCGAGCCCGATCAGCCCGGCCTTGCTGGCGGTGTAGTTGGCCTGTCCGGCCTTGCCGCGTTCCGCGTTGATCGAGGCGACCAGCACGATGGCCCCGCCTCCGGCCTCGCGAAGCGGCGCGATCGCCCCGCGGACGAGATGAAAGGCCGAACCGAGATTGGTCTCGATCACCTCGGACCATTCCACGTCGGTCATGCGCGCAAGCGAGCGGTCGCGCGTGATGCCCGCGCAGTGCACCACGATGTCGAGACGGCCCTCGGTGTTCACCACCTGCTCCAGGGCGGCGGCGACCTCGGCGCCGTTGGTCATGTCGCACGGGATCGAATCGGTGCCCGGCGGGCCGGGCCGGTCGGCGCGATCGAAGGTGATCACGCGGGCCCCCGCCTCGTCAAGCTGCGCGGCGACGGCGGTGCCAATGCCGCCGCCACCGCCGGTGACGATCGCGACCCGTCCCTCGAGGGACAGGGCGACGTGGTGCGCCAGCTGGTTCATGCGGCGCTCCTGCCCAGCAGGCCGCCGCGCTCGGCCAGGCGGCGCGCGCGGAAGGCGCCCCACAGCGCCGCGCCGATGGCGCCGGCCAGCATCGACTGCGGATGGCTGCGGATGTCAACGGCCGCCTTCTGGGTGGACGCGGCGTCGGCGAGCGCGGCCAGCAGCCCTTCGTCCGCGGCGAGGCCGCCGGTGATCAGCACCACGTCCTGGATCCCGGCCGACACGACCAGCTTCAAGTAGCGGCCGGCCATCGACTGGTGGATGCCGCGCAGGATGTTGGGAATGGTGATGCCGCGCGACACCATGTTGATGACGTCGGTCTCCGCCAGCACGGCGCAGATCGAGGAGCATGGCTCAGGCTGGTCGCCGGTCTTCGACAACCGTCCGATCTCTTCGAGCGTGACGCCGAGATAGCGCGCGATGTTCTCGAGAAACTGCCCGGACCCCGACGCGCATTGGCTGGTCATCCGGTAGCCAAGCACCTTGGCCCGCTCGTCCATGCGCACCGCCCGGGCGTGCAGCGCGCCGATGTCAACGACGCCGCGCGCGGCCGGCTCCAGGAACAGGCCGCCCCGGGCATGGGTGGTCATGCCGTAGAAGTGGCCGGTGCGAAAGGGCACCGACTCGCCCTCACCCGTGGTGGCCACGTACTCGACGGCCTCGCGCGCCACGCCCGCGCCGGCCAGGGCCGACTCGTAGGCGGTCTCGACCACGGCCAGCGAGTCGCGTTTGCGCACGCGCTCGGTGACGGCGCCAAGCAGGCGCTCCGCGCCCTGGCCATCGCTGTCCATGACGGCGACCTTGATGGCGGCCGATCCGACGTCGATTCCGGTGGTGATCATGCGGTTCTCCGGCACTCCCGGCTCCCGGCACTGCGCAGCGCGAACAGCGCCGCGCCGAGCGCGCCGGTGTAGATCGAGTCGTCCGAGATGTTCACCGTGCGGGCACCGTAGTTTTCATTTACCAGCTTGACCAGGGCCGCCACCGCCGCCTGGTTCCGGGCGACGCCCCCGGTGAAGGTGAATTCGTCCTTGACGCCGCCCGAGCGCGCCAGCAGCGACATCGCCCGCAGCACGATCGCCCGGTGCAGTCCGGCGAGAATGTCCTCGCGTTTCTCGCCAAGCGAGAGCCGCTCGCGCAGTTCCGCACCCGCAAAGACCGTGCACGTGGAGTTGATCCGCACCGGCGCCGACGACTGGATCGCGATCGGCCCCAGCTCGTGCAGGCCGAGGCTCATCTCGTCGGCGATGTAGCCGAGATAGCGGCCGCACCCGGCGGCGCAGCGATCGTTCATCTGGAACGACGTGACGATGCCCTGCTCGTCCACCTGGATGGCCTTGGTGTCTTGTCCGCCGATGTCCAGCACGGTCCTGGTGTGCGGGAACATCGCGTGGGCGCCCAGCCCATGGCACAGGATCTCGGAGCGGATGCGGCCCTCGGGGAACGGCAGGCGCTGGCGGCCGTAGCCGGTGCCGACGCTGCCGATCTGCTCGAGCGTGAGCGCCGACACGCGCGCGACCGCGGTCGTCAGCGCCGGGTCCGCGCCGGGCAGGCCGGCGAGGGCCACTGCCGCGTGCTGATCGAAATGCCCCGCCGCCTCGGCGGAGTTCTCGACGTCGAGAATGGCCTTGTCGAACAGGCCGGCCAGCAGGTCGAAGCTGACGCCGGTGGCGCGCGCCTCGTCCTCCGCCAGGGCGAGGTAGCGGCTGCCCGCCAGGTCGCGGAAGAAGTCGCTCTTGCGCCGCGCGCCTTCCGCGTAGAGCGCGTCGATCTCGCCGTGCATCCGCTCGACGATGCGATCGACGATGGCGGCGGCCGCCGGCGGCCTGGTGAGCAGGCGCGAGAGGAACCGGCGCAGCTCGGTGTCGAGCACGCGCAGCTGCGAGCGGTACTGCTCGGCGCGGAACTTCCGCTCGAGCGCGCCGATCAGTGTGGTCGCCTGCGAGGGATCACGCGCGATGCCGCGGAACTCGCCCGCGATCAGCGAGAAGCGGGTGTTGATCAGGGCTTCGCTGAGGGCGACCTGGCAGGCGACGTCGTAGTTGCTGCGCGAATTGGTGATGCCGCGGCCCAGCACCGTGCCGTCTTCGCCGAGCACCACCGCCTTGGTGGTGGTCGAGCCGAGGTCGATGCCGACGGTGTAGTTCACGACGCCACCCCGGGCCGCTTCTGCTCGATCATCTGGAAGTACGACTCGAGCCGGTTCTTGATGTTGGCCGCCGAGAAGTAGCGCGGGTCCACCAGGTCGCTCTCGATGAAGCCGCCCGGGCGGCCCGACCGCGCCTCCACCTCGCGCAGGATGTGCAGCTGCCCGGCGCTGAAGGAGTTGCAGCTCTTGACCGAGTTGATCAGGAAGCCGTCGGCGCGGTACTCCGACACGTATCGCGTCAGCAGGTCGATGCGGGTGGGCAGGCTCAGGTTGGTGTAGCAGCCCAGGCAGTAGTCGGCCAGCGTCTCGAGCGGGTGATCGGGATCGTGGCGGAACCCGAGGTCGTAGACGCCGCCCACCTTCGAATAGGTGGACGCCACCGCCACCGCGCCCTCATCGGCGAACATCTTCCAGAACTGCCGGAAGCTGGTCCAGTTGGGCGGGCCCTCGACGACCACGCGGAAGCGCTCGCGCTCCACCTCGCCCTCGGGCGTCACCGGTCCCTTGCCCTGGCGAATGCGCTCGGCGATTTCCTCCCGCAGCTCCCGGTAGTAGTCCACCGCGTCGGTGGTGCCTCGGAACGCGCTGAAGATGGGCCCCACGTAGTAGACCGCACCGAAATAGGCGTCGATGGGTGACGGCACGTTCTTCGCCGACTGCAGCACCCACACGAGATCATCCTCGGCCTGCGCCGATCGGGCCAAATGCTCGCGGAGGCGGTCCTCGTCGTACTTGCGGCCGGTCACCTCCTCCAGCTTCGGAATCACCACCTGCTTGAGCTGATCGACGACGTAGGTGCGCATGGCGTCGGTGATGCGGCCGTCGGCCTGGTAGGGTACGTGCAGCATGGCCACCGGGCAGTGATACTCCTCGCGCAGCAGCTCGAACCACTTCATGAACGTGAAGCAGCCGGTATAGGAGAGCAGCAGCAGGTCCGGACTCGGCAGGCGCTGGCCGGTGGGGCCGATGTTGCCCGACTTCATCATCCCGATGTCGCTCTTCACGTATGTGCAGACGTCCTCGGAGTGGCCGTGCTTCTCGGCGATGGCGATGTACTCCGCGGTCTTGCCGCGCATGGCCGATTGCAGGGCGTTGATCTCGGGCAGCACCGGCAGCACGTCGAAGCTGAGGAGGAGCTCGGTGAGGTTGCCCGGCACGAAGGTATAGGCCGTGCGCGCGCCGGTCTCGGGCGCGGCGGCCAGGCGGTCGAAGTGCCTGGCGATCATCGCCTTCTGCCGGACCTGGCTGTCGTCCTTCCGCGCGGGCGCCGCGGCCGTTGGTGCGGGGCTCATGCATTGCTCCAGAGCTTGATCGAATCCGCAAAGGTGCCCGCCTGCTCGCGGATCACCTGGAACTGGCCGCTGTTCTCGGCGTACTTGAACGCGGTCCAGGGCGCGCCGGCGCGCTCGGCCGCGCGCACCGCCATCGGCTGGTCGAGCAACGCGGGGTCGCAGAAGCTGGGTGCGCAGAAGAGCACACCCTCGGCGCTGCTCTCGGCGAGGCGCTGCTCGAGGTCGGCGCCCTTCACGCCGCCGGCGATGTAGCGCGTGGGACTGGCCACGGCGTCGGTCAGCAGGGCGTCGACCAGTCGCTGCAGCGGATCGCCGTCCACCGGGATGTCCGACCGGATGAAGCGGTGCACCTGCACGAAGTCGTCGTCCACGATGTAGCAGCCGGACCGCTCGAGCGTCTTGATCAGCGCCAGCGGCGGCTGCTCGCAGAACGAGCCGGCCACCAGCACGCGCGCCTGGTCCTGCGGCCGCCGCGACTCGTCGGCCGAGGTCAGCGCGAGGTAGCCGGCGAACATCGGCGTCGATTCCTCCACCGGCATCAGCAGGGCGGCGCGCAGCACCACGTAGAGCTCGTGAGTCGGCACCTTCCACGGCTCGCGCCGGCGCAGGGCATAGAGCTCGCGCACCAGCCGCCGGTTTTCGTTGTAGAGCGCGATCGACTCCCGCAACGCTTCGGCGGTGAGCGGGCGCGCACCGCGCTCCGCGAGCGCCGTGGCGAGGGCCTCGAGGTCGCGACGATAGAAGGCGCCGCCGATCCCGGGGTCGAAATTCTGCGGCACGTCGAAGTAGTGGACCAGCACGTGCGGGAAGAGCATCTGCCACATCCCCGAGAGGTTGCGGATGACGTCGCAGATGGCTGGAAAGATCAGGCCATCGAGGGCAGCGTAGCTGCCGTTGAGGCCGAGCTCGATCGTGCTGCGCGGCAGGTGGCAGATGTACGACTGGTAATAGGCGTCGCCCTTGATGATCTCGAGGTCGGGACGGCCGCCCATCAGGCCCACCGGGAGCACGCCCTGCGCGTGCAGCAGCTCGCGCGGCACGTAGATGGGGAGGAAGCCGACGGCGAGGCCGCCGGTGCGCGCCTTCCACGCGCGCACCGCATCGAGCGCCTGGTCGCGAAACAGCGTGCCGGCTGCCGAGACGAGGGCGGTGAGGCGGGGATCTTCGCTCATGCGTCCCTCCATGCCGCCGGCCGCCGCTCCATGAACGCCTTGAGGCCCTCGACCGCGTCGGCCGTGGACATCAGGCCGTCAAGGTAGAGGCGCTCGATGGCCGGCAGTTCGGTGGCGAGCCGGTTGCGGAGCGCCGCTCGCGATGCCCGCACCGCGTAGCGCAGGCTCGAGGCCGATTTCGGCAGCAGGTGCGTGCGGGCCCAGGCGATCGCGGCCTCGGCGGGGTCGGCGGCGATCTGGTCGACCAGCCGCATTGCCAGGGCCTCGTCGGCGGTGACCGAGCGGCCCGACAGGCAAAGGTCTTCGGCGGCGCCACGGCCGACGCGGTCGGCCAGCACCAGCGACGCCACCGGCGCGAACACGCCCAGCATGATCTCGGGCTGGCCCATCCGGGCATCGTGTGCGGCGACGATGTGATGGCACAACGAGACCAGCTCGAGGCCGCCGCCGAGGCACTGGCCGCGGACCGCGGCCAGCACCGGGACGCCGCTGTCGATCATCGCGAGCAGCGCGCCATGGAACGCCTCCAGCATCGCTTCGGCGAGCGGGGGCAGGTGCTCCGGCACGCTGGCGCCGAACGAGAAATGCGCGCCCTGCCCCTCGAGGCAGATGGCCTTGAGATGCGCGGCGGCCTTCGCGTCCCGGAAGACCTCGGTGAGCGCCTGCATCACCGCGGCATCGAGGATGTTGCCTTTCGAGCCGCCGATGGCGACACGCCAGATCGCGCCGTCGTCCAGCCGCGTCACCGCCAGTGGACCGCTCTCCATCGTCATCTCCCCTTCGCTGCCGGCAGGGCGAGCTCCAGTTGCGTGAAGCTGCCGCCGACGAAGCCGTTCGATCGGAAGAACGCGAGCATGGACACGTCGTGGCGCCGCACCATCGTGCGGACCGTGGCCACGCCCGCACGTTTGAAGCGGCGTCCGGCCTCGGCGACCAGCGCCGAGCCGATGCCGTGGTGGGCCTGCGCGGGGTCCACGCCGACGGCAAAAATCCAACCGCACGGCGCCGAGCCGAACTCGAAGGCCCTGACCTCGCCGAGCAGGTAGCCCGAGAGCCGCTTGCCCTCGCGGGCGGCCAGTCCAACGCGCGCCGATCCGCGGGCCGGTGAGACGAACTCGCCGAACACCGTCTTCCAGTACGCCGGCTTGCGGCGGCCGGTGAGCTGCGCATCGAGCTGGACGACCGCGCGGAGGTCCTCCGCCTGCAGGGGACCAATGGCCGGCCTGAGGGCCTGAGCACCTGAAGTCTTGATCTGTGTAATCTGCGTCATCTGCGGCCCTGGTTTGCCCCGCGTCATCTGCGGCACTTCTCGAGGATCTCTTCCGTGAGCGCATCGCCCCACGTGGCCCCTTCGGCCAATCGGCGTCGCAGCAACAGCATGTCGGCCTCGCGGCAGGTCTTGCTGCCTTCGTTGAACGCGCGGAAGCCGGCCCGCGCCTCGGTCATCATGTTGAGGCCGAGCCACGCGCGGTTACTTTCCTTGTTGCGGTCCCAGTGTTCGAGCTTGTGCTTGCGCACGCTTTCGATGGTCTTCGACAGGCAGCCCGGGAACGTGTTGGCCAGCTTGAACACCAGCGCGTCGACCTCGGCGTCGAGGCGCGAGAGGTCGATCTCGCCGCGGGCGACGACGGCCTTGGCCTGGTCGCGATGCGCACCGGTCTTCATCTCGCCGAAGACGATGCGCCCCTCCTCCACCCAACGGTCGGTGACGGCAAACGGGTTGGGGACGAAGCGGCCGTCAACCTTTAGAGCCGGCACCACGGCGGTGAGCAGCCCGAGCCGGTACGCCTTGTGGGCGCTCCAGTGCTCGCAAACGGTGCAGCTTTCCATCGCCGCCTCGATGCCGGTGAACAGCGGCAGAAAGTCGGTGCTGCCGCCGTCGGGCGCCGAGCCGTGCCGCGGACCCGCCTGGCCGAACATGGCCATGTCCTGCGCGACCGAGAAGTCACAGGCCATGCCGATCTCCTGCCCGCCGCCGATGCGCATGCCGTTGACGCGGCAAATCACCGGCTTGTCGCACATCAGGATGGCGCTCACCATGTCGTTGAACAGCCGCATGTATTGCCGGTACTCCTCGGGCCGGCCCGCGTAGTACTCCGCGTACTCGGCGGTGTTGCCGCCGGTGCAGAACGCGCGCGTGCCGCCCCCGGTGAAGACCACCGCCACCGCCGCGCGATCGTTCGACGCGCGCCGCATGCCGAGGATCACGCCCTTGACCATTTCCGTCGTGTACGAGTTCAGCTGCGACGGGTTGTCGAGCGTGAGGCGGACGACATGCAGCCCGGGAACGGCGTCGCCCGCCGGGTCGATCAGGGGAAGTTCTTCATAGCGGATGCCCGGCGCCGTTTGTGGCGCGGTGAGGTCGTGGTCCTTGTGGATCATGTCAGCTCTCGGGGATGAGGACGAGGCGCCGCAGCACGCCACCCGCGTGCAGCTCGGCAAAGACGTCGTTGATGGTGGCGAGCGGACGACGCTCGATGAACGGCGCCAGGGCGATGCTGCCCTTCAGCACCAGGCCGACGATGGCGGGGTAGTGCTCGGGGAGGCAGCCCCAATTGCCCTGCGCGGTGGCGTCGAAGGCCATCAGGTTGGAGAAGCGCAACTCGACGGTCTGCGGCGTGTAGCCGACCACCGACAAGTACCCGCCGTGGCCCAACAGGGCGAAGGCGGTGGCCTGCCCCTTGGTGCTGCCGGAGGTTTCGAAGATCTTCACGCGCCAGGAGGGTACGCCGCGCGAGTCGGCAAAGGCCCGCACATGCTTGCGGAGGTCCTTCAGCTCGATCGCGGCCGGGTCAATAGTGAGTGATGCGCCGTGTTCCGCCATCTGCGCCAGCCGGTCCCGGTTTACGTCGATGGCCACTACCGCGGCGCCGAGCGCGGCGGCCACCTGGATGCCGAAGCCGCCCACCCCACCGGCGCCGACGAAGACGGCGACGTCGCCCGCGCCGAGGCCGCTCCGCACGATGGCCTGGTAGGGCGTGGAGATGGCGTCGGCCACCACCGAGAGATCGGCGAGCTCGATGCCGCCCGGGTTAATGGCCCGATCGCGCAGGTCGGGCACGGGACAGAGCCCGCGCGCGGGCAGCCGGACGTGGCTGGCAAAGCCGCCGTGCACGTCGCTGCCCGGGAAGATCTGTTTCGGGCAGATCTGGCCGCGGCCCGCCCGGCATGCCGGGCACTCGCCGCAGGGCAGCACGGCGGGGACGACGACGCCGCGGCCGAGCCACGCCTCGGCGCCGGCGCCGGCCTCGACGACGGTGCCGCTGATCTCGTGTCCGAGTGTCAGGGGGAAGGGATGCCGCGTCGGCACCCCGTCGTAGAAGAACCCGAGGTCGGTGTGGCACACGCCGCACCCGGCAACCTGGACGATCACCTCACCCGGGCCGGCCGACTCGGCGCGCAGTTCCGGCGTCATCGGCGTAGCCACCTGCTGGACGACCCACGAGGAGACCTGCATGGCCCACCCTCTCGGGTCCGCGCCGCCGGCGCGGGCCTAAATAGGTAATTAAGTTCCTATTTACCTATATACGCCCGTCCGCGTCCAGCCGTCAAGCACCCGGAGGCGCGCCCACGGGCCGGGAGACTTCGATACAATGAACGGCACTGCCCCGCGCGCCCGGCCGCGATGGCCGGCGCCGCGAGACGAGAAAGGCGTTAGCTCATGCCTGCGCTCGAAGACCTGGCGGCCGCGTTCCCTGAAATCCCTCCTTCGGTGATGTTGAAGATCGACCTGTTGCGCCGCGGCGTGCGCATGGGGGCCGCCCCGGTTGGGACGCGGCACTACCACCACCACGATGAGCCGGGACAGAAGCCGATGGACGCCCAGGCGCATCTGCAGGGCAGCGTGATGCTGCCCGACGGCACCACGGTGTTCGTGGCGCACAACGCGGCCAGTCCCTACGTGATCGCGGCGGACCCGGACACCGGCGGGCTGTCGCTGCGCGAAGAGGGGCGCGACCACGTCATCACGGCACTACGGCCCGGCCCGCGCTTCGGCTGGACCGCGGCCCGCACGTCGCGGCAAACGCCGCTGGGCGCGGTGTTCAGCCAGAGCCTCGGTGGCACCTGCGGCCCGCTGGCGATCTTCCTGCTGCGCTATTGCGAATTCATCAAGAACGAGGAGCAGTGCCGCTTCTGCTCGTGGGTGCGAATGGGAAAGTCGCATGAGGTGCGGCCCAATGCCGCCGACCTGCGCGAGGCGCTGGCCACGATCTGGGCCGAGCAGCAATCGATCGGCTACCTGGCGTTCAGCGGCGGCAGCCTCTTCAACCGCACCAGGGAAGCCGATGCGTTCCTTCTCTACATGGACGCCGCCAGGGAAACCGGGCTGCCGCTGCCGACGACGGTCGCCGCCATCCAGGCGCTCGATCGGGCCGACTCAGCGCGACTGCGCGACGCCGGGTTCGACTACGCCTGCTACTCGATGGAAGTGTGGGACGCCGCGGCCTGGGAGGCCGTGCTGCCGGGCAAGGCCCACTCGGTCGGGCGCGAGCGCTGGATGCGGTGCCTGAGCGAGGCCGCCGAGGAGTTCGGCCCGGGTCGGGTGCTGTGCAACTTCGTGGCGGGCGTCGAGACCGCCGTGCCAGGGCTCTATCGGACGCCGCAGGCGGCAGCCGATGCGACGCTTGCCGGCATGCGGTGGTGCTACGAGCACGGCGTGTATCCGAAGTGGGCCACCTGGATCGTGTCGGGCGGAGCGGTGTTCTCGACACACGAACCGGCGCCGCTCGAGTACTACGCGCATCTCATCCAGGGCCGCCAGCAGCTGTACGCCGAATACGACCTGCCGGTGCCGGCCACCGACTGCCGGCACTGCCTCACCCAGTCGTGCGAGGCCGATTTGGCGGTGCTCGATCCGGCGCGTTACGCGGTCGGTGCCGCGGCCCTGCCCGAGTGGGACCGCCATCCGGTGGCGCACGTGCGCCACTAGGTCCGGCGGCAGGCCCGTTGGCCTCAGGCCGCCCGGAACAGCCGCGTGAAGTTACCCGAGAAGATGCGCCGCTGGTCCTCGGGGTTGACGCCGATGGTGTCGAGGATAGCCTCCTGCTGGTCGTAAACCTCGCGGTTCCAGCCTCGCGGAAAGAACGACGAGTCGGTCCCGAACACCAGCCGATCGGGACCGACGACCTTCAAGGCGGTTTCGAACACGTGCTCGAGCGTGAGCCCGGGCGTGTACTTGATCCACGAGTTGGAGCTCGAGGTGTCGAGGTGGACGTTGGGGCAGAGGTCCGCCACCATCAGCGCTTCGCGCAACATCCCCGCGCCGAAATGCGGAATCACGATCGGCACCGCCGGGAACCTCAGCGCCATCCCGTGGAGATCCAGCGGATTGCCGAAGCGGAGGTCGAACGGGCTCGTCAACCCGAGCTTCTTGCGGATGCCCACCGACAGCACGCCGCAGTGCGCGAACACCGCGGTGCCCGGCCGCGCCGCGGCCAGCTCGAACAGGCGGGCGACCCGCTCGTCGTGAAGCGCCACCCGATGCATGGCGGGGAACAGGCAGATGGTGCGGAGTCCCCGATCCAGCGCCCTCGTCGCATAGGCGACCGCATCGTCGCGCGTGGGATCGACCATGAAGAACCCGACGAAGCGGGACGGGTGGAGCGCCACCGCTGTCGCCACGGAGTCGGCGTCGCCAGGCAGGCTGGCGATCAACGCGACCGTGTCGACACCGTGGCGATCCAGATCGACCACCCACCGCGCCGCCAGCGCCTCCGTCGATTCCGGATTGTCCCAGCCAATCCCTGCAAGCTTCTCGGGTGTGGCCCCGAGTCCAGTAAAAAAGCCAGGTGAGAAGAAATGCACGTGCGCGTCACAGATCATGGTTTTTGGAGCCTTCCCACAGACGAGCTGCCCGCGCCACGCGTTGCGCAGTGATTCGCGCTCCCCTCCGCCAAAGTGTACGTCCGTCTGCGGCTGTCCCCACTTAGTCAGTTGAGAATCGCTACCACCTGCGCCGGTCGGTGGCACCTCACAAGCAAACGCTACGACAGACCCTCGAGGGTTCCCAAGGGGAGAGGTGTATGAGCGATGTACTTGTGCGGTTGGCCCTGATCGGCGTTGTCATCGCGCCGCTTCCCGGGCAGTCCGCCTCGGCCCAGACCAACGACGCCCCAAAACTCTATCTCTCGCAGTGCGCCAAGTGCCACGGTCCCGATGGAGTGCCGCGGCCGATTGCGAAGGGAGCGAGACGATTCACCGACCCGGACTGGTCGCCACCCGTGGAAAAAGTCGCGGAGGTGATCACCATGGGCAAGGGCGAGGTCATGCCGAAGTTCAAAGGGCGCTTCACGCCGGAACAGATCCTCAGCCTCGCGGAATACGTGCTGACGTTCAAAGGCCGCGGCACGAAGTAGACGCGTCAGGCGGAACACGGCAAGAACACAGTCAAGACGCCAGGCAAGAACCGACAAATAAATAGAGTTGTGCCCATCGACTGGGAGGTCGATATCGAATGGGGTCCCACACCATCACTACCATCGTGCTGCTCGCCGGATTCCTGCTGGTCGCAACGAAGCTCGAGGCCACGCCGGCCTACGCCCGCAAGCATCAACTGGCGTGCTCGATGTGCCACTCGGCGTGGCCGCTGATCAACAAGTTCGGCCGCACGTTCAAGGAGAACGGCTACCGCCTGGACCGGGAACCCGCGGTGGTGGACCCGGCCAGCACCGATCCCGCGGACGACATCACGATTGACGAGAACCTGGGGTTGAATCGAGTGTTGCCGCTGTCATTCCGGATCCAGGGGCGGCCCGTGGCCAAGCGGAACACCGACTCGCGCTTCGACATGCAGGTGGCTCACGAGTTCGAGTTGCAGGTGACCGGCTCCGCCCCGGGCAACCTCTCGTACTACGCCAACATCGAGGCGGCCGACGACGCGGATTGGGCGGCTGAACTCGCCGATCTGGTGGCCGGGTGGCATCCGAAAGCACAGGCGAACATCGTCGGCGGGTTCGGCCCGATGACGTTTGTGGACCCCTACAACACGTTCTCG
Organism: Vicinamibacterales bacterium; assembly: GCA_041659285.1. Lineage (NCBI taxonomy): Bacteria > Pseudomonadati > Acidobacteriota > Vicinamibacteria > Vicinamibacterales > Vicinamibacterales bacterium. The sequence continues at coordinate 38,684 of JBAZYO010000012.1, read as the reverse complement.
AGCCGGCGCCTCACGCAGGACCGTCCGTCGCCCAACGGCTCGGGATTCCAGTCCGCCTACCGGATCCGCGATCCCGGGCAGTTCGTGTCGTTCTACGGCCGCGCCGGTGGTCTCTTCTACAGCGCGACCGTGGGCACCGGCAACAACGACTTCCTCGGCGCCGACCTGAAGGATTACGTCGTGCGGGCCGCGTACGACCTGCCGGGCGGCGCCAGCATCGGCGCCTTCTCGTTCATCGGCGAGCGGGAACTCACGGCACCCGTCCGCGTGCAGGACTACACACGTTCGGGAGTTGACGTCCAGATCGACACCAACGGCTTCACGGCCAACGCGGTCTGGTATCGCGCGAAAGAGGATCTGGCGGCGACGCTGGTCGAACAGGAAAACGACGCGTGGTACGTCCAAGCCCTCTACACGACGCCCACCAAGATCCCGATCGTGCCGGTGGTGCGCCTGGAATCAGTCGAGTCCGGCAACGGCCAGGCCCGGACCACGCAACTGGCGCTGGCGCTCGTGGGCTACGTTCGGGGCAACATCAACGTGTCGCTCGACTACACCAAGCAGCTGAAGGTGCCGGGGACGGCGGCGAAGACGAACCGCTTCTCGATTCTGTGCATCGTCGGGATGTGACGTGTCTGCGACTCCCAGCGAGGCGGTGGGCGGTGACACGGGGCGGCGTCGATTCCTGGTCCGGGTCATCGCCGGCATTCATGCCCTGATCGGCACGAGCCTGGGCGTGGTGCTCGGCGGCACGGTGCTGGCACCAAGCCTGGCTCGGCGGGAGGGACGGTGGCTGGCCGCGGCAAGTCTCCTCGACTTGATCGACGACGAGCCGATGCCCGTCACCCTCCGGTTGGCCCGTGACGACGGCTACAGCCAGGTGGTGGATCGTCACGTGGTCTTTCTCGTCAAGTCCGGCGACGAGGTGAAGGCCTTGTCATCGGTATGCACGCACCTGGGCTGCCGGGTCAGTTGGCACGCCAGCGAGCGGGTGTTGAAGTGCCCGTGTCATGGCGGCGTCTTCGACGCGTCCGGCGCCGTTGTCGGGGGCCCGCCGCCGGCGCCGCTGGCCGCCCACGCGGCCAGGCTCGACGGTGACATGGTCATGGTGCAGCTCTGATGCCACGGCTACCGAACCTCGGCGACTGGTTGGACGAGCGGACCGGATATCGCGCGGGCAAGAAGCACCTGCTCGATGAAGCCATCCCGCGCGGCACCGGATGGTGGTTCGTCACCGGCAGCGTCCTCATGCTGCTGCTCGGCGTCCAGTTCCTCACCGGCATCGTGCTGACGACGTTCTACGTGCCGGCCCCGCTCCTGGCCTACGACAGCGTGCGCCACATCATGGACGGCCCGGCCCTCGGCCACGTCGTGCGCGGTCTGCACGTGTTCGGCGCCAGCTTTCTCGTCGTGGCCGCCGCCGTGCACATGCTTCGCGTGGTGCTGTTCGGCTCCTACAAGGGCAAGCGCGAGACCACCTGGATCACCGGCGTCGTCCTGCTCCTGGTGATCTTCGCGTTTGCGTTGACCGGGTATTTGTTGCCGTGGGACCAGAAGGCCTACTGGGCCACCACGGTCACCATCAACATCGCGGCAGGCACACCGGTCGCGGGCGACTTCATCGCGTCGCTCATGCGCGGCGGCGCCGAGCTGGGCGCGTTGACGCTGTTGCGGTGGTACTCGGTGCATGCCTTCGTGCTGCCGGGCGTCCTGGTGGCCTTCGTCGTGGCGCACCTGTTCCTGCTCCGGCGGCACGGCGTCTCGGGTCCCATTCGTCCCGTGACGGGGCCGCCCCACAGTTTCTTTCCGTATCACGTGATCAAGGACACCGTCGTCATGGCGGTGGTGTTCGCCGCGCTCCTCACCCTGGCCGTGATGAGGCCGGCCGGGTTGGAGGGGATGGCCGATCCCACCGATGCCTCGTACATACCGCGCCCGGAGTGGTACTTCCTGTGGCTGTTCCAACTGCTCAAGTACTTTCCAGGCCCGTTCGAGCCGGTGGCGACCATGGTGATCCCAGGGTTGATCGTGGGCCTCATGCTGCTGCTGCCCTTCCTCGACCGGGGACCGGAGCGGCGCCCGTGGAGACGCCCCGGCACCGTCGGCGCGGTTGGCGCGGTGCTCGCGCTGGTCGGCGCCCTGACCTACCTGGGGCTGAGGGATTTCCCGGAACGGCACCAGCCGTCTGACTGGAGCCTGGTGGCGCTGGCCGGACTCGAGTTCGCGGGCGATGCGCGCTGCACGACCTGTCATCGGCCGGACGGCCCGGCCACGCCGATCAATCGCATCCGGCTCAGCAAGGATCCCGACTGGGTGCAGGCGCACGTCGCCGACCCGGAGGTCATCGCGCCCGGCAGCCGTCCGGCCCCCGATGGCGGCATGAGCGCGGCGCAGGCGATGGCGGTGATCGGCTACGTCCAGACGCTGCGCGCCGGCGCGGCGCCGCCGTCGGGCATCGCCCCGGAAACGCAGGCCGTCGCCCGCGTCTTTGCCCGTTCGTGCTCGCAGTGCCACCGGCACGGGGGCGGCGGCAGCACGTCGGGGAAGGATTTGACGCACGTGGGACGCACGCGCAACGCCGACTGGCTGCGCCAATGGATTAACGATCCCAGCCTGATCGACGAGACGTCGGAGATGCCCGCGTTCGCGGGCCGCATCTCGCCGGAGGATCTGGCGGCGATCTCGCGCTATCTCGCGGGCGAAACGCGCATGCGCATCACACCCGGTGAACGGCGCGGCAGTCCCTGATCCTATGCGTCTATACCCATAGGAAGACGGCGCCGAGGGCCCGGCCCTATGAGGCGCCGCGGCGGTTGCGGTAGAGGGCCGGCTCGGCCACGGCGACCATCCGATCCACGTCGAGGCGGCCGCCGACGAACCGGTTGATGCGCGCCGCCTGTCCGCCGGGGTCGGCAAGGACCTCGGCGTAGTCCACCGTCAAGGTCGAAAAGCACGCCCGTTGCCGCAAGAAGCGCTCGACCTGCTCCAGGTGCTGCGCGTAGAGCGCCATCGTGCGGTCGTCGCCGGCCCCACGATCCTCCTCGCGGGCGTCGAGCATCTTGTTCTGCGATGAGACGACCTCGCCCAGGTCGCGTCGCATGAAGACGACCTGGTAATCGTACGACTCGGGCAGGTAGGTAAGGAGAAACGAGATAATCTTCACGGCCTGGCCGCGCGCATCCGCGAGCCAGGCGGTGTCGCCCGCCTTGTCGAGTTCCTTGACGCGCTCGAACTCGTAATAGCCGTTGGGGTTGCTCGCGTCGGCGCGCCGAAGGCCGTCGGTCAAGATGGGGAGCCCCCCGGCCTCGAGCATCTTCATCGCCATTGATGTTCCCGACCGCGGCAGGCCGGACACCACCACAATCGGACGGCCGCGTCGAAGGCGGCGAAGGAAGGACACTGGAGCCATCGTCGGTTGCCAAACGGGTTCGGCCCGCCTAGAGTGATCGTTTGAAGTTCCTGACCACCCTCACGCTGGCGTTGCTCGTGCTGCTTGGCAGCGCCACGCCGGCCCTAGCATACATCGGCCCCGGCGCCGGCTTCGCGCTGATGTCGTCGGCCTTCGTGCTCGTCACCACGATCCTCGTCGTGTTTGTGACGCTGCTGGCCTGGCCGTTCCGTGCCTTGTGGCGGGCCCTCACCAGTCCGGCGCCGCCCAAGGCATCCATCACCCGGCTGATCGTGGTGGGCCTCGACGGCCAGGATCCGAAGCTGACCGATCAGTTCATGCGCGAAGGCATCTTGCCCAACTTCAGCGCCCTCGCCGCCACCGGCAGCTATCGGCGCCTCAAGACGACTTTTCCCTCGGTGTCGCCGGTGGCGTGGTCGTCGTTCAGCACCGGCTCGCACCCGGCGCGGCACAACATCTTCGATTTTCTCGATCGCGACCGCCGCACCTACCTGCCGATGCTGTCGTCGGCCCGCATCGGCAAGGTCGATCGGTTCCTGAAGATCGGCCGCTACCGGATTCCCCTGCGCAAGCCCGAACTGCGGCTGCTGCGGAAGTCGAAGCCGTTCTGGACGATCCTCGGGGAGTATCGCATCTGGAGCACGGTGCTGCGCGTGCCCATCACGTTCCCCCCCGACCGCTTCTACGGCGCGGAACTGAGCGCGATGTGCGTGCCCGATCTGCTTGGCACCCAGGGCACGTTCCTGCTCTACACGACACGGCCCCAGGGCCAGGCATTCAAGGAGGGCGGGCTGCGCTTTGCGGTCTCGGTCGAAAACGACTGCGTCACGACCACGTTGCACGGGCCGGACAACACCTTTCTGGACGGCACGCCCCCGCTCACCTTGCCCCTGCGGGCGCGGCTGGATCGCGGGTCACGCCAGGTGCACGTGGAACTGGGCGAACACGCGGTCACGCTCCAGGCCGGCACGCTGAGCGACTGGATCCCGCTCGCCTTTTCCGCGATGCCCGGCATCACCGTGAAAGGCCTGACGCGCCTGCTCGTCACCGAGCTGGGCGAGCACTTCTCGCTGTACGTCTCGCCCATCAACCTCGACCCTGACGCGCCGGCGATGCCGATTTCGCATCCCTCCTACTACGCCACCTACCTCGCCAAGCGCGTGGGGTCCTTTGCCACGCTCGGCCTGGCCGAAGACACGTGGGCGCTCAACGAAGGCGTCACCGACGATGGGACGTTCCTGCAGCAGACCTACGACATCGACCGCGAGCGGGAGTCGATGTTCTTTGCGTCGCTCGATCGCCTGCGCCGCGGCTGCCTGGTGTGTGTCTTTGACGCCACCGATCGCATTCAGCACATGTTCTGGCGCGACATCGATCCCGGACACCCCGCCGGTCGCGGCCGCGAGCAGGCGCCGCACCGCGACGCCATTCGCGAGCTCTACCGCCACAACGACGCGCTGGTGGGTCGCGTCCGCGCGCGGATGCGGGATGGCGACGTCCTCATGGTGATCTCGGACCACGGCTTCAGCTCGTTCCGCCGCGGCGTCAACCTCAACCAGTGGCTGCTTCGCGAAGGCTACCTGACGCTCAAGCCCGGCACCGACGGCAGCAGCGAGTGGCTGCGGGATGTGGACTGGAGCGCCACGCGCGCCTACGCGCTTGGCCTGACGGGGATGTTTCTCAACCTGACAGGCCGCGAGGCGAGCGGCATTGTCTCTCCGGGAGCCGAGGCCGCCGCGCTCAAGGCCGAGATCATGGGCAAGCTTCGCAACCTCGCCGACACCGAGAAGGCGGCGGTCGGCGTCAACGAGGCGTTCGACACGACCGCGCTGTACTCGGGCCCGTACCTCGAGAACGCGCCCGACCTCATCATCGGCTACAACGCCGGCTACCGCACGTCGTGGGACTGCGCCACGGGCATGGTGTCGGGACCGGTGTTCGAAGACAATCTGAAACCGTGGAGTGGCGACCATTGCATCGATCCGCGCCTGGTACCCGGAGTGTTCTTCTGCAACCGCAACGTCACGACCGAGGAACCCTCGCTGATCGACATCGCGCCGACGGCGCTCCGCCTGTTTGGCATCGACCCACCGCCCCATATGGATGGCCGCCCCATGGCCGGACTCGCATGAGGCGCGCCGGTTACGGAGTGTTGGTGGCGCTGGTACTCGCCGGCGCGCTCGTGGCCGGCGCGTGCGGGTCGCGCGCGCCGGTGGGGCGCAAGGTGATCGTGCTGGGCTTCGATGGTCTCGACTACGACCTGACCCGCCAGATGATCGCCGCCGGCCGCCTGCCCGGGTTCGCGCGCCTCGCCGCCACCGGCGGCTTCTCGTCGCTCGGCACCACCATTCCCCCGCAAAGCCCGGTGGCGTGGTCCACCTTCATCACCGGTCTCGACCCCGGAGGGCACGGCATTTTCGACTTCGTGCATCGCGATCCCAAGACGATGCTCCCGTACCTGTCGACGACGCGGACGGAGCCGGGCGGCCGGACGCTCGGCGTCGGCCGATGGCAGGTGCCGCTGTCGAGCGGCCGCGTGGAATCACTGCGCCACGGCCAGCCGTTCTGGGAGGTCCTCGAGTCGCGTGGCGTGCCCACCACCATCATCCGCATGCCCGCCAATTTCCCCCCGTCTGGCACGGCCACTCGCGAGCTGAGCGGCATGGGCACGCCGGATCTGACCGGCACCTACGGCACGTTCGCGTTCTACACCTCCGAGCCGTATGCCTACGTTGGCCAGTCACTGTCCGGCGGCGTCGTGCATGCGGTCAAGGTTCGGGACGGCCAGGTACGGGCGTCGCTCGAAGGGCCCGATAATCCGTTCCTGAAGAAACCGGAGAAGGTGCGCGCCGAGTTCACGGCGCAACTCGACCAGGCCAACCGCCACGTCAAGATCACCGTTGGCACCGACGAGCTCCTGCTGGCCGTGGGCGAATGGAGCGACTGGGTGCCGGTCAGCTTTTCGCTCGCGCCGACGCAGTCGATTGGCGGCGAGGTCCGCTTCTACCTGAAGGGCCTCGATCCGTTCTTCGAGCTGTATGCCAGCCCGGTCAATATCGATCCCATGGATCCGGCCATGCCGGTGTCGCATCCAGGCGACTACGCCGCGGAGCTGGCGGAGGCCACCGGGCGTTTCTACACGCAGGGCATGCCCGAAGACACCAAGGGCCTGAAGACCGGCGTGCTCACCGAGGCCGAGTTCCTCGCCCAGGCGCGCCTGGCCGCCGACGAGAACCGGCGGCAATATCGCTACGTGCTCGACCGGTTTTCGGACGGCCTGCTCTTCTACTATTTCGGCAACGTCGATCAGGTGTCGCACATGATGTGGCGCGCGCGGGATCCCAATCACCCCGCCTACAATGCGGTGACCGACAGTCCCAACGCGAGCGTGGTTGACGAACTCTACCGGGGCCTCGACGCCATCGTCAGCGACACGCTCGCGACGCTCGGACCGGACGATCTGCTGGTGGTGATGTCGGACCATGGCTTCACGTCGTGGCGCCGCGCGTTCCACATGAACAGCTGGCTTCGCGACCACGGCTACCTGGCGTTGATCGATCCCAACCGGCGCGACGACCCCGGGTTCTTCGGCAACGTCGACTGGTCCCGCACGCGCGCCTATGCGGTCGGCCTGAACGGTTTGTATGTGAACCTCAAGGGCCGCGAGCGGGACGGCATCGTGGAACCGGCCGCACGCGAGGCACTGGTGAGCGAGATTGCGGCGAAGCTGCTCGGCACGATGGACCCGGCGACCGGGAGCGCGGCCATCACCAAGATGTACCGGCGCGAAGAGGTGTTTCACCTGGCCGGCAACGAGGACGTCGCGCCCGACCTGGTGGTGGGATACGCGAAGGGCACGCGTGGGTCCGACGAGTCGGCGCTGGGCGGCCTGCCGCTGGACGTCTTCATGGACAACACGAGCGCGTGGAGCGGCGATCACTGCATGGATCACGAAACGGTCCCCGGCATCCTGCTGGCCAGCCGGCCGCTGCGGCGTCAGGCGCCGACGATTGAGGACCTGGCGGCGGCGGTTCTCGCGGAATTCGGGATCGACGGGTTTCCCGGCAACGCCGGGGAGCGCCGCGCCAAGGAGCACTGACATGTTTGGATCGAACATCAAGTTGGACAAGGCCCTGCTGGCGAAGGTCAAGCGCTTCGCCGACCTCGCCGGCTACTCGTCGGTGGACGAGTTCGTCACGCACGTGATCGAGAAGGAACTGGCCAAGTTCGAGGGCTCCGACTCCGAGGAAGACATCAAGAAGAAGCTGAAGGGGCTTGGCTACATTTCCTGACCGCGCGCTGGCGTGGGTGAACGGCGCGCTCACGGCCGCGTTCGACGCGGCCCTCGGCCCGCTCATGGGATGGCCGCCCGTGGCGAGCCTGCTGGTCGTGTCGCTGGTCACGGCCGTGGTGATGCTGCTGGTGGTGGCCCGCACGTCCAACCAGAAGGGCCTGGCCACCACCAAGCGGGGCATCCACGCGGCGCTGTTCGAGATCCGCCTCTTCGGCGACGACCCGGTGAACGTGCTGCGGGCGCTCGGCGAGGTGGTGATGTGCAACGCCCACTACCTGCGCCTGTCCCTGGTGCCGCTGCTCTGGATGGCCATCCCGCTGGTGCTGGTGGTCGCGCAGTTACAGGGCTTCTACGGGTACGAAGGACTCACGCCCGGCGTGCCGGCCATCGTCAAGGTGGAGCTGCGGCAGACGGCGTCCTCGGCGGACGTCTCCGCAGACGCGCTGGTCATGGACGCGCCGGACGGCATTCGCATCGACACCGCCGCGGTGCGGTTGCTGGGGTCCAACGAGGTGCTGTGGCGCATCGTGCCCAACGCGGAGGGCACTTACGCACTGACCATTCGCGACGGCGACCGGGCCGTGACCAAATCACTGCAGGTGTCGGCCTCCCGGGCACGACGCTCGCCCAGGCGCCTGCAGGCGGGACTGGCCGGCCAGGTGCTCTACCCGTCCGAGCCGCTCGTGCCCGAGGAGAGCCGCATTGCGGCCATCACGGTGATGTATCCCGAGCCAGGGCTCGAGGTGCTTGGCTGGCGCGCGCACTGGATGATCGTGTACGGCCTGCTCTCGATGGCGTGCGCCCTGATCCTGGCGCGGCGGTTCGGGGTCACGATCTAGGCCGCAGATGTGACGCAGATGACGGAGACAGGCTTCTCCAGCTACAGCGGCCCGGGAAGCGGAGCCGACGGCCAGGAGTTGTGGCACAATCCGCGGCATCGCCCGCCGCGTAAACATTGAAACCTGCGACCCATCATGCACATGCCATTCACGCCCCTCCGCCGCGGCGCCCTGATTGCCGCCTGCTGCGCAATCGTCCTCTCGACGGGCGAGCGAAATACACAGGCCCAGGCCGCCGCCGACCTTGCCCTGATCAACGGGAGCGTCATCACGATTGATGGCCGCGACTCGGTGGCACAGGCGGTGGCCATCACCGGCGGGAAGATCACGGCGGTCGGCACCACCGATCAAATCAAGGCGCGCATCGGCAGCGCCACCGAGGTGATCGACCTGCGCGGCCGGGCGGTCACGCCCGGGCTCATCGACACCCACGTTCACTTCACTGAAGCCGACGCGCTGTTCACGGTCGACCTCGGCGACGCCTCGATCAAGACCATTGCCGATGCGCAGAAGCGCGTGGCGGATTATGTCGCCCGGCTGAAGCCGGGCGAGTGGGTGAGGGGGCGCGGGTGGGACGAAGGGAAGTACGCCGAGCAGCGCTATCTCACCGCCGCCGACCTCGACGCGGTGGCCCCGAACAACCCGGTGTGGCTCACGCACACCACGGGCCACTACGGCGTGGCCAACACTTACGCGCTGAAGATGGCCGAAGTACGGAAGGACACGAAAGACCCGCCGGCCGGCACCATCGATCGCACCGCCGACGGCATGCCGACCGGCGTGATGAAGGAATCGGCGATGGGCCTGGTCAACCGCCTGGTGCCGCCCCTGACGCGCGATCAGCTGAAGCAGGGGCTGGTCAAGATCATCGAAGACTTCAACAAGGAGGGCATGACCGGCGCCAAGGATCCTGGAATCAGCCCTGCGAAGTGGGAGTTGTATCAGGAGCTCCTCCGCGAAGGCCGGCTCACGGTTCGGGTCTTCGCCCTGTGGGCGGGCGCCCGCCGCCTCGAGGACCGCGCGGCGGTACTGGCCCGCGCGCAGGCCAACCCGCGGCAAGCCGGGCTGGCCGGGGATGGCATGCTGATTTCCGGCGGCGTCAAGATGTACATGGATGGCAGCGGCGGCGCCCGCACGGCGTGGCTGCACGACGACTGGAACAAGAACCTCATCGACATCGACAAGGGCAATCCGGGCTATCCCTCGACGCCACCGGATGAATACCGACAGATGGTCACCGAGCTGCACGACGCCGGCATCCACGTGAGCACGCACGCCATCGGTGATCGCGCGATCGACTGGGTGATCGACACCTACGACCGCGCGCTGCAAGCCAGGCCCACGCGGGGCCTGCGCCATGGCCTCATTCACGGCAACATCCCCACCGATCGCGCCATCGACACGATGGCGCGCCTGCAGCGGGACTACGACGCCGCCTACCCCGAAGCGTCGTCGACGTTCATGTGGTGGATTGGCGACAACTACGCGGGCAATTTCGGACGGGCGCGCAATCAACGCCTCAACCCATTCAAGACCTTCACGCGCAAGGGGGTGCAGTGGGGCGGGGGCTCCGACTACCCCGTCACGCCGTTTGCCGGGCGCTACGGACTGTGGGCGGCGGTGGCCCGCGAAACGCTGAACGGCACGTTCGGCGCCACGCCGTTCGGAACGGCGGAGTCGGTGGACATCAGGACGGCGCTGCGCTCGTACACCATCTGGGCGGCCAGGACGATGTTTCTCGAAGACCGCATCGGGTCGATCGAGGTGGGCAAGGACGCCGACCTCGCGGTGTGGGATCGCAACCCGTACGAGGTTCCCACCGCGGCGCTCAAGGACATGCGGTGCGAGCTGACGCTCGTGCGTGGCACGGTTGTGTATCGTGGGGGGGCGCGCTGAGCGCCACGATCCCGACCCGGCTGACCGAGGCACTGGGCTGCCGCCACCCGATCATCTCGGCCGGCATGGGCGGACCGGCGCGGTCGGAACTGGCGGCCGCGGTATCCGAGGCGGGTGGCTTTGGGCTGCTCGGCATGGTGGGCGAATCGCCCGAGCTCATCGCCCGGGAAATCGCCGACGTGAGACGCCGCACCGCCAGGCCCTTCGGCGTCAATCTTGTCCCGTTCGCCACCGCTCCCGCGCTGCTGGCCGGCCAGCTGGCCGCGTGTTTCGACGCGCGCGTCTCGACCATGTGCTTCTTCTGGGATGTGCATCCCGCCATCGTCGAGCAGGCGAAAAACGCGGGATGCCTGGTGCTTTATCAAGTGGGATCGCTCGAGGATGCGGTCCTGGCGCAAGCCGCCGGCGCCGACGTGGTGATCGTGCAGGGCGTCGAGGCGGGCGGCCACGTGCGCGGCCGTCTGCCGCTGTCGGTCCTCCTGCCGCAGGTGGTCGATACGCTCGCGGTCCCGATCGTGGCTTCCGGCGGCATTGCCGATGGGCGCGGCCTGGCCGCGGCCCTGGAGTCGGGCGCCCACGGCGTGCAGTGCGGCACGATCTTCCTGGCGAGCCCTGAGTCGTTCGCCCACGACTACCACAAGCAGCGGATCGTGGCGGCCGGACCTGGCGACACCGTGCACACCGACCTGTTTGCCATCGGCTGGCCGCCGCATGCGCCGGTGCGCGTGTTGAAGAACAGCGTGACCGCGGCTGCGGGAGACACGCTGTGGGGCAATCATCCGGACCAGTTGCCGCGCGACGTGATCGGCGACGACGAAGGCCGGCCGGTCTACCGGTGCGGCACTGATTCGCCCTTGCGATCGACGACTGGAGATTTCGAGCAGATGTGCCTGTACGCCGGCAACAGCTCCGCACACGTTACTGGAATTCACCCGGCCGCGGCCATCATCGACGCCATGATGCGCGATGCCACCGCCGCCGTTCGCGGCGCCGACGCGCGAGCGGCAAGGCTGTGAGTCCCGCCCTTCGTCCGGCACCCGACGCTGATGCCCAGCTGGTTCGCGCCATTGGTCCCTGGGGCGCCACGCTGCTGGTGATTGGCAGCGTCATCGGATCCGGCATTTTCCTGACCACCGGCCTCATGGTGCAGGAGTTACCGTCTACGCCGCTCGTGCTGTCGGCCTGGGTGGCTGGTGGCATGCTGGCCATGGCCGGTGGCCTCACCTATGCCGAGTTGGGATCGATGTTCCCGCGATCGGGCGGGCTCTACGTGTTCCTGAGCGAGGCCTACGGGGCGGTGTGGGGATTCCTGTTCGGCTGGGCCTGCCTCCTGGTCATCCTCACGGGCAGCGTCGCGGGTGTGGCCGTGGGGTTTGCCGAATACTTCAGTTACTTCTTCCCGTCGCTCGGCACCGACCGGGTGCTCGTCACGTTCGCCATGCCGTGGGGCGCCTGGAGCATCAGCGCCGGGCAGCTCGTGGCCGCCGGATCGATCGCCATCATCACCACGATCAACTACGTCGGCGTGCGCAGCGGCAACCTCGCGAACACGCTGCTCACGGTGGCCAAGGTCGTCGGCCTCGTCGTGATACCGCTGCTGGCCATTGCCTACATGCGCGTGGAACCGGTGTGGACGCCAGTCGTGCCGCCTGGCGCGTTGCGCCCGCTCGCGTCGTTCGGCGTGATCATGATCGCCGTGATGTGGACCTACGAGGGGTGGTACTACGTGGCCTTTGCCGCCGGCGAGATCAAGGACGCCGCGCGAAACGTCCCGCGCGCCTTGATCTACGGCACGCTGGCACTGACCGCCATCTACGTCGGCGTCAATCTCGCCTACTTCTACTCGCTCACTTTGGAAGAGATGTCGGGCGTCACCCGCGTCGCCGAGAAGGCGATGACCGTACTGGTGGGACCGGCCGGCGCGGCGATCGTCGCCGCGACCGTGGTGGTGTCGACGTTCGGATGCAACGTGGCCGGTGTCATCGCTTCATCGCGGACCTGTTTTGCCATGGCGGCCGATGGCCGTTTCTTCCCGGCGGCGGCGCGTGTGCATCCGGCGTATCGCACGCCCCATGTCGCGCTGCTCGTCACCAGCGGGTGGTCGGCCTTCCTCACGCTCACGGGCGGCTACGAGGCCCTGTTCACGTATGTGACGTTTGCGTCCGTGCTCTTCGGCACGCTCGGCGGCGTGGCGATTTTCGTGCTGCGGGCACGGCGGCCTGATGCGCCGCGGCCGTATCGCGCGCTCGGGTATCCGGTGGTCCCGGCACTCTACGTGCTGGGTTCCTTCGCGCTCGTCTGGAACACGTTGATGGAGCGGCCCACCGCGTCGATCGCCGGCCTCGGGCTGGTGGCCCTGGGCCTGCCGTTCTACCTGTATTGGTCGCGGACCGCCCGCTAGTGGTCCGAATCCGAATTAGCTCGGCATTCGGCTGGCGCTGCATCCCGACTGGCGGCGTTGCTCCTCCCTTACATATGCTCAATATGCTCGGTCGTCGCGCCTTGCCATTCGGGCGCATCGCCACCCTCGATGCACGAGCTAATTCGAATCCGGACCACTAGCACCCGCCAGGCCGCGTCGTTACTTCGGCTTCTGGTACACGATCTTGCCGTCGAAGATCGTCGCCTCCACCACGACGTCGGTGGCCGTCGCCGGCGGCCGGGCCAGGAGATCCGCGGATAGCACGACCAGGTCCGCCAGCATCCCCGGGGCCAGCGTGCCCTTGCGCTGCTCCTCGAATGACGCGTACGCCGGCCAGCGCGTATAGCCGCTGATCACGTCACGCATCGGCAGCTTCTGATCGGCGGCGTTGGGCGGACCCGTTCTCGCCGCCGCCACCCAGATGCCCTGTCCCGGCGACAGCGGCGCCACCGGCCAGTCGCTGCCGAACGTCACCCGGCCGCCGGCGTCGTGAATGCTCTTCCAGGCCCACGCCCGCGAGGCACGGTCGGGACCGATGTTGTCTGGCCACGGGCCGGACGGGTGCGCGGAATTCATGTCGCCCAGCGGCACGTGCATCGGCTGCTGAGAGGCGATGACCCCCAGTCGCGCAAACCGCGGAATGTCGGCGGCATCGATGGTCTCGATGTGTTCGATCCGATGGCGCCGGCCGCCGGCCGGGGCGGGATTCTCCGCCGCCGCCCGCTCGAACGCGTCGAGCGACATGCGGATGGCCCGATCGCCAATCGCGTGGATCCAGATCTGCCAGCCGCGCTTGTCGACCATCGCGACGAGGCGATTCAGTTCGTCGGCTGAGAGGTTGGGCGAGCCCGCGCTGGAACTGTTCGTGTACGGCGCCAGCAGGGCCGCGGTCCGGCTCTCGATGACGCCGTCCGCGTAGATCTTGACCGCACCCGTCTTCAACGCCGGGTCGTCGCCGAACTGTTTCCGGACGGCCTCCATGCGATCGAGGTCGGCCTCGGTCGTGCCCGCCTGCGCCGAGAAGGCCAGATACGTCCTGACCTGCAGTTCGCCGGCCCGCCGCGCCTCGTCATACAGCGCCATCTCGTCAGGATCGCCGCCCGCGTTCTGCACGCTCGTAACGCCAAACCGGTGCGCGTGCGCCACCGCGGTGCGCAGCGCCGCGCGTCGATCCGCGGCGGTGGGCTTCGGCATGATCCCGCGGACGAGGCCGGTGGCCGATTCCTTCAAGTGACCCGTGGGCTCGCCGGTCTTCGGGTCTTTGACGACCACGCCATTGGCGGGATTCGGTGTGTCTTTCGTGATGCCGGCCATGGCCAGCGCCTTTGAGTTCACCCAGATACTGTGGCCGTCGTAGCAGGTCATCACCGCGGGTCGATCGGCGACGACGGCATCCAGCTGCGCTTTCGTGGGAGTGCCGCCCGGGAAGGGCGAATAGAGCCAGCCACGGCCCTTCACCCATGCGACCTCGGTCTTGGCGGCGGCGAAGTCACGGATCGCGGCCTGGACTTGCGCCAGCGTGGTCAGGCCCGCGAGGTTGACGTCGCCCAGTGTCTCGCCGCCGCTGAGAAAGTGAACGTGCGAGTCGTTGAACCCCGGCGTGACCGTGGCGCCGTGCGCGTCGATGACCTGGGTCTGAGGCCCGCGAAGGGCCGCGAGCTCCTGGTCGGTTCCGACGCGGAGGACCTTGTTGCCGGCGACGGCCACCGCTTGCGCGATCGTGCCCTGCTCGTCTGCCGTGAGCACCCGGCCGTTCACGATCATCAGGTCGGCGACGTCTCCCGCGGCCGGCGATGGTGTGGTGTTGCATGCCGCGGTCGCGAACGCCAGCGATGCGAGGCAGACCCAGGACGCCGCACGAACCCTCATAGACAATCTCCTTCTGTGACTCATTGCGGTCGTCACGCTTCAGCGGTCCACGACAGGCAGAACCACTTGGGACAGGTGCGCGCCGCCGTGATGGACGCGAATGGTGGCGCGTTGCCGCCGCGCCGACACGGTCTCGAGATCTCCCGTGTGCAGGTTGCGGGAAAAGTTGGGAAAGAAACTCGCCGAGACCTGGGCGCGGACGCGATGCCCGCGCTTGAACAGGTTGCTGGTGACCAGGTGGTCGAGACGCAGCTCGTAGATCTCGCCGGGCTCCAGGAGCTGACGCCCCTTCTCCAGATCCCGATAACTGGCCCGCACGACGTCGAGTCCGGGGCTCATGAGGTTGTAGGCGGTGCCGTCAGGCGCGACGTCGAGCAGGCGGACCCACAGGTCAGTGTCGCGGCAATCGCACGACACGTAGATGCGGGCACGGATCGGGCCGGTGACCTCGGTATCGCGGTCGAGAGGGGCCGAATCGAAGGTGAGCACGTCGCTTCGATCGGCGAGCCGCCGATAGTCGTGCGCGCCGGCCCCGCCGTACGGATTGGTCACGGGGCCGTCAGGGTCGGCAATGAACACGCTGGGCGGCGTGGCGCCGGTTGGCGGTTCCGCCGTGAGCGCCCCGTGCCGGGGGGCCGGGCCTGGCGGCGCGGACAGGTAATAGGCGACGGCACGTGCCGGAGGCGGCCAGGCGCCGGCTGTCTTCCACCGGTTGTCCCCCATCACGAAGTAGCGGACGGCGGGATCCGGCGGCGCGGCCTGGCGATCACCGCGCAGGTGACGGTCCATCCAGTCCAGGACCACCTCGTCGTAGGCAATCGCGGCAGCGGTGCCGAACTCGCGTTCGCCCGATTTGGTGCGGGCGGTGGCGTCCACGCCGTGCACCCAGGGGCCGATCAGCAAGGCCGTGCGCGTGGGTTGCCCGCCACGCGAGCTCACCAGGCCGGCGAAGTTGGTCGTGGCTCCCTCCGGCCCGTAGTTGTCGTCGTGCCATCCAGACAAGTTGAGCACGGCGGCTTGCGTGCGCGAGTACTTGCCGCGCAGTTCGGCAAAATTCCAGAAGGGGTCGTCCGGCGGATGGTGCAGCCAATCGAAATAATAGGGCGCGACGTCGCGAAACTCCTCGAGTTGATCGAGCGGCAGCGTGCCCTCCATCTTCCGCTCGAACGCCGCCCAGCCCTTGCGCGCGTCGGCTGCAGTTCTTGGCCCGGGCAGGCCCTTCCTGACGCGAACGTCGGGCGCGATGTTCTGCCAGATCCAGTAGGTCCAGGACATGTCCCAGACGCCCCAAGTGTAGAAAAAATTCTGAGGGGTCGAGAAGGTCATGGCCGGGACCATGGCCTTCAAGTGCGGCGGCGCCTCGACGGCGGCGAGCCATTGCACGGCGCCTGGATACGACAACCCGAACGTGCCGACGCTGCCGTCTGACCACGGCTGGCGGGCGGCCCATTCGATGGTGTCGAAGCCGTCGCGCCCTTCATTCTCGTAGGGCCGGAACTCCCCGTCCGACCGGTAACGGCCGCGCACGTCCTGAACGACGACGGCGTAGCCCCGCTCGACCGCGCGGCTGAAGATCGTCTCGTCGTCAAGCGCCGCATGCTTGCCGTACGGCGTGCGATAGACCAACGTCGGGAACCGTCCCTGAGCGGGCGGACGCAAGACATCAGCGCGAAGGACGACGGCATCCCGCATCGGCACCGCCACATCGACTTCGCGCAGCATCGTCTGGCCGGCGGGCGTCGGCGCCTGGGCCGACAGCGTCAGCGCGAAGAGGGTGGCGAACGCCACCTGGTAGCGGGCGATCGCGTTGTGGGTGAGGCGCATTTGACCTTTGAGCGGCAGCACGCCCACGGCGTGTCACCGCGCAGTATACTCCCGCGATGCACGCCAGCATGGGCGCCTATCGCCGTGTGCTGCCGGACGGTCTTGTCGTCGCCTCGGCACAGCCCGAACACGCCGGCCAACTCGAAGCGCTTCAGCGCGTGGTGTTTCCGACCCTGGCTGACGATCAGCGCTTCAAGGCCGCCCACTACCGCAAGCACCTCGAGCTGTTTCCGGCCGGGCAGTTGGTCGGGCTTGACGGCGATCGCGTGGTGGCGGCCACGGTGACCATCCGGCTGCATTTCGATTTCAACGACCGCACGCATACCTTTGCCGACGTCATCCAGGGCGGATGGCTGACGTCGCACGAGCCGGACGGCGACTGGCTGTACGGCGCCGATATTGGTGTGCACCCGGACTATCGCGGACGGGGCCTGGCGCAGGCGCTCTACGCCGCGCGCCAGGAGCTGGTCTGGGCGCTGGGCCTCAAGGGGCAGGTGACGGCGGGCATGATGAGCGGCTTCGGCGCCGTCAAACACCAGATGAGCGCCGAGTCGTACTACGAGGGGCTGGTGAGCGGCCGGCTCAACGACCCGACGCTCTCCATGCAGCAGAAGGTGGGTTTCGAGTTCCGGGCGCTGCTCAAGGACTACTTGAGCGACCCGATCTGCGACAATTACAGTGTACTGATCGTGCTCGATGCGGCCAGGGACGTGCAGGGCGCAGTCCGGCCGGGAGAGCCCGCCGGCCAAGTGAAGGAGTCAGAGATGTCATCGATTCAGCTGAAGACGGAAGTGCCCGGCCCCCGCAGCAAGGCGCTGCTCGCCCGGCGGGTGGCGGCGGTTCCCACGGGCCTCGGGAAGGCGACCGACGTCGTCGTCGATCGCGCCGAGGGCGCGCTCGTGCACGACGTCGACGGCAACACCTTCATCGATTTTGTCGGTGGCATCGGCGCGCTGGCCGTCGGCCACTGCCCGCCTCCGGTGGTCCAGGCGATCCAGGCCGAGGCGCAGAAGCTGATTCACATGGGCTCGCTCGTGGCGACCTACGAGTCCTACGTCCGGCTCTGCGAACTGCTCAACGAGGTGACGCCCGGGGCGTTCGCCAAGAAGACGCTGCTCTCCAACAGCGGCGCGGAAGCGGTGGAGAACGCCGTGAAGGCCGCGCGGGCGTACACCAGGCGGCCCGGCGTCATCTGCTTCGAGGGCGCGTACCACGGCCGCACGCTGCTGGCGGTGAGCCTCACGAGCAAGTACGGACTGTTCAAGAAGAGCATGGGCCCGTTCGCGGGCGAGATCGTCCGCCTGCCGATGCCCAATGCTTACCGCGCTCCAGAAGGCATGACCGCGGACGACTGCGTCACCTGGACCATCCATCAGCTCGAGCACGCCTTCACGGCACAGGTCGATCCGTCCGAAGTTGCCGCGATCATCATCGAGCCGGTCCAGGGCGAGGGCGGCTTCATCCCGGTGCCGCCGCGCGTCATGCGCCGCATCCGTGAGCTGTGCGATCAGCACGGCATCGTGATGATTGCCGACGAGGTGCAGTGCGGCTTCGCCCGCACGGGCAAGCTGTTTGCGCTGGAGCACTACGGCATTGCCGCCGACATCATCGTGACCGCCAAGTCGCTGGGCGCCGGCATGCCGGTGAGCGCCATCACGGGTCGCGCCGAGATCATGGACGCGACGCACGTGGGCGGCATGGGCGGCACCTACGGCGGCAATCCCCTGACCTGTGTCGCCGCGATCACCGCGATCGAGATGATGCGCCAGCCGGCCTTCCTCGCGCGGGCGGAGCGCATCGGCGTGATGCTGCGAGAGACGCTCGAGGGGTGGAAGGGCCGTCATCCCCTGATTGGCGACGTGCGGGGACTTGGCTCGATGATGTTGATCGAACTGGTGAAGGACCGTGCCACGAAGCAGCCGGCGCCGGATGAAACGCTGGCCATCATCAGGGCGGCGTGCCAGAAGGGCGTCATCGCCATGCGGGCCGGGCTCTTCACCAACGGCATCCGGTTCCTGCCGCCGCTGGTGATTACCGACGACCAGTTGCACGAAGGCCTCGGCGTGATCGAACAGGCCCTCACCGAGGTCGAGGCGCGTCTCGTCCCGGCTCCGGCCGCGAGCGCCGATCGGCTTCAGCCCGCCGGCCGATCCTGACGCGCGTCCGGTGATGCGCGCGGACACGGCCGAGACGATCTTCCACAACGGCGTCCTGTGGACGGGGCGCGGCGGGCCCCCGGCCGCGACGGCGCTCGCGGTGTCGGGCGGCCGCATCGCGGCCGTCGGCGCCGGCCACGATGTGCTGGCGCTGCGGGGGCCCGGCACGCGCATGGTGGATCTGGACGGGCAGACCCTGATCCCGGGGTTGGTCGACGCCCACGCGCACATCTGGAAGATCGGGCATCTGCTGACGACGCTGCTCGACGTGCGCGGCGTCGAAAGCCTCGCCGGCCTGGCGGCGCGGTTGCGCGATCAGGCCGGCCGGCTCCCGCCCGGCGCCTGGCTGCAGGGCCGCGGCTACAACGAGGCCCGGTTCCCCGATCGCCGCCCGCCGACGCGCGTCGATCTGGACGCCGTCGTCTCCGATCGGCCCGTCGTCCTGATGCGGACGTGCGCGCATATCGTCGTGTGCAACAGCGTGGCCCTGGCGCGGGCCGGCATTACGCGGAACACGGCGCCGCCCCCGGGCGGCGAGATCGACCGCGGCGAAGACGGCGAGCCGACCGGGGTGCTGCGCGAAACGGCCATGGGCCTGGTCCTGCGTCAGGTCCCGCCGCCCACTGCGGACGACTACGCCGCCATGATCACCGCGGCGATGCGGCACCAGTTGTCGCTGGGCATCACGAGCACCAACGATGCGGGCGTCGGGCCGGAGCTGATCGAGACCTACTTGCGGATGGACGAGGACGGGCGGCTGCCGGGCCGCATCAACGTGATGGCGTTGCGCCTGGTCGATGGCGTGGGCGCGGTGCCGCTGCCCGCGCGCCGCCACGGGTCGGATCGCCTGCGCATTGACACGGTGAAGTTCTTCGCCGACGGCGGCCTGAGTGGCGCCACGGCGGCGTTGAGCGTGCCCTACCGCCATGCCGACACGCGCGGCGTGCTGCGTTTCGAGCATGACGAACTGCTGGCGTTGGCGCGCGACGCGCACGAGTCGGGCTGGCGCGTGGCCACCCACGCCATTGGTGACCTCGCCATCGATCAGGTGCTGCGCGTGTACGAGGCCCTTGGCCGGGGGCCCCTGCGTCACCGCATCGAGCACTTCGGGCTGCCAGGCGCCGGGCACCTGGCGCGAGCGGCGCGGCTTGGCGTGATCGCGGTGCCGCAGACGGTGTTCGTCCACGCGCTCGGCCGCAACTTCCGGCAGTATCTGCCGGATGCGCTGTTGGCGCGGGCGTATCCGGTCCGCGAGATGCTGGACGCGGGCGTGACGGTGGCGCTGTCGTCGGATGCGCCGGTGGTCGAGAACGATTCGCCGCTGCTTGGCATCCAGGCGGCGATGCTCCGTCGCGACGAGGATGGCCACGCGATTGCGCCGGGCCAGGCGATTTCCCTGGACGAGGCGCTTGACGCCTACACCCGGGGCGCTGCGGTCGCGTCGGGCGACGACGGGAATCGCGGCCGCTTGCACGAGGGAATGTGGGCGGACCTGGCCGTGCTGTCGGGCAACTTGAGTGAGACGCCGCCCGAGGCCCTGACGGCGCTCCGGGTGACACAGACGTGGGTGGGCGGCCATCAGGCGTACTCGGGATAACTGACCATGACATTCACCTATCAGCAACACATCGACGGCGCCTGGACCGGTGCGGCCGGTGGCGGCACCTGGGACGTGATCAATCCCGCCACCGAAGAGGCGATCTGTTCGGTTCCGTTCGGCGGACGTGACGACTGTCACGCCGCCATCGAGGCGGCGGCGCGGGCCTTCCCGGAGTGGGCCCGCCGCACGGCGTACGAGCGCGGCGCCATCCTGCAGCGCGCGGCGGCGCGCATGCGTGAGGTGGCCGACCAGGCCGCGCATGCGATGGTGCTCGAATGCGGAAAGCCGTTGGCGCAGGCTCGCGGGGAGTGGCTGGTCGGTGCGGATCTCTTCGACTGGTTCGCCGAAGAAGGGAAGCGCGCCTACGGGCGGACGATTCCGTCGCGGGTCGCCACCAAGCGGATGACCGTGTTGCGGCAGCCGCTTGGCGTGGTCGGCGTGATCACGGCCTGGAATTTCCCCGCCTACAACCCGGCGCGGGCCTGGGCGGCGGCGCTGGCCGCCGGCTGCACCGTGGTTGCCCGCCCGTCGGAGTTCACGCCGCTGACCGCGATGGCGATGACGCAGGTGCTGGTCGAGGCCGGACTGCCGGCCGGCGTGCTCAATCTCGTCAACGGCGATCCCGAGGCGATGGGGCAGGAGATGCTGGACCATCCGGCGTGCCGCAAGATCAGCTTCACCGGGAGCGTGCGCGTCGGCAAGATCCTGATGGACGGCGCGTCGCGAACGGTGACGCGCCTGTCGCTCGAGCTCGGCGGCAACGCGCCCGTGATCGTGCTGCCCGACGTCGATCTCGAGCAGGTCGCCGCCGGCGCGGTTACCAGCAAGTTCCGCAACAACGGCCAGGTGTGCGTGGCGCCGCAGCGGTTCCTCGTGCATCGGAGCGTCGCCGACGCGTTTGCCGCCGGCGTCGCGCGCCGGGCCGCCGGGTTGCGCCTTGGCAGCGGGCTCGATGCGGCCGTGCAGGTGGGGCCGCTGATCAATGCCCGGCAGCGCGACCGGGTGGCCGCGCTGGTTGCCGGTGCGGCCGGCCAGGGTGCCGAGGTTCGTTCAGGGGGCCGCGTCCCCGCCGCGCTGTCGCACGGATATTTTTTCGAGCCGACCGTGCTGTCCGGTGTGGCGCCGGACCTGCCGGTGTTCCGCGAGGAGATCTTCGGGCCGGTGATGCCCATCGTGCCGTTCGACGAGGTGGACGAAGCCATTGCGCTGGCGAATCGGACGCCGTACGGCCTGGCCGCCTACGTCTGGACCAACGACCTCCGCGCGTCGGTGAAGATATCGGAGGCCCTGGAGTTCGGCATGGTCGGCATCAACGAATGGGCGCCGCACGCGACCGAGGCGCCGTTCGGCGGCTGGAAGCAGAGCGGACTCGGACACGAGAGCGGCAGCGAGGGGCTGTCGGAATATCTCGAAACCAAGCTCGTGGCGGTCGGCGGCCTGAGCTGACGATGTGGAGTCCGGCCTGGGCCGGACTCAACCGACTGACGCGATCGCGGCGTCGATGGC
Source organism: Vicinamibacterales bacterium (assembly GCA_041659285.1). NCBI lineage: Bacteria > Pseudomonadati > Acidobacteriota > Vicinamibacteria > Vicinamibacterales > Vicinamibacterales bacterium. The sequence goes on along the minus strand of JBAZYO010000012.1, from coordinate 16,869 downwards.
CTGGTGCAGCCGTTCAACGATGATCTCGAGGTGGGCTTCCTCGACGATGAACGGCGGCGCGAGCAGGACGTGGTCTCCGGCGTGGCCGTCGATGGTGCCGCCCATCGGATAGGTCATCAACCCCCGGGCCATGCATTCGCGTTTGACCTGCGCGTGCAGCCTGGCGGCCGGGTCGAAGGGCGCCTTGGTGCCGCGGTCGCGAACCAGTTCGACCGCGTAAAACAGACCGCGGCCCCGGATGTCTCCCACGAACGGATGATCGGCGAAGCGGCTGGCCAGGCGCGCCGCGAACGACTGGCCGCGGGCGCGAACGTTGGCGAGCAACCCGTCGCGCTCGATCACCTGCTGCACGGCGAGCGCCGCCGCGCAGGCGACCGGGTGGCCGAGGTAGGTGTGGCCGTGCTGGAAGAAGCCGCTGCCGGCCGACATGGCGTCGACGATTCTCTTGTGGGTCAGCACGGCGCCGATCGGCTGGTAGCCGCCGCCGAGACCCTTCGCGATCGTCATCAAATCGGGGACGACGCCCTCCTGCTCGCACGCGTGCAGCGTGCCCGTGCGGCCCATGCCGCACATCACCTCATCGAGGATCAGCAGGACGCCATGACGGTCGCACACCTCGCGGATCGCCTCGAAGTAGCCCGGCACCGGCATCACCGCGCCGCCGGTCGCGCCGCCCACCGTCTCGGCGACGAAGGCGATGACCCGCTGGCCGCCACATGCCGAGATCGTCTCGTCGAGCTCGGCGGCGAGCCGCGCGCCGTACGCCTCCGGCGCTTCGCCGGCACGCTGGTCGCGGTAGGCGTAACACGGGGCGACGTGCTTGACGTCGATCAGCAGAGGCGCGAACTGCCGGCGCCGCGCCTCGTTGCCGCCAACCGCCAGCGCGCCGAGCGTGTTGCCGTGATAGCTCTGGCGGCGGGCGACGAAGACGCTGCGCTGAGGCTGGCCAATCTCGACGAAGTACTGGCGGGCCATCTTGAGCGCCGCCTCGACCGCCTCGGAGCCGCCGCTCACGAAGTACACGTGATCCATCCCGGCCGGTGCGGTACGGGCCAACTGATCGGCGAGCGCCTCCGCCGGCTCCGAGGTGAAGAAGCTGGTATGCGCGTAGGCCAGGCGATCGATCTGCGCGTGCATGGCCGCCGACACCGCGGGATGGCCGTGGCCGAGACACGACACGGCGGCGCCGCCGCAAGCATCGAGGTACTGCCGGCCGGACGCATCCGTAAGGTAGACGCCCTGTCCGGTGACGGCCACCGGCGGCGTGACACGAAGGTGGCGATGGAGGATGTGTGTCACGGCTTGACGGTTGCCAGGACGCGGTCGAGTGCGTCGTAGGGCGCGAACTCCGCGTGCTCGTAGATGTTCCATCCCGTGAAGACGGCGATCAGCTGGTGCTCCGGCACGACGATCAAGCGCTGGCCGCCGTAGCCGAGCGCGGCGTAGGCGTACTGCGAGCCGCCCCCGTACGGGAGCACCCACCACTGATAGCCGTACTTGCGCGACCGGGCCTGGCCCGGCCGCGTGTCGACCAGCGGCGTCGTTGAGGCCTTGACCCATCCCTCGGGCAGCAGGCGGCGGCCGTCCCACACGCCGTCGTTCAGGTAGAGATAACCGATCTTGGCGAGGTCGCGCGCGGTCAGGTAGAGCCCGCCCTCGGTATCGGACAACCCCTTGGGCGTCCGCTTCCAGTAGGTGTCGGTGATGCCGAGTGGCGTGAAGAGGTGCTCGGCCGCGTACTCGTCGGCCTGCTTGCCGGTGACCTTCTTGAGCAGCTGCGACAACAGCTCGGTGGCGCCGCTGCTGTAGACGAACGACGCTCCGGGCGCGCCGGCCATGGGCTGATCGAGCACGAACTGGATCCAGTCGTCGCTCTTCTCCATGCCGGCGCAGCTGTTGGCCGGGTCGGTATAGGCCACGGTGCTCTCGTCCCACTTGATGCCGGACGTCATGGTGAGCAAGTGCTTGAGCGTGAGCTCGCTGCGGCGCGGGTCGGTGCCGGTGCCGCGGAAATCGCCGGCGAAGTACGGCATCATCTTCGCGTCGACGCCGGGCAGCTCGCCGCGGCCGATGGCAATCCCAATCAGCGCGGAGGTTACGCTCTTGCTGACCGACTGCATCGTGTGCAGGTGGCCGTGCTGATAGAGCGGGTACCAGTCCGGATCGTAGTAGTTATACGGACCGCGCACCGGATCGCGGCCCGCAAACAGGCCATCGAAGTCGTGACGGTACGATTTGTCGAACACCACCTTGCCGTTGCGCACGACGAGCATGCCGGTGATCTGACCGCGAGCGCTGGAGGCGAATTCGGCGTCGAGCGCGGCGAGCGCGGCGCCATCAAGGCCCTCGGCCTCGGGCGAGGAGGTCGCCCATGCCTGCGTCGGCCAGGGCGCACCCGGCGGCGTCTCTGGCGTCCCCGCGCACCCGGCCAAACCAACCACGATGTTCGCCACGATAATCCACTTCAACATGTCAGCACTCCCGCGCCTCCGCCGGACCGGGGAACGGTACCATGAACGCGGCTACAATGCGGCTCACCATGACCAATGACGACCGGCAGCTGGGGATGGGCTCTTCGATCACCCGCCGTGACTTCCTGAACGGCGTGGCGGTCGGCGTCGGCGGCGCGATGGCCGGATCGATGTCCCTGGATTTCGAGACCCTGCTTGCCCAAGGGCCGGCCGGCGCCTATCCGCCGGCGTTGACCGGCCTGCGCGGGTCGCACGCCGGCTCGTTCGAGGCCTTCCATTCGATGAAAGACGGCGCCTACTGGAAGTCGGCGCCAACACCACAAGCCACCGGCGAGGAGTACGACCTCGTGGTGGTCGGCGCGGGCATCAGCGGCCTGGCGGCGGCGCACTACTTCCGGACGGCCCGGCCGGACGCCCGCGTCCTGCTGCTCGACAATCACGACGACTTCGGCGGCCACGCCAAGCGCAATGAGTTCACGCATAACGGCCGCACCTACATCGGCTACGGCGGCACGCAGTCGATCGACAGCCCGGCGCCGTACAGTGCCGTGTCCAAGGCGCTCATCACCGAGCTGGGCATCGACATGGCACGCTACGACAAGGTGCTCGACTCGGGCCTCTATAAGTCGTTGGGTCTGCGGCCGGCGGTCTTCTTCGACAAGGAAACCTACGGCGCCGATCGCCTCGTCACCGGCGACCTGCGTGAGGATGCATTCCAGGCGGCCGCGCCGCTCAGCGACAGCGTGCGCCGCGATCTCAAGCGGTTGCTCACCGAGCGCTTCGATCCGATGCCGGGCCTCAGCTCGGCAGAGAAGAAGGCGCGTCTGGCGCGGATGAGTTACACCGACTTCCTCACCAGGCTGTGGAAGCTCGATGCCGGCGTCGCCCGGCTCTACCAGACGCGCACTCACGGGCTCTTCGGCGTTGGCGTTGACGCCGTGCCGGCGCAGGACGCGTTCGGCCTGGGCCTTCCGGGCTTCGACGGCATGGGGCTCGACGATCGGCCGGGGCCCGGCCAGAACTACGACTCGATCCGGAGCGAGGAAGCGGCGAACTACTATTTCCACTTCCCCGACGGCAACGCCACCGTCGCGCGGCTGCTCGCGCGCCGGCTCGTGCCCAACGCGATCCCCGGATCGACGGCAGACGACGTGGTGACGGCGAGGGCGGACTATTCGAAGCTGGATGCCGCCGGGTCGCCGGTGAGAATTCGCCTGAGCAGTCCCGCGATGCGCGTGCGTCACCTGGGCGCGGCGGGTCGCGGCCAGCGGGTCGAGGTCGCCTACCTGCAGGGTGGTGCCCTCAAGACGGTCACGTCGGGCGCGGTGGTGCTGGCGTGCTGGCACTCCGTGATCCCGTCGTTGTGCCCCGAACTGCCGGCCGCGCAGAAGGCGGCGCTCGATTACGCGATCAAGGTGCCGCTCGTTTATACCAACGTGTTCATCCGGAACTGGACCGCGTTTCAGAAGCTCGGCGTGCAGCGCATCTCGACGCCCGGGATGTGGCACACCTCGGTCGGCCTGGATTTCCCGGTCAGCCTCGGGGGCTACAAGCATCAGACTAATCCCGCCGAGCCCGTTGTGCTGCACCTGTCGAAGTCGGCGTGCCGGCCGGGCTTGCCGGTGCGCGACCAGCACCGCGCCGGCCGCGTGGAGTTGCTGTCGACCTCGTTCCCGACCATCGAACGCAGCATTCGCGATCAGCTGGGCCGGTCGCTCGGTGGTGGCGGATTCGACCCGGCGGCCGACATCCTCGGCATCACCGTGAACCGCTGGCCGCACGGCTACGCCTACCAGTACAACTCGCTGGCCGACGACTTCTGGGTGAACGGCGGCGAGCAGCCCTGCGTGGTCGCGCGCCGGCCGCACGGGCGCATCGCCATCGCCAACGCCGATGCCGGCGCCTACTCCTATACCGACGCCGCCATCGACCATGCGCACCGGGCGGTGCGGGAACTGCTCGCCTAGTGCCGGAGTCGCCGCGGATCCCGCGCACGCTGGGGCTGACGGACCTCGTGCTGCTCGGCACCGTCGCGATCGTCAACGTCAACACGGTGCCGCCGGTGGCGGGCTTTGGACGGGCGACGCTGCTGTTGTGGGTGGTGGCCTTTGCGGCGTTCTTCATCCCCGAAGCGATTGCCGTGACCGTGCTGTCGCGCCGCTATCCGGGAGAAGGCGGCGTGTATCTCTGGGCCCGCCGCCACTTCGGCGACATTCACGGGTTCGTCTCCGGCTGGTGTTACTGGACCAACAACCTCTTCTACGTGCCCGTCCTGCTGGTCTACCTGGCAGGCGTGGTCGCCTTCGCCGGCGGTGCGGGCAGCGCCGGACTGGTCGACAACAAGTGGTTCGTGGCGACGGTCGCGTTCGGGTGGCTGGCGGTCATCACCGCCGCGAATGTGCGGGGGATGGGCGTCGGCAAGTGGATCAACAACATCGGCGGCGTCGGCAGCGGCGTCACGGTGGTGCTGCTGGTGGTGGCGGCCACGGTGGCGCGGTGGCAGGGCGTGGCCGCGACGCCGGCCGCCGTCGAGGGCTCGGTGCTCGAGATGGCGAGCGGGCTGGGCGTGATGTGCTTTGCCTTCATCGGCATCGAGCTGGCGTCGACCATGTCGGATGAGATCCGGCATCCGGAGCGCGACATTCCGCGCGCCATCGTGATCGTCGGGACCATCGCCATCGTGTCGTACCTGCTGGTCACCGACGCGTTGCTGGCGCTGGTGCCGTCGGGAGAGCTCGGCTCGATCCAGGGCGTGATGCAGGCGGTGGCCCGCGGCGCCGACGCGGCCGGCGCGGAATGGCTGGTCGCGCCGATTGCCATCGTGATGGCGCTGTCGATTGGCGGCGCGACGTCGGCGTGGTTCGCGGGTCCCGCGCGCATCCCGTTCGTGGCCGGACTCGACAGCGCCTTGCCGGCGGCACTCGGCCGCGTGCATCCACGCTGGGGATCACCGCACGTTGCGTTGATCACCTGCGCGCTGCTGTCGGCCGGGCTCACCGCGTTGTCGCTGACCGGGTCGAGCGTCGCCGAGGCCTACCAGGTGCTGCTGCGGGCCTCGGTGGTCATCAACCTGGTGCCGTTCGTGTATACCTTCCTGGTTCTGCTGACGCTCGACACCGCCCGCCCGTTCGAGCGCGTGGCCGGGGCGGTCGGCGCGCTGGTCACCAGCGCCGGCATGGTCACGGCGTTCGTGCCGACCGGCGACGTGACGAGCGTGGCAGTGTTCGAGCTGAAGATGATGGCGGGAGTGGGCGGCCCGATTACGATTGGGCTGTGGCTGTACTGGCGATCGCGCGGACGGCTGCGTTCCTGAGCCTCGCCGTTTCTGCGACACCCTCGGTCGCGCAGCATCGCAGTTTCTGCGACATCTGACCGGACGCAGTGCGGATTCGCGCCTGATTCAGGCGGCATGCCGTTAGCAGTTGTACGGCCCATGCCGACCGAACGAACTTCCCCGCCGCCCGCACCGCCTCCCAAGCTGTTCGATCAGATCAGGACAGCCATTCACCTGCGCCACTACAGTCCGCGGACCGCGGAGGCCTATGTGGCGTGGGCCCGCCGCTACATCGTGTTTCATGGCAAGCGTCATCCTCGTGAACTGGGCGTGGCTGAGGTGACCGCATTTCTCTCGGACCTGGCCGTCAAGGGCGCGAGTGCCTCGACGCAGAATCAGGCGCTGAGCGCGATCCTGTTTCTCTACGAGGCCGTCCTGAGCCAGCGGCTACCCCGAATGGAGACGCTTGTGCGAGCGCAGCGGCCGGTTCGTCTTCCGGTGGTGTTGTCGCGTGACGAGGTTGGCCTGTTGCTCGCCCAGATCCGTGGCGTGGTGTGGCTGATGGCCGCGTTGTTGTACGGATCGGGGTTACGGCTGCTCGAATGCGCGGAGCTGCGGGTCAAGGACATCAACTTCGACCGTGGCGAGTTGATGGTGCGGGACGGTAAGGGTGGCAAGGATCGGGTGACGATGTTGCCAGCGGCCCTGCACTCTCCGCTTCGGGATCATTTGACGTGGGTCAAGGGGCAGCACGAGGCAGACCTGGCTGGCGGCCTGGGCGCGGTGGCCCTGCCGGGCAATCTCCGGGCGAAGTATCCGTCGGCGCCGTTCGAGTGGGCGTGGCAGTGGGTGTTTCCTGCGACCCGGTTCTACCAGGATGCGGGGACGGGCGAGCGGCGGCGGCATCACCTGCACGAATCGGTGCTGCAGCGCGCGGTGAAGGACGCCGTGCGGACGGCCGGTATTCCTCGACCGGCCACGTGTCACTCCCTGCGCCATTCATTTGCCACCCATCTCCTGGAGTCTGGGTATGACATCCGAACGATTCAGGAGTTGTTGGGCCATCGCGATGTCAGTACGACCATGATCTACACGCACGTGCTCAATCAGGGTGGGCGTGGCGTGCGGAGCCCCTTTGACCAACTGGCGCAGGGACCGTGGCGGCGGTGAGCTGGGCTATGCCGACCGCGAGCCGCGGGAATATCGAACTATGCTGATCGGCCTATCCCCGTCTTCAGCGAGGTGATCGCATTGGCAGAGTAGCTCAGGTTCATGAAGTTCCAGTGCCGTGTTCCAGTGCCGTTGACCGGCATGAACCCGGGGGCTACACTGCGCCTATCGTTTGAATAACGAAGTAGGCGGTTGAGCCGACTTCTTGTTAGCCCGACTAGACACGATGACTACGTCCGCACAGCGGTGTCCCAATTGCGGGATCTTCAACGTGCCAGATGCCCCTCGGTGCGACTGCGGCTATAACTTTGTTGACGGCAGGTACCCGCAGGCCGGGCGTCCACCCGGTGTCACGCCCGGACGCTTAGCGCGATTCGCGGCCGGGAGCATTCTATTGCCCTACATTCTGCTGCGATTCGAGTTTGCTATGTCAGGTGGCTCGCTCTCGGGTTGGAGCCTACTGGTCGGCGTGGCCCTTGGGGCGCTGAACCTGCGAGCATGTAGGTTTCGTCTATGGTCACGCACGAGCGCAATCATCGCCTACTGTGTGGTTGCTGGTGCCATGGGGTTCTTCCTGGCGTTCGGAATTGCCTGCGGCCGTTACGGGAACTGTCTTTGAGGCGCTGCAGGGCTCGGCAGCGCAAGGGACGTCATTCTCGCGTCCTTCTTGGTGGCGGCATTACTCCCACGAGCGGGCTAACCCCCGCTTGCAGCCGGCGGCGCGCGGTGTGATCATTGGCGCGCGCCGCGGCTGAAGCGGCAACGTTAGACGTCACAAAGAGAGGTCGAGCCTGACCAAAAAGGATCGGATCCCGATACCGCGACAGATCGCAGCGGATGTGATGTTCGCCGCTGATCGGACCTGTTGCGTCTGTCGCGATAGAGGCCGACCGACTCAGATACATCACATAGACGAGGACCCATCGAACAACGACCCCGCCAACCTCGCGATCATGTGCCTGCTGTGCCACAACGACACGCAGGTCACTGGTGGGTTCGGTAGGAAGTTGGACGCCGCCCAGGTTCTCCACTATCGATCGGATTGGCTTGAACGCGTTCGACGTCGCCGGGATGAGGCAGACGCTCTCGCCGTTTCAGTCATGGGAGGTACCGTGTCAGGGGGCCGCACATCACGGCCGACGGTCACGCCGGCACTGTCGCTGCAAGACTATGTTTTCAACATTGCCGGCCCTTCGACGACGCGCCTACCAGATTGCCCAGAGGGGCTTCGACACCGGCGTGACCGCAGAGATGTTGCAGGCTGGCTATTCGGTTGTCGAGGTGCTTGAAGATGTTCTCGTATCGCTCGCGACCTTCTATCCACCCGGACATTTCGACGCAGAGAACCCTCGCGACTACTTCTCCGAATTGATCGCGTCTCGCTTCCGTTGGCACAGGTACCACATTGAGACCGCGGGGCAGGGGCTCGGCGGAACGATAGTAGGCCCAATGGTTGTGGGTTCAGTACTGACAGATCTCGAAGGCATGGTCGTTGACCTTGTTACGTCTCTCACGCTGAACTGGGAGGCGAGCACGGACGTCGCCCTTGAGGAATGGAAGAAGGACTGGTCGCGACTGGACGACAGTGACGTCTAACACGCGTTGCACCGGACGGCGGCCGGTGCCATGATGAGCCGCCGCCGGTGAACGCTGGCGTTAGCCAGACGAAACGAGTTCCGCAGCAATGACAGGGCAACAACTTCGCGAAACAATTCGGCAACACAGGGCCAATTGCGAAGCCAAGATGGCTGGCAGGACGGCTTTGGTCAACGAGGCTATTCGGCAAGAGTTGCTACAAGGGCCGTTGGTAGATCTTGGTCTCGAAGTCGAGAATGTCAGCCGCCAACAGATTCGACACGTCGAGCACTCACCGCCAATTAGTGGGCCTGTCATCTTCCTGTACGGCAAGCTGGGGAACGCAGACGATCGTTCCTGGTTGGGCAAGCAGCTTGGAGATCCCCTGTTCCCTTCGACCGTAATTGCGATCTTTGACACTCCCGAGCAGGACACCATACTTGAATCGTTGCAACCGGGACAGCGAGTCGCCGTTCGAGGTTACGCGACCGGTGGCTACCTTAGCGGTTCCCGAGTGGAGCCATTTTTCCTGACAACTGCCCAAATCAGGTGAGCCGTGGCGCGAAGCGCACCGGGATTTTGGGGACCGGCGCAAGCTTGCACGACCTTGCAAGATCCCCGTCTAACGCAACAAGAAAAGTGGAGAATACGTGAATGGCCGATTTCACCTATACGACGGTACCAGGCAAGCTGAAACAGCTGTTCGCGAAGCTGCGGGAGGTTGGAGTGCCGTCGAAGGCGACCGTGCAGTGGCTGAAGTCCATCGGCTTCACGTCCAGCAACGACGCATCCATGCTCGGTGTGCTGAAGACGATCGGTTTCGTTGACGCAACCGGAGTGCCGACACCGAAATGGTCGAGTTTTCGCGGAGCCAATTCCAAGAGAGTGCTCGGCGACGCCATCCGCGACGGCTACGCCGAACTGTTTGCGGTCTATCCAAACGCACCACAACGAAGTCAGACTGACCTTGAGCACGTCTTCAGCACAAGCTCCACAGGTGGACGACAGGTAATTTCCAAGCTGGTCAGCACCTTCAAGAGCCTGGCGGAACTCGCGGAATTCACCCCGGTATCGGCACAGACAGACCTGCACCTGGCCTCTGAGCCGCTTCACGTGCCCATATCGGCTCCAGCAGCAGGTGCCACGGGAGCTCGCGGCTCGCACTCAGGCGGTCCGTCCGTTCACATCGACATTCAAGTTCACATTGCGCCCGAGTCATCGGCTGATCAGATCGATCAGATCTTTGCAAGCATGGCGAAGCATCTCTATGGTGGGCGGGACCGTGAATGAGCACAGTTGGTCGAAACGCGTTTAACGCTGCCAGGGCGATTCAGACGGCCGTAGACCTCCAGCTAGGTCCTCCCGAAGACGGGCGACGCTCTGAGAAGCAGCTCGTTCTGCCATTTTCGATTGTGCGAGGGACGCGAGGCTATATCGAGAGGGTCACGAACCAGATCAATGGTTGTTACGAAAACGGTTGGTACGATTCGTCGGCTGTAATGATTCGGCGTTTGCTGGAAACCTTGATAATCGAATCGTTCGAACATCACGGGATCGCCGCCAAGATCCAAAACGCCAGCGGTGATTTCCTATACCTGAAGGACCTAATCGACGCGTGCCTCCGGGAGGACGCCTGGAACCTGAGCCGTAACTGCAAGCAAGCGATGCCCAAGCTCAAAGATATCGGCGACAAGTCCGCGCACAGTAGAAGGTACAACGCTCAGCGTGGTGATATCGCGCCTCTGGCTGGAGATATTCGCTTCGTTGTGCAGGAGCTGATCTACTTGGCGGCGTTGAAATGAGCTGGCTAACAAACGTTTGCAGCCGTCGGCGGCTGCTCCGATCGTAGGCCGCCGCCGCGGCTGAAACGTAGCGTTAGCCAGACGGAGTTTCACCGGTTCGAATTCGGAACGACCTTATGTCGAAGAAACGAAGACCCAGACGGTCGGCGGGCTCGCTCATCTCCGGGCATTTGGGCGGCATTCGGCGGGCCCTCCTTGAGGGTGAGAAGCGTCCTGCCTTCCTTGCCTTTCTCGAAAGCAATGCGGTCACGCACGGGATCTACGCCCTCTACGACAAGAAAGGGCGGCTGTACTACTCGGGAAAAGCGTCGGACTTGGCCACTCGGTTGAACCAGCATCTCAAAGATCGTCATGGAGAAAGCTGGGAACTCATGACTCTCTTTCTAGTCGCCAAAGCTGCGAACGTCGCCCAACTTGAAGGGCTCGTTGTCGCAGCAGCGCGTCCACCCGGAAACAAACAGAAGCCAAAAATTGGACAGGACCTTCGGAAGAGCCTGAAGCGATACTTGCGACAGGACGCCATTCAGGAGATCGACGAAGTTGTTTATCCGGATCGCGAGCCCCGCGAAGGCACGTTGGCCAAGCGCATCACCACAAAGAAGCTTCGCAGGGTCAGTCAGGCGAGACTTGCCCGAACGCTTGGAATCACCCAACCACGCGTTAGTGTTCTTTTCAAGAAGAACGCGATTCGCCGGTACATCCGAGAAGCCGGGAAGCGCGATGCTGTTCTCTTGCTCTTGCAGAAATCCGTAAAATGACGCCTGCCTAACATCCAAATGGAGCCGACGCGCCTGACCGTCCGTGCGATCATGGGGCTGCGGCGCGCGGCTCATTTGGCGCGTTAGCCTGACAGATGTCGAAACCAACAGCGTGGAATGCGGAATGGATCTATCTTGCAGTTGCTCCTGTATGCGCGCTGCTTCCGTTTGTGGTGCCTAGAGGTTCTGAGGCCAGACCTTGGCCGTTAGTTCTGGCGGCCGGTATACCGCTGTGTGTAATCGCGATTCTGTTGGCGACGGTTCACCGACAGCATAGCCTGCGAGGGGCGGGATACGGCATTGCGGCAGTGAGTTATTCGCTTGCGGCAACACTGGCCGTGGCACCAGTCGCGTACTGGACCGAGGCCCTTGTGGTTCACCGCGTGCTCGCCGTCCTGTACATGGTCCTGCCCGTTCTTGCAGCGTCGGCGTTGGTGTGGCTCACTACTCGGATTTGGCGGGTCCCGTCTAGACTCCGTGTCGTGCTAACAGTTGGCGTAGGCTTGGTGGCGCTGCGTTTCGCCTGGTCAGCGTACGAGGTGGCCAACAGTGAGCGAATCGGTACGATCGAGCAGATATCAGCGTCACTCGCTGCCTTCGCGATCGATTGCGCGTTCGCCATCATAGTGCTCATGATTGGCATAGTCAGTGAGTGGCTGCTAAGGCTCCGGCAGGCTAACCAGCCGCTGCAGCCGACGAGCGGCAGTGAGTTCTGACACACTAGAGTAATGAACCCCGCCGCTCGCGGCTGAGCGGCAGGTCGTTAGCCGGACAGCTAGATATTCAGTCTTCGATTGAAAGGCCAGTCACCTGCCTTCTGCGCTAAAGACCGTCGCCGCGGGCACTTCGCTTGGATTGGTTGCAGCCGTCGCAACTGCCAAGATAGTCGTTGCTCTCGTTCCAGAACTCGAAGGCGAGTCGACGTGGGCCGTTGCCGCCAGTGTTCCATTCGGGCTGTTCGTCGGTGCTTTGATGGCGGCCTTCTTGGTGCGGCGGGGACGAGAGGTCCCTACATTCGGGCGATTGATGGTCGAGACCGTCGCACTTGCAGCGGTCTTGACAGTGGGTATGAGTCAACTCGTGATCCCGGTTGCTTGGGATCTGCCCAGGTTCAAGATAACGATCCTCATCGTCGTGAGTGCAGTCGTGCTGGCGGGCATCGCGTCTTTGCTGCTTAAGCGGTTGTATTGGCACGCCAAATAGCCCATCACGCCCTTCGGGCCGGCTAACCAGCCGCTGCAGCCGACGAGCGGCCGATGGCTTAGACTCCTTCGCATGACCGCGACCGCCGCTCGCGGCTGAGCGGCAGGTCGTTAGGCTCCTGGACGACAGTTCAATGCCAGATCGACAAGCCAAGAGGGAACTCGCGATCTTTCAGGCCTTCGCGAAGACCGCGGGCATGGCGATCGAAGCAGCGCATTGGGAAAAGCGCGGCCCTCCAGAGCCGGACATTCTCTATCACGCCGAAGGTGCCGAGCCTGTCGCATTCGAGATGGTGGAGATCATCGACGAAGAGTTCGCCGGGCGCGTCTGGAGCCAACTCAAGCTGAAGTCTCGATTCGAGCACTCATTCTTGGCTCTACCGCCGGATCGAAGGGCACGGATCGAGGAAAGAGTTGGGGACGCCCTCGTTCACGTCGTCTTTGAACCGGGCGCGACTCTGAAGGCCAAACAGAACTCAATCGATCTCGTACTCCATTGGCTTGGCGACCTCGACCGCGCCTTCGAAGGCGAATGTCGGAAGGTCGCCGGGCAGTCGTTCCCGCCAGCGGTATCGTCCGTGCGAATCGCCAGACTCAATTTGTCGGGTCCGTGTTTCGATGTCGACGCGGTCGGATCTCTGTCCAATCCCGCAGTCGACGCGGTGCGGGATAAATGGGCCAAGTCGTACACAACCCAGCACCAGATACAGCTCTTGGCTTATTACGAGCTCCAACCCGAGGGCCACGAGGCGATGTGGCTACCTGACTTGAGGGCTTTCTTAGCAGAACAATCGTCGTCCCCTTTTCGGCGAGTGTGGGTATACGATTGCGCCACCGCGGCCGTTCGATACGCATCGGGACAACTCGAATGAACCGCGCGGAGCCTAACAAACGAATGGAGCCGTCGCGCGCTGGCTCCGGTTCGCGCGCGGCTCATTCGTAGGCGTTAGGCGGACAAACCAGATGCGCTACTTCACACTTTTGGTGCTCGTCCTCCATTTGTCATCGATGCCCTCAGGGCAGGAGCCAGCATTCGACCTTTCGGATCGCGACTGCCAAGACGAAGTGCTCATTTCCTCTATCGAAGGGGCTCGGATTTACGCGTCATGCGTCCAGGCAGGCTCCGAGCGCATCATGCGGGTCTCGGTCAGTAACTTGGCTAACGCTAAAGTCGGCCGCCTGCGAAGCCTTTCAATCGGGTTTTGTGGTCCGAGTGTCGTCGGCGCTTCTGCACAGAGCGGTTGGATTGCGAAGATCGAAGGTGACGACCGCCACAATGTCACCTGGTCGTTATCCGATGATTTGGTCGAGAGTCTCGGGATCCCATCGCGAGCCAGGGTGGGCGGGTTTGTCGTGCGCCTCAAGCCGGGCTGGAAAAGATCTCGATCAGATTCCGCTTGGTGGGGAGAGTCGAACATCGTCGCGCACGTCACAACTCATGATTGCTAGTGTGTGGCCGCCTAACAAGCCGCTGCAGCCGACGAGCGGCGGATGGTTTAGACTCCTTCGCATGACCGCGCCGGCCGCTCGCGGCTGAGCGGCAGGTCGGTCGTTGGGCGGACAGAGAATGAGTGACGCACGCACGATAGAACTGGATCGAGTCCTCTCGACAAATCGAGCCGGTTGGAATCACGTTGCGCCATCGTTCCACGGAGCCACAGCGCTGCCGGAGTACGGGCCTCTGGCCCCGACCGAGGACACACTTCGACTGCTGGACGAGACGGACGGGGTGTGCGCCCTGGAGCTGGGATGCGGGAGCGGGCACTCACTTCGGTACCTCGCCGAGCGAGGCGCACGGGAACTCTGGGGCCTCGACCTCTCTCCCGTCCAAATCGCGTTCGCGACGGAGACGCTACGTCCGTTCGCGCCAAGGATTCACCTTGTGGAATCGCCAATGGAGGTGGATCCAGGGATCCCGCCTGCCCACTTCGATCTGGTGTTTTCGATTTATGGCTTGGGTTGGACGGTCGACCTTCCGGCCACGATGGGGCTTGTGGCTCGCTACTTGCGGCCGGGCGGGTACGTCCTTCTGAGCGGAGAGCACCCGGTGTACAGCTGCATGGAGTGGAACGGAGCGCAGTACGCCATCTCGGATCCCTATTTCCCTGAAGGTCCTCGCGAACACGCGTCGTGGAAGGGGGTGCCGATCGTGATCCAACGTCGAACGCTCGGTACATTCGTCGGACAGATCATCGAAGCGGGCCTGCAGATCGAGGCGCTGGTGGAAACACCGCTGAATTCATCGCTGGCAACGGAGACGAACGCTGACCCTGCACGCTGGTATTCTGTTCCTCGCGCAAGCGTCATGCCGACCACGTTCATCATCAAGGCTCGAAAGCCATCTCTAGCGCACAGTGCCGCCCAACAACCGCTTGCAGCCGACGGCGGGCAGTGAAATGGTGGGCCGCCGCGGCTGAAGCGGCACGGTTGGGCCGGACGAAGACGGTAGGATTTGTTCAATCGACATGTGGACGTGGCTGTGGATCGTCTCGGAAGGAGGAGATCATGCTGAAGTCATCATCACGAGCCATCGGGACGACAGCGTTGATATTGCCAGTTGTCCTGTTCGCTTTCCCCCCGCAAGCAAGGCCCTCAGCCACGCAGTCAGCCCCTGCAGCGGTTCAGAACGTTTGTCAAGTCACCGTTCCGAACGGGTTGACGCCGCCGGGTGAGAAACCTTCACGAACGCACCACGGCAATAAAGGTCTATGGACTGCGCTGTGGCCCGAGGGAACTGTTGTGTTTCGGCCGGGAGGATCGGGATTCGTCCTCAGAGACGGTTCGCTTCAAATGAAGTTTCCGTGGTGGCGGGGAGTTGAAGGTCCGTTGATCATCGAAGGACGTCGGTTGGATGAAGCTGCACCGCCTTTGCGAACTCACATCCCAGCTGGGTACAGTCCGAGTGCGCCTGGATTTCAGGCGACTAGTTTGATCTTTCCAACTCCCGGGTGCTGGGAAGTTACCGGACACGCCGGCGAAGCGACGCTTAGCTTCGTCGTCAACGTCGTCAAGATTGGCGAAGGGCCAGTGCAAAACGGGTCGCCTAACACGCCGCCCAACAAGCCGCTGCAACCGACGAGCGGCGGGGAGTTCTGACACCACAGATTGCTGAAACCGCCCGCTCGCGGTTGAGCGGCAAGGCGTTAGGCGGGCAATCTTCGGATCCAAACGGAATGCGATACAGCCACTCTCGTAAGGCGGGCAACCAAGGAGACGTTTGGAAGCACGCTGTGTTGCTTGCCGTTGCCGGTGCGATCCAGGTCGACGGTAGCGTGCTCTACGTTGAATCACATTCAGGTGCACCGGTGCACAAGCTGGAAGATGGCGGCGAGTGGCAACGAGGCGCCGGTCGCGTAGTCGCGTCATCAGCCTGCCAGTCGGAATACCGAGCCGCAGTTACGCCGTGGCTAGGGCGACAGGAGTATCCGGCGAGTTGGGTGCTTGTCGCCAAGCGATTTGCCGAGCGCGGCAAGACCGTCGGCGTGGAACTAGCGGACACGTCGGATGCGGTAGCGAAGGCCCACGAGCAGTGGAAGTCTTCTCCTCTCGGGGAGAACGTTCAGGTGAATTTCCGCAGGTCCGACGGGTTTGACCTAGCCATTAATACCGCTGCCCCGACGCTGGTGTTTCTCGATCCCCCGTTTGAGGATCGGGAACGAGAATGGCAGCTGCTCGCAGGCACATGCATGTTTCTCAGAGAACACAACATTCCCTTCCTGGCGTGGTATCCGTACTCGTGGCACACGTTTCCGAATTGGATCGTCGAAACCACTCAGTGCTTAACATGGGAAGTCTTGTGGGCCAAATGCGGGGCCAAGCCGAGCCAGAATCTGAAGGGCTGCGGCATGCTCGTCTCAGATTGCGTGGCAGATGTTCTGCAGGAGAATCGCTCGACACTTGAGCCTTTGCCGGCCTGTCTTGGCTGGGAGCTCCGCGTGCGATAACTTGGCCTTGAGTGGTTTCATGATCCAGCAATTTGTCGTGGCGGCGCTTGTCTCCTTCGGCACACTTCAGGCGACGAAGCCTCCATCAGATTTTGGATTTCAACTTCTGTCTGGAGTGTGTAGCTTCGAAGAGGTTGACACCACTCAGAGCCGTTACACTCGGGTTGCTCCTGACGGCCGCAAATCGGCCAAGGTCAAGTTGTCGCACTCTGAGCGGCAGACGCTCTTCGACCTAGTGATGGCCGCTAAGTTCTTCGATATGCCAGTGGAAATACGTCCCCCAGTAGTTGACGGCATGATTACTGTCACCTCACCCTCGGCTGAGTATCGACTGCAGGTGCGGCTCGGTGGAAAGACTCATACAGTCTCGTTCCACCATTCCAGCCCGTCGATGACCGATGAGGGCCGTCGCTTCTTTCAGCTGGTTCAAGACATCTTGTCTGTGTACCGACAACGTCGTGAGGTCCAGCGCCTTCCAAAAACAGCATTCGAAGTCTATTGCCTCTGAGTTGCACTGCCTAACCAGCCGCTGCAGCCGACGAGCGGCAGTTGGATTAGACTCCTTCGCGTGAACGTACCCGCCGCTCGCGGCTGAGCGGCAGGGCGTTAGCCGGACAGCTAGATATTCAGTCTTCGATTGAAAGGCCAGTCACCTGCCTTCTGCGCTAAAGAC